>CANJJS010000024.1 GCA_947474705.1 Acetobacteraceae bacterium | reverse complement strand
GGCAAGATCGTCGCGACGACCTTGCGCAGCGGGTCTGGCGCGTCCGGCGCGACCGCGCTGACCAGCACGGCGAACAATGTCGGCACGCTCGGGGCGTTCGCGGTTTCGTCCGGCGATTTCTCGTTCGTGGACGACGGCAACACCGGGGTTCTGACGGTGTCGGGCGCGGCGACGGCGGCGAATGTCTCGATTTCGGATAACGCGACCGGTGCGAACACCGGCACGATCGCGGTGACCGGCAGCGTCGGCGCCACGACATCGCTGGTGTTGAACGCGGGTTCCGGCGGGATCGTTCTGACCCCGACCGGCATTGTGTCCGGCGCCACGGTCGATCTCTCGACGACCGGCGGCGGCGTGGACATGAAAGCCGGCGCCACGCTCGTGGCGAACGCGCTGTTGACCAGCGGCAAGGGCGTTGTGGGCAACGTCAATCTGGCGGCGGGGCTGGTGAATGTCGCGGGGCTCGGCGCGTTCGCGACGACCGGCGGAGATTTTCTCCTGGTCGACGACGGCAACAAGGGCAAGCTGACCGTTTCGGGGCCGGTAACGGCGCCGAATATCGCGATTTCCGACAGTGGGAGCGGCGTGAATACGGGTACGATCGAGGTAACCGGCAGCGTCGGCGCCACGGTGTCGCTGGTGCTGAACGCGGGCTCGGGCGGGATTTCGCTCGGCGCCACGGGTACGTTGACCGGCGCGACGATCGACCTGTCGGCGGCGGATGGCGGGGTGACGCAGGCGGCGGGCGGACAGGTCGCGGCGTCCTCGGTGCTGCGGAGCGCGGGTGGGGTGACCAAAACCGTGGATCTGCGGGCGGGGTCGAACACCATCGCCTCCGTCGGAACCTTCGCGGTGACGTCGGGCGATTTCCTGCTGAAGAACACGGGTTCGGTCGATCTGGCCGGAAAACTGACGGCGGGCACGATTTCGGTGGATGGCCCGACGATCGGGGTGTCCGGCAGTGTGGGCGCCATAAACCTGGCGACCCTGATCGCCGGGGCCGGCGGGCTGTCGCTCGGCGCCGCCAGCACGGTGTCGGGCGCGACGGTCGATGTCTCGACGACCGGGAACAGCAAGATCACGCAGGCCGCCGGCGGCAAGATCGTCGCGACGACGTTGCGCGGTGGGTCCGGCTCGACGGGTGCCGTGGCCTTGAACGGCACGTTGAACAATGTCGCAACGCTGGGAAGCTTCGGGGTGGCCGGCGCGAACTTCCTGTTGGTCGACGACGGTAACACCGGCCTTTTGACCGTCGCCGGACCGGTGAGCGCGGTCAATGTTTCGATCGACAACAACACGTCGAACATCAATACCGGTACCATCGCGGTCACGGGCGGTATCGCCGCCACCGGTACGGCGTTTCTGAACGCGGGTTCGGGCGGTATCGGCCTGGGGGCGGCGAGTTCGTTGAAGGCGCCGGTGGTGGATATCTCGGCGGTGGGCAATGGCGTGACGCAGGCGGCGGGAGGTCAGATCGCCGCGTCCGGCACCCTGCGCAGCGCGCGTGGCGTGACCAAAACGGTGGATCTCACCGCTGGTTCGAACACGGTCGCCTCGGTGGGTTCGTTCGCGGTGACCGGGGGCGATTTCCGATTGTCCGATACCGTTCTCCTCGATGTCGCCGGACCTTTGTCGGCCGGCACGGTGGCGTTGAATGGCCCGTCGATTGCCGTCTCCGGACTGCTGTCGGCGCCGGCGATCGTGTTGACCGCGGTCAATATCTCGATCCCCGGTCAGGTGACCGACGGCGGCGCGGGCACGGTTCGGCTGGTGGCGAGCGGCGGGACGATTTCGGAGACGGGCGTGCTGATCGCGGGGACCTTGTCCGGCAGTTCGACCGGCGCCACGAATTTGACCCCGGCCATCAAAACGGCCAACCGGATATCCAACATTGGCACTTTCGCGGCGGCGAGTTTCGCGCTGAACAATGGGACCAGCCTAACGGTCAACGGTCCGTTGACGACAACCGGCACCATCGCCATCGACAATACCGGCAATACCTCGATCCCCGGTACGGTGAATGGCAATGGCGACGTGTCGGTGATCGGGGCGGGCGATGTGGCGATGCCCGGCGCCGTGACCGCCGGCGGCAAGCTGTCGGTCTCCGCCGGCGGCAAGTTGACCCTTGCCAACACGAGCGCGATTTCGGCGGGCACCACCTTGTCGTTCGAGGCGTCCGGTCCGGTGACCTTGGCTGGCCAGATCTCCGCGCCACTCGGGACCGTGGATGTGCCGGGCGCGGCACTGAACATCCTCGCGAACACGACGATCGTTACCTCGGGCGACAAGCGGCCGGGTCAGGGCGCGTTGACGGAGACGCAGTTGCCGACGGCCGCGGTCACGCGGCGCGGGTTCTTCATCAGGTCGTCTCAGTTCGTTCAGTCGGGATTGCTGACGGTGACGGGCACGCCCAGCACGTTGCGGATCGAATCGACGGGCGCCATCGAGTTCGGCAACGTGGGCGGTCTCGCCGCACCGAACACCTGGTTGATCATGACCTTGGGCCAGAACGCGAAGGCCACGGGTCTGATCAATGTCGCCGATCTCGACGTCGTCGCCTCGGCCCAAGGGGCGAGTGTGGCGCTGAACGGATCGGTGTCGAACCTGATTGGAAACGCGGCGGCGGGCGCGGCGCATATTGTGCCCAGCACCAACGCGGCGTTCCAGGTCAACGGGTGTCCGATCGCCTCGGTCAACTGCGTGTTGCTGACCACGCAGGGTATTCCGGCCGTCAGTCCGCTGCGCGACCTGACGTTTGGCTCCGCCGCGCCGCCTGGCGACGACGACGATTTGCTCCTGCCGCTCTCTTCGGACGAGGTTTATTGACATGCGCATCCTGCTTTCCGCGTTGACCGCCCTGGTTCCGCTGCTGGCCGGGTGCGACCGGCCCGCCGCGTCGGACTACAGGGTCGAGGCGCAAGCGCCGGGGGCCGCGGCCACGGAGAGCAAAGCGTTCGAAAAGCTGATGGCGGAGGGGACGCGCGCCAATCTGGCTGGACGGCCGGCGGAGGCGGAGTCGCGGTTCCGCGACGCGCTGGCCGAGCAGCGGCGCGCCTTTGGCAACGACTCGCCCAGGCTGGCGCTGCCGATGATGTCGCTCGCGTTGCAATTGTCCAGTTCCGGACAGACCCCGCAGGCGGAGGCGCAGTTCGCGGAGGCGGAGCGCGTGCTGCGGACCTCCGCCGATCGAGGCCTGAAAGCGCGTCTGCTGCATTATCGCGGCGTGCATATGCTGATCCAGAAGAAGCCTCAGGACGCCGAGGCGCTGCTGGCCGCGGCGCAGGTGTCCTATACCGCGCTGATTCCGAACGAGGCGCTGAGCCGTCCCCCGTCGCAGCCCCCATCGCGCAATCGTTTCGATGCCAACGCCGGTGAGCGGGGCAAGAGCGCCAACAGCTTCCGCCTGCTGAACACCGACCCGGCGGTCCAGCCGGCGTTGCTCGGCTTGATCGAGGTTCTGCGTTACCGCGCGATCGCGCTGCGGGATCTGGGCCGCGCCGAGGAAGCGGGTTCGCTGACATCCTATGCCGCGCGCATCGCATCCGGGAACGATCTTGGCCGTCCGAGCGTGTTCGCACGGGTGCTGCGGACGTCCGGGGTGACGGCCTCGGGCCAGGAGACACGCCAGGAACAGGCGTTGAACGATCTGACCCGATCCGACGACGCCTTCGACGTGGCCTTGCCCGGCACGAAACCGTCGGCCGAGGCGGGGTTGATCCTTGGCGGGCAGTTGATGCGGGCGGGACGGCCGGGCGCGGCGCTGTCGAGTTGCAAACGCGCGGTCAAGACCCTGATCGCGATCGGGTCGGGGACCTCGCCCGATCTCATGGCGCCCTGCCTCGATGCCTATGCCTCGGGCGGCGGACTTTTGGGCGGCGGGCTGGCGGATATGTTCCTGGCCGCGCAGGTCGCGCAGGGCACCATCACCAGCCGTCAGATCGCGCAGGCCAGCGCCTCGCTGGCGGAAAACGCCCGCGATCCGGAAATCGGCAAGGCCCTGAAACTTCGGGACGACCTGAAACGCGACATCGACCGTATTTACCGCGCGCTCGATACGATCGGCCAGGGCGCCGCCGGGCGGGCGGCCGAGCAGGTCACGTTGTTGCAACAACAGGCGGATCAGCGCCAGGCGGAACTGGCACAGGCCGACAAACGTGTGCGCGAGCTGTCGCCAAACTACGAACAGCTCGTTCAGGACGTCGTGCCGGCCAGCCGAATCTTCGCCACGCTGCGTCCGAATGAGGCCTTCGTCGCTTTGTTCCTCAGCAAGGACAGCGGCTGGACGTTCGTCCTGCGCGATGGATCCATCTCAATCTCCCGGATCGACGGGGGCTCCGCGCGCATTGGGCCGTTGGTCAAGGCGGTGCGGGCGAGCATTGAAAAGACGCAGCCCACCTCTTTGCCGGTCTTCGACATCGAAAAGACACGCGAACTCTATGCGCTGACGCTGGGCGGACTGGCGCCGAAGCTGGTGGGTGCGACGTCGCTGGTCATCGCGCCGACCGGTCCGTTGCTGTCGATTCCGTTCGAGGTGTTGCTGACCGGACCGGCCGAGCCCGACAAGCTGGCGACGGCGCCGTGGCTGGTGCGACAGGCGACCATCACCCATGTGCCGGCGGCGACGAACTTCGTCAGCCTGCGCAAGGTCGCGAACAACTCGGCCGCGACGAAACAGTGGTTTGGCTTCGGTGCTTTCAAGCCGGTCAGCATCGCCCAGGCGCAACGCAGCTTCCCGACCGGACCTTGCGGTAACAGCGGACGGCTGCTGGCCTCGCTGCCGCCCTTGCCGGGTGCGATCAAGGAACTGGAAACGGCGCGCTCGGTGTTGAACGCGGCGCCGGCGGATACGTTGCTGGCCGATTCCTTCACCTCCGATCAGGTGATGAAGACTCCCCTCAAGGACTACAAGATCCTGCACTTCGCGGCCCACGCGCTGCTGCCGACGGACCTGAACTGCCAGACCGAGGCGGCGATCGTGACCTCGCCGCCGCCCGGCGCGCCCGACGCGAAGGGCGCTTTGCTGGGCGCGTCGCGTCTGCTCGGCCTCGACCTCGACGCGAACTTGGTGATCCTGTCGGCCTGTAACTCGGGCGGCCCAGGCGGCGGCGCCGGCGAAAGCCTCTCGGGCCTCGCGCGGTCTTTCTTCTTCGCGAAGGCCCGGTCGTTGCTGGTGACCCATTGGGAAGTGAACGACCAGATCGCCGCCCTCCTCGTCGTCCTCACCATCAACGGGATGAAGGAGAACCCTGGGCAGGGCGTCACCGGGGCAATTCGCGACGCGCAGTTGAAATTGCTGGCCAAAGCGTCCACCGGCGACCTGTCCCCGGACATCGCGCACCCATTTTTCTGGGCGCCGTTCGCGGTGATCGGCGAAGGCGGCGAAACGGGCGGCAGGAGTACTGTTTCGTCCCGGCTATAACATGGGGTAAGAACACCGCACTCAAACTGTTCGGAAACCAGGAATGTCCCAGGCGGTCGAAACCCTTGGTAAATACGCGATCAGGCGCACGCTCGGAAAAGGCGCCATGGGGACCGTCTACGAAGGATTCGATCCGGTCATCGAACGGATCGTCGCGATCAAGACCGTCCGCCTGCCGGAAGAAGCGGACGAGGAAACCGCCGAGGAAATCGCGCGGTTCCGGCGTGAGGCGCAGGCCGCCGGGCGGCTGACACATCCCAACATCGTCGGCGTGTTCGATTATGGCGAGACCAAGGACCTCGCCTACATCGTCATGGAATATGTCGACGGGCCGTCGCTGAAGAACCTTTTGGACAAGAAAGAACGGTTCCCGCTGACGACGATCGCGCAAATCATGGAAGACCTGCTCGCGGGGTTGCAGTTCAGTCACGAACGCGGCGTCGTGCACCGCGATATCAAACCCGCGAACCTGATGCTGACAAAGGGCGGGCAGGCGAAGATCGCGGATTTCGGCATCGCGCGCATCGAGAGTTCGTCGATGACTCAGGCCGGGACGGTGCTGGGGACGCCGGCTTATATGTCGCCCGAACAGTTCATGGGCCAGGTCGTCGATTCGCGGTCCGACATCTACTCGTCGGGCGTATTGTTGTACCAATTGCTGACCGGCGAGCGGCCGTTCGAAGGCAGCATGTCGGCGATCATGCATAAGGCGCTGAACACCGAAGCGCCGTCGCCATCGCAGATTTCCGTGACCGCGCCGAGACCTTTCGACGGCGTGGTGAAAAAGGCGATGGCGAAGCGGCCGGAGGATCGTTTCGCCTCGGCGGCGGACTTCATGGCGGCGATTCGCGTCGCGATGAACGGTCCGGCGGCGGGTGCCGCGCCGGACGAACCCGACGCCGACGCGACCATGATGTCGTCGCCCGCGCCCGTCGCGGCGGGACCTGCGTCGAACATGTCGGTCGCGTCGATCGCCTCGGCGGTGATTCCGCCGCCGCCCCCACGTCCCACAGCGGGGGCGAACACGGCGGGGCAGTCATCGAAGCTGCCATTGATCCTTGGTGCGGGGGCCGGAGGCCTCGCGATCCTGGGGGGGCTTGGGTATTTCCTGCTCGCGCCCGGCCCAACGCCAAAGCCGCAACCGCAGCCGTCACCGCCGATCGTTGGCCAACCGCCGGTGACGCAGCCGCCGGTAACGCAGCCATCGGTGGCTCAGCCGCCCGTAACGCAGCCACCGGTGACCCAGCCGCCCGTTTCGTCGCCGCCGGTCGTGGTTCAACCGCCCGTCGTCCCACCCCCTGTGGTGCAGCCACCGCCCACGAACCCGCCGGTCGCGGTTGTGCCGCCGCCACCCACGCCCGCCGAAATGGCGGACCTCGCGCGGCGCGACATCGCGGGCTACCTCGAGCGGCTTTCGTGCTCCTTGTTCGACGGCGATGTGCGCGATGGCCTGGCGTTGCTGACCGGCACCGGTGGAAAGTCCGCGATCGACGCGATCCGCCAGAAAATCGGTGGCGTGAACCTGGGGCGCCCGTCGCCCAATCCGCGGGTCCGGCAGGTCGATCAGGTCTTCTGCGCCTGGATCGATACGCTCCGTCCCATCGCCAAAACTTTCGGCGAGACCGGTGCTCGCCTGACCCTGCGGCTCGCCGGCGATCCAGCCTGGTTGCCAAAGGACGAGTATATCCGCCCGCGCCTGACCATGGGCGACTTCCGGGGCGAACTGCATGTGGATTACATCGACCGCGAAGGCAACGTGCAGCATCTGTATCCGCAACTCGGCGATCCGAAGGAGCGTCTGGCCGCGGATCGGCCCAGAACCTTCGAACCCGGGGAACAGGTCACGCTGGGCGAGCCAGGCCCGAACAATCGCGGCTGGCAGGTCGACGAACCCTATGGAACCGATCTGATCATCGCGGTGATGTCGGAGGACGCGCTGTTCGACCGTCCCCGGACCGCGAACGTGGAAAAGGCGGTGACCTATTTGGCGGATCTGAAAAAAGCCGTGGAAGCGGCGAAAGCGCGCGGCGCGCGCATCACCGCGACGGCCATGCCCATTGAAACGCGGTTGAAATAAACCGCGTCAGTGCCGCTTCGTGGCGGCGGCGATGGCGCCGCCCAGATCGTCGCGTAACCACCCTGCCGGCATGGCCCGGTAAAAGGTGTTACGCAATTCGGTCAGCCGCGCCTTAGTCATGCCAACCATCTCCGGCGTGAAGAAATCCGCGCTTTCCGTGAACATCAAATAGGCCTGGGCTTCATTCTCCACGACATGCTCCAGCCCCGGCTCGTAGCCCAGCGAGAGCAAAAAGCGCCGCATGCGATCGCGCTCGCCCGCTGTCAGAGTTTGGTTCCAGAACTTCCGGACGAAGGCCGCGTAAGCGGGGTTGGTGAAATATTCGCCGTGCGACAATTCGTGGTGCAGGATCGCGGCGCGCGCGTCCGGCGTGACGTGCGAATCGGCGCCGATCTGGGGAATGGACAGGAGCCCGCCAATCGCGTTGGGCTCGAACCATCGTTCCCGGGCCAGCAGGCGGCGTAGCGCTTCCTCCTCTTCGGTCAGCCGCACACTGGCTCGATCGGCGAGCGCGAAAAAACGAGTCAAATCCGGCGCGCCATAATCGTGGCCATAATAGAATGTCTCGACGGTATCGCCGCCGGCGCGGATGGCGGCGTCCAGTTCCGGATCGGTGAGCACCCGGTCATGCGGCTGGTTGGCCTTTTCCACGAAGGCGGCCGCGCGGTTCAGCATGTTGCCTTGTTCGCGCAACGACGCGAACACCAGAACCAGGACTCGCGGATTGGGCGCGAAGCGGAAGACCGACAAGGAGGGGCCGGCAGCGGGAACCCGATGATCGCGGATGCGCTGTTCGTCGGCGATCTCAATTTGGAAATCTCGCGGCCATGCCGGACTGGGCCGGCCTTGCATTGGCGGCGATCCAGGATTTTCCGCGACGGACGGTGGCGTTGGGTTTCCGGTCGCTGGTGTTGGCGTGGGGGGCTCGGCGATGGGCGGCGATTGCGGTCCGGCGGGCGGGGTCTGGAGCGCGAGCGGACCTGGCGAGGCGGGAAGGGGCGCGGCATCGGGAGAGCGGGTCGGCGTGGCGGCCGGCCACAAGAACCAGCCGGCGCCCGCGCCCATGGTCAGGAGCACGGCAGCGGCAATCGGTACCGCGCGGTTCGTTTTCTGGGCCGGGCCCGGCGCGGCGGCGGGAGGCGCGGCTGGCGGGCTGTTCGCGGCGGCGGCTTCCACGGGGCGCGCGCTCGCCGGATTCGCGGACGGTGCCACCCGGATGGTGGCGTCTTCGTCTATTGGGGCCGGCATCCTGGCATCGTCATGAGCATGGTTGAGGCCTGGATTCCTGTTGGACGTTTGCGCGGCCACTTCGCGTGGCGGCGAGAATCGGAGCGCGATTGAACGCGCTGAGGATGCCTTACGTGCCGTGGGAGGGCAAGCGCGATATCAGTGGGCGAGACACATGAGGCAATCCGCCAGATCGCAAAAAAACGCGCGGGCCGGGCCCGCGCGTCGTTTCGGTGTATTCCCTGTTCGTGCTTTAGGTGCCGAGGTTGATCACCTGGACACGCCGGTTGCGCGCTTCCGGGGTTTGCGGGGCCGTTTCAACGACCGGGCGTTCCTGACCCATCCCGGCTGCCTGGAGCCGTCCGGCCTGGACGCTGTACTGGCTGGTGAGATAGGCCACGACGGCTTCCGCGCGGCGCTGCGACAGCGCGAGGTTTTCGTCGCGCGAGCCCACGTTGTCGGTGTGGCCTTCGATCCGGAAGCGGAAGTTCGCCAGTTCGCTGGACGAGAGGGCTTTGCCCAGGGCATCGAGGGAGGCGCGAGCGGCGGGCGTGAGGTCGGAGGAACCGCTCGGGAAGTTGACCGTTAGGTTCACCGATGGCCCGGAGACGGGTTCCGCGGCGACGGGAGCCGGCCGGGCGGGTGCCTGGCGTTCCACCCGTGGCGCCGACGGCGCGACGGAAACCGGGCGAGCCACCGGGGCGGGCGCGGCCTGCGGCGCGGCGCCGCCGCCGAGCTTGATGCCTCGGGTGGAGCCGGAGGCGAGGTTGCCACTGGGCTTCAACGCCGAGATGATTTGGTCGGCCGATTGCTGGGCCGACGCGGTCCCGCTCAATCCCAACGACGCCAGCATGGCGAAGGGAACGGCGGCAATGGGCTTCATGAACCCGCGCATGGTAAAACCTCCTTGATCGGCATGGAATAAATCTTGGTGAGTTGGATAATAGGGTGCTCCGTGCCCAAAATCAAATACTCTCGGTGCGGAATCCAAGTGCCCGTGACAATCTTTTTTTTCGGGATGCGAGACGGAAATGGTCGGGGCGGCCGAAGACCGGCCTCTGGCCATGCCGCCGGAAGACGGCATGGGCGGTTTTCATGGTTCGCGGTACCTGGAACGGGCGGATTCCGGCGACGTCTTGGATCTCGCCGGGTGCCATGGAGGTGTTGAGAGGCGGGCGGCGCGGGCGCCAAGGCGATTGGCGCCCGCGCCGGCGTGGCGGGGATCAGACGGCGCCGGCGAGGCGCCAGGCCGGCAGGTGCCGTTCCAGAAATGCGATAACGACCTTGCGCGCGTCGTCGATTCGATCTTCGGGCGGTTCGATGGCCTCAAGTAACCCTTCGACGTCGGTGATCCCGTTTTCGTAATGATAGACCAGCGCCAGTCCGACCAGCGGCGTGGCGATCGGCATGCCGGTCGGGCGGCAGGCGAGGGCGACCATGCTGTTCGACGCGCCTTTGCGGATCAACCGGCGGGCGGTGACCATATTGAATCGGATGGCTTCCGCGCCAGGCGCGGTCATCGGCCGGATCGCCGGTTCGACCATGTCGGCGCCCGACAGAATGGCGATGAGTTCGGCGGGATTGTCGCGGCGGCCAATGACATTCGGCAAAGCGAGCAGATCGCGGACGCGCCAGGGGCGGGTGCTGAGCGCGCGCACGATCGGTTCGTAAAATTCCGGATTGAGTTCCGCCTGCCCGGCCGCGACGTTCAGGGTTTTGGGGAGGTCGCCGGGCGGTTTGACCAGGGCCAGGGCGACATCCATCAGGATTTGCGTGCGCTCGTGCGGGCGGATCCGGTTCGCGCCGCGCACGAAGATGTCGCTGCGGAGGGACCGGGGCGTGCAGAGGTCTTTGACCAGTTCCTGCATCATGCGATCGGGGTAGCGGTGAAAGATCTCCCGCTGCTTTTCGCTCATGACCAGTTCGGGGAAGTTTTCCGTCATTTCGCTGGCGGCAACCCATTCCAGCTTGGCGCCGGCAAGGGTTTCCTGCAGATCGGACAGGAAAACGGGCGCCCAGTGTTCATTCATGAATTCATGGGCGAGGTAGGTGGTGTTGGCTTCCCCCAGCATCTCCATGCGGCTGGACACGGTCCTGTTGCCTGCGAGGCTATGCGCGTCGGCCGCGATGAGTTCGCGGACGAGTTTCATGCCTTCGCTGGCGCGATGGTCGCTGGCGCCGCCGGCGCGGCGCCCGGCTTCGCGGATCAGGCGCGCGACCGGGATCATTTCGGTCCAGCCGGAGATGGCGTTGTAGCTGATATGAACGAGGCCGCCGGGCCGGACCTTCGCCGCCAGCAGGCGGACGATCCCGGCTTGCGCGACAGGCGGGATCCAGGTCCAGATCCCGTGCAGGGTGACGAAATCCATCGCCGGCAGCCCCCGCATCGCCGGATCGTCCTCCCAGGTCGAGAAGTCGCCTTCGATGAACGTGATGTTGGTCAGGCCGGCCTCGGCCGCCCATTCGCGGGCGACGGCGATATGGGCGGGGTTGAAATCGACCGCGTAGACTTTCCAGTTGGGATTGCTGGCCGCGAGGGCCAGGGAGGTCAGGCCGTACCCGCAGCCCAGTTCGAGCATGGCGATCGTGTCGTCGCCCGTCGGGATCTGGGCTTCCGCGCCGCCGATAACGGCCGCGATCGCCATCCGCACCGGCGACTGGTTGCGATACCAGCCGATGGAATATGGGATGTCCGTGACGTATCCGCCGCCCCAACCGCTCATGCCGCCATGTCCTTTTCCGAGAGGCGTTGTGCCTCGATGATTTCCGCGTCGAAGATGGGCTCGCCGGCGTCGCCGCCGCGCCGCCGCCCGCCCGCCACCGGTTCGAGCCAGGTGTTCCAGCCGAGACGTGGCGCCGGATCCTCGGCGGCGGAGAGTCGCAGGGGTGGCACCGCGTCCGCGCGCAGGACCGGATTGATCGCGAAGCCGATTTCATAGCCGGCGTAAGCACGCACCAGCGAAACCAGCCGGTGCAGCGCGAGGCGATCGGGCAGCAGGCGTTCGAAGCCGGCCCGGTCCAGCGGGCCGATGCGCAGAATGATTCGCGCCTGCGGATCCCAGGCCCGTATGCCGGCGGCGGCGGTCGCGCTGAGTTGGTTGAACTGGCCGTTGGCGCCGATGCGGGTCCGTTGGTCGGGCGGCAGGCTGAGCCACGCGCCGACGAATTCGACGACCTCGACCCGCATGCCCAGCCAGTCGGAGACAAGGGCGCCCAGACGCTCGGCGGAGCGGGGGCGCATCGCGAAAAGGCCCGCGTAGTGCAGGAGCGTTTCGCGCGGGATCAGCATGCGCTCGGTCAGGTGGGCGGTGCCGTAGCCCATCAGCGATAGCAGGATCTGGGCGATCGGATCGGGCGCCGGCGGGGTCTTCAAGGCGGCGGTGTCGGCGGCGCGGGCGGGCCGGTATTTGGCGCCGGCGCGGGCGAAGAAGGCGACGAAGCGGTGTCCCAGCAGGTCGAGGAAACTGTGCAGCGACGACGACCGGGCGCGCGACGCCTGCACCACGGTGTCAGAGTAATGCCTGGGCAGAACGCCGGAGGGGCCGGTCAGGCCCATCATGCCGATGGTCACGTCGGGCGGCAGTTTATCGGCGGGTCCGCCGCCCCGGATGTCCAGGATATCGGCGGGCGGATAGGTCAGTCCGCCCGGGGTGCGGAAGCGCGCGATCTCCGCCGGGTCGGGTTGTTTCCGGGCGATCGTCAGCAGGCGGATGGCCGCGTCGAAGGCGAAACGGCGCGGCTCCTTACGCAGGAGCGCCAGCGGGGAACGTTGTGTCATGCCCGTTGTATCATGCCAGAACGCGCGTGCCGCCGCGGGCGGGCCAGGCGCCCGCGATGCCCGGCCGGCCGCGCAGGACCGCCTTGGTCCGCGTGAAGCTGTTGATGGTCGCGTGCAGCGCGAGGAAGCGTTCGAGGACGCTCGCCAGGAGATAAAGGCCGCCGACCTGCCAGGCCCTGGAGTCGAATTCCAGCGTGACGTCCAGCCCGCGGCAGAACGCGCCCATGCGTCCCGGCGCGCGCGCGGTGCCGGGTTGCGAGGTCACGGCGGTCAGAGCCTCGATGGTGGTGGCGATTTCCGGCGTGTCGCGGAAGGCATAGAGGCGCAGGACCTCCTTCAGCGCATCCGCCCCGCCTGTGCCGCCGGCGACGGAGAGGTGACCCAGCGACAAATGCGAAATCAACCGCCAGAATCCCTGTTCGCGCAGCGGCGGGCGAAGCGTGCCGGTCGGCGGCGTTACCGGCTCGATCGCGGCGACCGATGCCGCGCCTTCGACCAGCCGCAACGACGGCCGGCCGCCGCCGTAGGGCAGGTCGGTCGGCAGGTCGCGATTGAGGCAGGTCGCGTCCACGGAAAGGATCGCCCCGCCAGGCGCGTCCGGGTCCAGGTTGGGATCGTGCGGGGCGATGAAGACCTCGGTGCCCGGCACGCCGGGCGCGGCCTGGCGGCGGGCGGTGTGGTAGAAGCCGCCGGGCGTGTCGGGCTCGGTGTCGGATTCGGTCAGGCGATGGAAGGGACGCCACGGCCGTTCGGTGCCGTCCTGGCGAGTTTCGCGCAATTGCTCGACGGCCCAGACCTCCGCGAAATGCGGCCTGCGGGCGTCCGGCACAATCCGGTATTCCGTTTCGGTATGCGAGATCGCGATCGGTTCGCAGCGGCGGGAGAACAGATTGACCAGCGGCACGCAGCCAAGCGCCATGGATGGCTGGCCGACGGTGCGCTCCAGCTCGGTGACGGCGCGGTCGAGATAAAGGAAGATTTCCAGCCGGTTGCCCGCGCCCGCCAGGGTTTTGCGTTCCAGACCGGAGATGTCGACGAACAGGAATTTTTCCGGGAAGGCGAAATATTCCGTCAACAGCCGGAATCCGGCGAAACCGCGGGCAGACCAGGGCAGTAAAGCCTCGTCGTCGGCGAACCCAGCGGGTTGCACGCAGGCGGCGGGCACGATCGTCGGGTTCGCGTCGGTGGCGGACTCGGCGAAAGCCACCGAAACCGTGTGGCCGCACAACAGCTCGTACAACGGCAAGGTTTGATTGGAGGGGCCCTGCAAAAAGAAGCGCAGTTTGTCGACGCCGAGCTGGCTGAAGGTCACGTCCGGCACCATGCATTTCAGCGTGATGCGCAGCGCGGCCACCGCGCCCGCGGCGGCGGGATTGGCGGGGGCCACGATCGGCAGGCCGGTCAGGCGGATGTTTTCGACCTCGATGGGCCAGAGTGTGACGGGCGAAGTGCTCCGATAGCGCAGGGCCTCGCCGCGCACCGGCTCGGTGTCGAATTCGGTGCCACGCGGACGTGTGTCCGAGCCCATGAGATCGGGCGAGCAGTCCAGTTTCGCCACCATGCAAGACGGCACGGGCGAAAGATAATGCGGATACAGCATGCCAAGCAGCGCGTCGGTCAGTTCTGGGAATTCGTCGTCGAGCCGATGATGCACGCGCGCCGCCAGGAACGCCGCGCCGTCCAAAAGCCGCGCGACATGGGGATCGTCGACCCCGCCCGGCGACAGCCGCAGCCGTCCCGCGATTTTGGGATAGGCCTCGGCGAATTCGTTGGCGAGGCGGTGGATCGCGGTCAGCTCGTGATCGTAATAAGGCAGCAGGGAATCGGACATCACATGGACTCGTCGGCGCGGACACGAACGTTATCGTTGACGGTGTCGATGATCGTATCGAAAGTCACCTGTTCCGGCGCCGGGTCGGCGTGCAGAACGGCTTCGATGCGCAACCGCAGCGCGGCGTCGAGGCGCTGGTCTTCGTCGATCAGCATCACGCGAACCGAGAGGAAGCGAGGTTCGAACATGCGGATCGTGGTTTCGACTTCCTGGCGGAGCCGGTTGCGTTCGCCCTGGTTGTTGAACACGCCGGCCGCGAAGTCCGGAATGCCGAACCCCATCGGAGACCCCGCGAGTTCGGTCAGTTCGGCGGGCGGGCTGCGCCAGCGGCGGCGGGCGTTCAACAGTGCTTCCAACTCCTTGCGCACGGACTGGCGCAAGGCCTGAAGCGCTTCGGTGGCGGACACGGGCGGGTCGCGTTCGCGGTCGGGGGCGTCGTCGATCAGCCGCTCGAGCAGCGGCAATTGCACCCGTACCGCATTGGCCTGCCCGGCCGGTCCGCCGCGTCCGCTCACGCGCCAAACCGGAGCGTGCCGATTTCCATGATCGCGATGTCTTCTTCGCCCGCGAGGAAGACGCGCTGGCCGATGCCTCTGACAGGTCCGGCGTCGGGGTCGGTCCAGTCGGTTTCCCGGCCCAAACGCAGCAGATCGGTGGTGGGCTCGCTGCCGGCGTAGATGGCGGGGACATAGACCTCGCCGTCGGGGCCCTCGGACACAGACATGGTCACGCGGCGCCAGATCAGGTCGCGCGGGCGCTTCGGCGGGTGGAACTCAGCTGAGATCACGCGCTCGGTCGGGATCCAGAAGTATTTTCCGGTGGTGGTCAGCACCTCGATCGTGCCGGCCATCAGGTCGTCGGCGTCGCGGAAATCGTCGATCGCCGTGTCGTTATGGAAACCGGCCGCGCGTGGACGGGCTTCTTCGGCCGCCGCGGCGCATTTGGCGGCTTCTTCCATGTTGTTTTCCCGCAGCGCGACCAGCGCCTGGAGTTGCAGGCGCTGCACTTCCGTCGGGTCGGACAGGAGTTCGGGCACGCGCCCGTCGCGGAACAACTGGCGCCGCGCCATGTCGGCACGGATCAACTGGCGGAATTCGGCGACCACGATCCCCGTGCTGGGGTCGATGGTGGAGGCCGCGTCGAGCAGGACATCGGCCCGTTCGGGGTTACCCGCGAAGATCAGCAATTCGGCCAGCAGCACGCGGGCGTCGAGATCGGTGGGGGCCTTGCGGACGGCCGCCTGCGCGGCGGCGACGGCTTCGGTCAGGTTGCCCGCGCGAAACAGGGCAGCCGGCGTATTTTCGGTCATGGGTTCTCCTCGCGGGTCATCGCCCGCCGAGATCGGTTACAAGTTGGAACGACGCCGCGACGTCGTCGATTTGGTAGTGCGGTTGCAACTGCACGGTGCAGCCGTAGCTCCCGGGTTTGCCTGGGTGTTCGTATACCGAAACCTTTCCCCCGATCAGAGGGTAACGCGCGCGGGTTTCGTAGGGCGCGTTGCTACGGACGTATTTCTTGATCCAACTGTCCAGAACGTCCTCGATTTCCTCGGGCGTTTTGAACGAGCCGACCATTTGGCGGCCCATCATTTTCAGATAGTGCGCGAATCGGGAGGCACACAGGATCGTATTGATCTGGGTCGAAAGTCTGGCGTTGGCATTCGCCGCCTCGGCGTTGGCGCCGGTGTATCGTTGCGCGATCAGCGGGCTGCGGGCCGCGCCGAAAACCAGTTCGTCGGCGTAAGGGATCGCGGCGAGCGGGATCAGGCCCGCGTCCAGCAATTCCCGTTCCTGGCGATCGTTCCAGACAATCTCAACCGATTTGCGAATCCATGTCGTCCCCGGATCGGTCCGGAACGGTTCAATCGGCATGTCGGCGACCAGGCCGCCGCCCAGCCGGTCCTGATCGGCGCCGCGGATATCGCCCGGCCAGGCGCTGGACGCGAAGGCACGCGCGACCACCTGACCGAAGGCGTAGGCGGCGCACATCCAGACGCGGTCCTTCGCCTCTGGCGCGTATTCCTTATATCTGAAGCCATCGGCGCGGGTGCCGTCGTCTTCCCATGGCGCACGGGCCAGCAGGCGCGGGATCGCGATCCCCAGAAATCTCGTGTCCGCGCGTCCCGTCAGACTGCGCCAGCGTGCGTGGTCCGGATTGCGTAGCGGGCCGGCGATGTCCATCACCGTCGCGAGGTCGGCGAAATCGTCGACTTCCAGCAGTGACGGGGACCCCCCCAGTATCGTCGGGCAGAAGGCGGCGGCGGAAATGCCGGCGAGGTGCGTCAGCGCCCCCATGTCGTCGGTCCGCGCCGCGGCGGTGGGTCGGTGGCGGATTTCGTGATCGACGATCAGCAGCCCGTACGGTTCCCCGCCGGGCATGCCGAATTCTTCTTCGTAGACCTTGCGGAACAAATGGCTCTGGTCGAACTCGCTGGCGCGTTCCAGATCGCGGCAGATTTCCTGCCAGGATGCGTTGAGCAGTTTGACCTTCAGCCGCGCGCCATGGTCCATCCCATCGATCAGCCAGGCCAGACCGCGCCAGCTTCCTTCCAGCCGCCGCAGCCGATCGTAGTGCAGCACCGCGTCGAGTTGTTCGCACATCATCGCGTCGATCGCGGCGATGTCGCGATCCAGCAAAGCACGTTTGTTGCCAGAGAAACTTTCGGGGCGCCAAAAAGCCCAGGCCTCGTCGGATTCGGCGGAGAGGAACTCGATGAGGGCGTCTTCGAGGTCCTGATTTTTGTTGCCGATGAAACGGCCTGACAGAATCAGGTCGCGGATATTGGGCGACGCGAACGAAACACCCCCGCCATCGGCGTCCGCCGCTTGCGCGGCGAATTCGTCGATGACGGGGGCGGTCTCATTCACGTTAACGTCGCCGCCTGGGCCCGTGGGCCGGTTATCAGGAGGCGGCTGGGATACGGGCCACCATGCGCAGGCTGGTGGTCAGTTCTTCCATCTGCAACCAAGGACGCAGATACGCCACGGCGTTGTAGGAACCCGGCTTGCCCGGGATTTCCTGCACGCGAACCTGCGCTTCCCGCAGCGGATACCGCGCGCGGGAGTCCTGCCCGGCGCCTTCGCTGCCGTTCACGTAGTTCATGATCCAACGGTTCAGCCAACGCTCCACATCGTCGGCTTCCATGAAGGAGCCGATTTTGTCGCGCGCCATAACCTTCAGATAATGCGCGAAGCGCGACGTCGCCATGATGTAGGGCAGGCGGGCGGAGATCGCGGCGTTCGCGGTCGCTTCCGGACGGTCGTATTTCTTGGGCTTCTGCGTGGTCTGCGCGCCGAAGAAGACCGAATAGTCGGTGTTCTTGTAGTGGCAAAGCGGCAGGAACCCGAGATTCGACAGTTCGAACTCGCGTCGATCGGTGATCGCGATTTCCGTCGGGCACTTGGCGTCCATGTCGCCATCGTCCGAGGTGAACACGTGCGTCGGCAGGTTCTCGACCTTACCGCCACCTTCGGCGCCGCGGATCGCGGTGCAGAACCCGTACTGCGCGAACGCATCGGTGAGACGCGTGCCCATCGCGTAGGCCGCGTTCATCCAGCAATACTCGGTGTGCCCCATCGGCTTGGCCGCGCCGGTCACATCGAAGGGCGCTTCTTCGTAGTTGAACTCGTCAATCGCCTTCGTCGCCTCGCCGTAAGGAAGGCGCGCCAGCGTGCGCGGCATCACCAGCGACACGAAACGAGAATCCTCGCTGTCGCGGAACGACCGCCACTTCATGTATTCGCTGGTCTCGAATATCTTCGCGAGATCGCGCGGCTTGGACAGTTCGGTGTAGCTGTCGAAGCCGAACATGCCCGGACCCGCCGCCGAGATGAACGGCGCGAAGGCCGAGGCCGCGACGTTGGAGATCAAACGCAGCGTCTCAATATCGTCGGGATGCTGCGTCCACTCGTAATCGCCGATCAGCGACGCATAGGGCTCGCCACCGGGCGTGCCGAATTCGTTTTCGTAGATCTTCTTGAACAACTGGCTTTGGTCGAACTCGACCGCGCGTTGCAGATCGCGAGACAGGTCGCGCTTCGAGGCATTCAGCAGCCGGATCTTCAGGCTGGTGCTTGTCTCTGAGTTCATGACCAAATAGTGCAGTCCGCGCCAGGAGCCTTCCAGCTTCAGAAACTTCGGATCGTGCATGATCGCGTTGAGCTGCGTGGACAGCTTCTGATCGATCGCCGCGATGGCGCGGTCGAAAGTGCGCGAGATGTTCTTATCGAACGTCACCGTGCCCGACATCGCCTGCTCGACCAGGGTCTTCATCAGATCCTGGGTTTGATCCGGCGCCGTCTGCTTGGTGGCCGCGACCACCTGATCGAGAATGGAAAAGCCTTCGGAGACTTCGCCGCCGGCGGCCTGGGAGTCCGTTTGCGCGCCCGACATGGCTCAGCCTTCCTTGCTATCGAGGCCCAGCTGGCCTTGCAACGTTTTCAGATCGCCCTCGTTCTGGAGCACTTTTTCGAGCAGACCCTCGAGCTCCTCGGAACGATCGACCTTGCTCATCAGATCGCGCAGCTTCTGACGGGTTTCCATCAGCGTGCGCAGCGCGGGCACCTGCGCGGCGACACGGCCAGGTTCGAAATCCTCGATCGAGTTGAATTTCAGATCGACACCCATCTGACCTCCTTCCTCGGAGATCTTGTTATCGACCTTCAACTTCAGACCCGGGTTCATGCGAGCCATCACGTCGTTGAAGTTGTCGCGATCGATCTGCACGAACTTCCGGTCGGCCATCGATTGCAACGGCGCCGTCGGGTCGCCCGAGAAGTCGCCCATGACGCCCATCACGAAGGGCAGTTCGCGTTCGACCGCGGCGCCTTCCGTCTCCACATCGTACGAGATATGAACCCGCGGCTTGCGGACCCGGTTGAGCTTGGCGTGGACGCTACCGCTCATGGCTCTTTTCCCTTTCTGTAAAGTCGGATGTCGGTGGGACGGCCGGACCCGGCCCATACCCCTGGACCGGCCAACCGGCGCGCTTCGGACTGGACAATAGCCGCGTCGTTCGTTCCCGGTCAACCATACTCCGCATGGTCCGGGCCGGTTGGCGCGTTGTTTTCGCGGACGAATTACATTTCGGGCGGGGGACGAATGCCCAGCGAGGAGAGGATCGCCGCGCGGGTCGTGGGATCGGGGACCACCTCCTCCATCAATTCGGCCCAGGTCAGCTTGGCGCGGCGGATGGCGTCGTCGAGGGTGTAGGAGAGGGGCGAGTTCGGTTCGGTCTTGCGGAAATAGGCGGCGATCGTTTCCAGCGCCTTGAGGGCGTCTTCCCGCGACGCGGTGCGCGCGCCGGTGTTGGCGAAGCCGCCGAAGCCGGTACCGCCGCCCCCGCTGTCCGGCGCACCGCCGCCCCCGCCGGCCGATTCGCCCGGGGCGCCGGTCTCGGCCGGCAGCGGCGCGGAATCGTCCTCCGGCGCGTAACGCAGCGCGACGCCGCGGATCTGGCGCAGCATATCGCGCACATGGGAGGTCGAGGGTGGGTCCTCGCTGGCTTTTTCGTCGAGCACATTCGCCATGCCCTCCCACATTTCCAGCGCCAGCGCGGCTTCGTCGCGGATCCGCGCGAGCGCGCGGGCCCCGTTGGTGCGAGCTTCGCGTTCCACATCCTCCCACGGGATCGCGCCGGCGTTGATGCGCGCGTCGCGGCGTTCCTGCGGCAGGCTGGGAAGCTGTTCGGAGGATTGATACGCGAAGAAGGTGACCGGGGTCCCGTCGGGCCGGTCGAACAGCACGACTTTATATAAAGGCTGGATCAACGATCCGCCGCCGTCGCGGCCGTTCAGACCGGTGACCGGCCCAACCCTGGTCTCGATTCCGTAATCGTCCGGAAGCGGAAAGACTCCGTCCCAGTGCTGTTCCGCGAGACCTTTGATCAGCGCCGCGCCGGCGGCGAGGCCCGCGAGGCCGTGGCTACGAACATACGATTCGGTGATCCAGGCCGCGACCTCCAGGTCTTTCGCCGTCTCCAAAATTGTTTTGAGACCGATATCGCGCACCGTCCGCCACATCGGTGTTGGGTCGCCAGCGTCCGGATCCCCATTATCCGCCATTTTCTCCGCGTCCCGGGCTTCGGAGCGCGCGTCGCGCAATCGGTTATAGGGTGATTGCGAGGAGAAATCTTCCCTGATATCCAACCCCTGAGGGGCATCGCCAGGGATCGGTTCGAGGAGAGCCTCCAGATTGAACCCATCGGGAAAATCGACCACGGTCATGCCTTTCTTTCTGGACAATGCCTCAAAATAGCACCTACAGTATCGGCACGACAGGACGCGTCGCCAGCGACTGATACGGTATCGGCTTGGATACCATCGGTACTACGCCGCGCCCGGCGCCGGAAGGGGACACATGGCCACCATCGACCTGAAACAACTCGTCTCGCGCCTGAACGACACCTGCCGCCGGGCCCTGGAAGCGGCGGCTGGGCTTACCCTGTCGCGCACACACTATAATGTCGAAATCGAGCACTGGCTGGTTAAGCTGGCCGATCGCGCCGATGGCGACATGGCGGCGATCCTGCGCCACTACGAAGTGGACAACGCGCGCTTTTTGACCGACCTGAACCGGTCGCTGGAAAAGATGAAAACCGGCAACGGCCGCGCGCCGTCGCTGGCGCCGGAAATCACCGAAGCCGTGAAACAGGCATGGCTTTTCGCCTCCCTGGAACAGGGCAGCGGTAAGATCAGGTCCGGACATCTGCTCTGGGCGCTGCTCGCGGACGACACACTCGCGCGTTCGGCGCGGGAGGCCTCCGGCCAATTGCTGAAAATTCAGCACGAACTGCTGAAACGCGATTTCGCCGCGATCACGGCGAACAGCACCGAAGGCGCCGAGTCTGGCACGTTGATGACCGGCTCCGTCGAGGGCGGCGATCCCTCTGTTTCCGATGGCGGCGTGCCGCGCACCGGCGGCGGGGCGCTGGAGCAATTCACCACCGACCTCACCGCGCAGGCCCGGGCCGGCAAAATCGATCCGATCCTGGGACGGGATTCGGAAATTCGTCAGATCATCGACATCCTGACCCGGCGCCGCCAAAACAACCCGATCATGACCGGCGAGGCCGGGGTCGGCAAAACCGCGGTTGTAGAAGGTTTCGCGCTGCGTCTCGCATCCGGAGACGTGCCGGACGCGCTGAAGGGCGTAACGCTCCGCACCCTCGACCTGGGCTTGTTGCAGGCCGGCGCGGGCATGAAAGGCGAGTTCGAAAACCGCTTGCGCGGCGTCATCGACGAGGTGAAAGCCAGCCCTAAGCCGATCATCATCTTCATCGACGAAGCCCACCAGATGATCGGCGCCGGCGGCGCGGCCGGACAGAACGACGCGGCCAACCTGTTGAAACCCGCCCTCGCCCGCGGCGAACTCCGTACAATCGCCGCCACCACCTGGGCTGAATATAAGAAATATTTCGAAAAAGACGCGGCGCTTACCCGGCGCTTCCAGGTCGTGAAGGTCGAGGAACCCTCCGAACCCATCGCCATCGCGATGGTCCGCGGTCTCGTCGGCACGCTGGAAAAGCATCACAACGTCCGTATTTTGGACGACGCGGTGAGCCAGGCGGTGAAGTTGTCGGCGCGTTACATTCCGTCCCGGCAACTGCCCGATAAAGCCGTCAGCCTTATCGATACCGCCTGCGCACGCGTCGGCATGAGCCAGGCGGCGATGCCGCCGGCCATCGAGGACCGCATCCGCCGGATCGAGCTGATCGATACGGAAGTGGGTATCCTCGACCGCGAAATGGCGTCGGGTGAAAAGCACGGCGACCGGCGCGACGCGCTGCTGGCTGAAAAGACGCTGAAGTCCACCGAACTGGAAGCGCTGAACGAACGTTGGGAGAAGGAAAAGGTTTTGGCCAAGGGGATCAACGAGATCCGCGCCAAGATCGAAAGCAAGGAAGACACCGCCGATAAGATCGTCCTGCGCGACGAACTGACGGGCAAGACGGCCGAACTGCACGCGCTGCAGGGCGACACGCCGCTGATTTATCCGGTGGTCGACGGCCAGGCGGTGGCTGAGGTCGTTGCCGGTTGGACCGGTATCCCAACGGGCCGCATGCAGTCCAACGAGATCAAGACCGTACTAAATCTTCGTGAAACCATGGAGCAGCGAATCGTCGGACAATCGCATGCGCTGGAGGCGGTGGCGCAGGCCATTCAGACCAGCCGTGCGGGGCTGACGGATCCGCGCAAGCCGATCGGCGTGTTCATGATGGTCGGCACCTCGGGCACGGGTAAAACCGAGACAGCGCTGACGCTCGCCGATCTGCTGTATGGCGGCGAACAGAACATGACCACCATCAACATGACCGAGTTCAAGGAAGAACATAAGGTCAGCCTGTTGATGGGCAGCCCGCCCGGCTATGTCGGGTATGGCGAAGGCGGTGTCCTGACGGAGGCGGTTCGGCGGCGTCCCTATTCGGTGATCCTGCTCGACGAAATGGAGAAGGCGCATCCCGGTGTGCAGGATGTGTTCTTCCAGGTCTTCGACAAGGGGAACATGAAGGACGGCGAAGGCCGGGACATCGATTTCAAGAACTGCGTCATTATCATGACGTCGAACGCGGGGACGGATCTGATCGTTCGCCTCTGCGCCGATCCGGATACGATGCCCGACGCGGCCGGTCTGCGCGACGCGCTGATGCCGGAGTTGATGAAGTCCTTCAAACCCGCCTTCCTCGGGCGCACCACCATCGTGCCGTATTTCCCGCTGTCGCCCGACATCATCAAGAAGATCGTCGGCCTGCAACTGAACCGCATCCGTCGCCGCGTTCATGAATCTTATGGTGCGACATTCACCTGGGACGACATCATGATCGACACGATCGCGGAGCGGTGCACCGAAACCTCTTCCGGCGCGCGCAACGTGGAGAAGATCCTGTCGCAAACGCTGCTACCCGAATTGTCCGCCGAAGTACTGTCGCGCCTCGCCGGTGGCGACGCGATCGAATCGATCAACGTGGGAGTGGACGCGTCCGGATCGTTCCAGTATACAATCGGTTGACAAGACTTCCACCGCTGTTTCCATCAAGGGAGAAGTAAGATGGCTATCTATATGAAATTCGGCACGTCGAAGGGCGACGTCGACACCACGCAGTACAAAGAATGGATCATGTGCCATTCGTTCCAGTTCGGCGTCGGCCGCGCCATTCATTCCGCCGCCGGTAGCGGCGCGAACCGCCAGGGCTCGCACGCTTCGGTGTCCGAGATCACGATCACCAAAGCGCTCGATCCCGCGACCCTGGACCTGTTCTCCGACGCGCTGACCGGTCCGCTGAAGACCCAGGTGGACTTCTCGTTCACGCTGGCCGATGCCGAAAACAAGGAATATCTGCACGTGACCCTGTGGGACACGGGCGTTTCCGGCTGGTCGACCTCCTCGGGCGGCGAGCGTCCGCATGAGAGCGTGTCGCTGAACTTCTCGAAGGTCGAATACAAGCCGACCTTCTTCGACGTGAAGGGTGTCGCCGTGACGCCGAAGATGAAGACCTACGACCTGGCGAAGCATACGCTGAGCTGATCGCGGGAATTTCCGCGCATGTTAAAGAGGCCGGGGATTGTCCCCGGCCTTTTTTTCGCGAGCCCAGGCCATCTCGCGGGACATATTTGATAAATGCTTCGTAAAATTAATCTTCCTTTCAGGCGCCTCATCTGTTATCAATATCGAGATGGTCGCGGCCCGAACGGCTCGACATAATCGTATCACGAACGAGAGTAACCTGTCGCGCGTTGCACCGGTGGTAACCGTAACGGGCTTCGCTGGCTAATTTGTCTCAATTCACGGAACAGGAGCGGCACGATGGCGATTTACATGAAGTTTGGCACGTCGAAGGGCGACGTCGACACCACGCAGTACAAAGAATGGATCATGTGCCATTCGTTCCAGTTCGGTGTTGGCCGCGCCATTCATTCCGCCGCCGGTAGCGGCGCGAACCGTCAGGGCTCGCACGCTTCGGTGTCCGAGATCACGATCACCAAAGCGCTCGATCCCGCGACCCTGGACCTGTTCTCCGACGCGCTGACCGGTCCGTTGAAGACCCAGGTGGACTTCTCGTTCACGCTGGCCGATGCTGAAAACAAGGAATATCTGCACGTGACCCTGTGGGACACGGGCGTGTCCGGCTGGTCGACCTCTTCGGGCGGCGAGCGTCCGCATGAGAGCGTGTCGCTGAACTTCTCGAAGGTCGAATACAAGCCGACGTTCTTCGACGTGAAGGGTGTGGCCGTGACGCCGAAGATGAAGACGTACGATCTGACGAAGCACACGCTGAGCTGATCTGGCGAAGGCGCCAAATTCGAAAGGGCCGGGATGCAAATCCCGGCCCTTTTTGTTTCGGTCAGGCGGGGCGGCTGGGGATCTCGATGGCTACCGCCGTGACGTTGTCCGTGACGTTCAGCGTCAGGGCCGCGGCGATCAGGGTTTGCGGCGACGGCACGCCGTGATCGTCCCGCAGCATCGTGGCGATCTGATCGAAGGGGACGGTTTTGCACAGACCGTCGCTGCACAGCAGGAACTTGTCTCCTTGCTGCAGGCGCCCGCTGACCTTGTCCAGCACCAAATCCTCGATATCCGCGCCGACGGCCCGGGTGATTACGTTCGCGTGCGGATGTTTTTCGGCGTCCTCCTCGCGAATCGTGCCGTTATCGACCAGTTCCTGAACCAGGCTGTGATCTTTGGTGATCTGGCGCATTTCGCCGTCGCGTAACAAATACGCGCGCGAGTCGCCGGCCCAAAGGCATGCGAAATGTTCGCCGCGCGCCAGAAACGCGACGACGGTCGATGCGATGATCGTGTTGTTGCCGCGGCGTTCCGCTTCCTCGCGCAACGCCCGGTGCGTGTCCGAGATGCGGGACCGCACGGCGCTCAGCAATTCGGAAGCGGACAGTTCCGGCGGCAGCGAATCGAGCGCCTCGGAGATCATGCCGGATGCGACCTCGCCGGCCTGGTGTCCGCCGGCGCCGTCGGCGACGGCCCAGACGCCGATATCCGGACGATCGACCCAGGTGTCTTCATTGTATTTTCGTTTTGTTCCCGGGTGCGTTGCGTGCCAGGAGAGAAGCCGGTCGGCGTTCATGACGCGCTCTCCGATGGTGGGAGATAGCCCAACATGGCCGCGAAACTTGCGGCACCGGGCAGGGAGGGGAGGGACAGTGACGTGGCTTCGACCCGCGGGCCGCCTTCGGTCCACCAGGCGCAGGCGGCGCCGTTCCAGGAGGCCGAGGGGGCGGGGCAGGGCGGTGGCATCAGGCGTTCGGGAGGAGCGTCCTCGTCAAGCGCGAGACGGCCCAGGTTTTCCGCTTCGTCGAGCCAGTCCGTCCAGTCCGCGGGATCTGGCGCCGTATCGGCGATCAGGGCGGCGAAGGTCAGCGGGAAATAGCGGCCGACCTTGTCGACGCTGGGCATGATCAATCCGATGGCCCCTCGGGGGCCGCACAGGCCGGGTGTCAGGACAAAGCGCCAGACGGGCGCTTCCAGGAAGGCTTCGAGCCAGATTTCGCCCATCAGCGAACGGCTCCCGGCGATCGCGGCCGACTGCCAGTCGTGCCAGGGATCGTTGAAATCCCTGGGGAGCCCGGCGTGCACGAAGTCGCCGCGCGCCGGGAGCTTGCCGGAAAAGCCCCGGATGGGCCCAGCGTCTAGGGCGCCGGGCATTTGAAATCCCTCAGCAGACCGGGCGCCAGGGGGTTAAGAACCGAGCCCGCGCGGATTTCGTAGGAGACGCGGCGATCGCCCAGGTTGAAATCGAGAACGTAACGGTCCGCGCTGCCGGCCTGACGGAGCGTGCCGCGGTCGAACAGGCGGAACAACGCCCAGGGGCCGGAGGCCTGGATAACGGGGGGGCCGGAACTGGGGGGCGGATCGAATGCGAGGCGAGCGGAGATGATCCGGTTTGCCCCCGGCCAGGCGATGGTCGCGGCGCGCACGGGTCCATGGGCGTAGACGATTTGTTGGTCGCCAAGATCGATGGTGACCTGCTTCGTGGTCGTATCGGCCGACTGCGGCGTCACGTCGAACCGCACCGCCGGGTCCTTGCCGCCGGGTCCGAAGAACAGATCCCGGATCGCCGCCGCGCGCTGGAACTGCGCGAGATCGGCGGGAGACACCGGCGGCGCGACATCGCCCGCCGCCTGCAACCGCCATGTCGGCCCGGACATGTTCACGAAGGGCCGCAGTTGTTGATTGAAGAACGCGTCCAGCATGCCGCCCGGTGCGAACAATTTGCCGAAATCGTCCAGCGGGATGTCGTTGGTCGAGCCCGGCACGAACGGATACCGTCCGTTCACGGCCTTTTGGCACAGAGAGGCGGGCCCGCCGGGCGCGTTGAACGCCTCGGCCGCGGCCTTTTTCGCGCCCGCGTTCATTTGCGCTGACCCGCCGGCGACCATGACGTTCAGCCAGTGGCGCACGGGTTCGGGATCGCGGCTGGCTTCGGCGCGAAGCTGCGTGGCGATGTTGGCGGCGCCGCCGGCCACGGGGGGAGGCCCGCCCGGCACCGGGTTCGCCGCCTTATCCAGTTGCTGTTGCAGCTCTCCCAACATCTTCAGAACGTTGTCGATCGGCGCCCCTGGGCCTTTGCCGACGAATTTTATCAAAGCGTCATACCGGTCCTCAATGGCTTTACCAGGGAGTTCCGGCGGGCCGCCCAGCGGGTTGCCCATGATCGCCTGCAGTCGCTGGGTCGAGTTGTTCAACGCGGTGGCCGCGGCACCGGCCGCCGCGCCCGCGACCGCCGTGGCCGCGCCGCCCGCTGAGTTCACCGGCGGGGTCACGGTCAGCATCAACTGCTTCACGACACCGGTCAGCATGTCGCGCATCGGCGATTGCGGCGAGGAGAGGATATAAAGTGTCTGCACGCTCTGCCGGGAGTCGTTCAGCGGCGGCAGGTCGAGTTCCGCCAGGAACGTGTCCCAGATCGCCGCGTATTCATCGGTGTAAAGTTTCACGACATCGCGTTGCAGCGTCAGCGCCTGGGGGCTGGAGACGCTGAACTCGGATTGCTTGCCCAGCACCCAACTATCGGCGGAGACCTCGTTCAAGGCGCGCGGCAACAACGGCAACAGGACGTTATGGAAGCCGTTGACGGTGAACAGCCCGTTCAACCCGTCGGTCATCTTGGCGCCGGAGCGGCGGGTGAAGAGGGAGGCGCCGGCGGTGCCCGCCGCCTCGGCGGGGCTCCACGCCGGCAGGCTGGTCGCTTCAGGCGCGCGTTTGATGACGCGATACACCCGTTCGGCCAAAGAGACGCGGGAGAAGGTGCGGCGCGCTTCGTCGACCAGCGCCCCGTCCAGGTCCACCCGGCCCAGCGGCTGGTTCAGCATCGCGTCCAGGTGTTTCGCCAGGTTTTCGCGCAGCGGCTGGTTCAGTGCGCCGGGATAGGCGTTTTGCCAATCAAGCTTCATCCATTCCCTGATCGCCGGCCGGTCCAGCGGCCCCTTGGAGCCGAGCATCAGGTAGGTGCGAGTGGCCTCGTACAGGAACGGCGGGTCGGTCAACTTGGCGCGCATTTGCGTTTCGAGCCGCCACAGCAAACGCGGCAACAGAATGTTGTTCAGCGCGTTGGAATAGATTTGGTCGGCACCGGCGCCCAACTTGCCGGTCTGCGACAGGCCGGGGAACCACTGGCTCTCGGTCTCCGGCACCTGGGTGCCGTAGGGCAGGGCGCGGGCGAGATCGAGCACCGGTCCAACCCGATCCAGATTGGCTTCGTTGACCGGGTCCAGGGCAAGTTTTTTGGCCGCGTCGATATAGGCGGCGAGGGCGGTGTTTTCCCGCGCGATCGCGTTTTTGTTCGCGTTCAGAGTCTGAACCAGCGCGCCGACGCCGATCAGGGCGACGAGGCCGGCGACACTGGCCGCGGCGATGCGCATCATCCAGGCGCGTTTGACGGCGGCGGGGTCTTTGGAGACCAGCATGGCCTCGCCGAAGATCACGTCCTTCAGCAGCCGGGTCAGGAAGTAGCTACGTCCGGCTTCGGGCCGGAGCGAGGGCGCGCGCTGTTGATCGATGCCGAAACCGCGGGCCAGCGCCCCGGTCAGCCGGTCAATCGGCGTTCCTTCCTGGGTGCCGGAGGCGATGTACACACCGCGAAGGAATGGCGCCGGGTCAAGCCGCGTGCCGCCAAACGCTTCCTGCACGAATTCCGTCAAATTCTGTTTCAGGCTGGCCACCTGCGCGGGGAACCCGGCGATGGCGACGCGGCGTTCGGGCGAGCGTTCCGCCTGCATCCGGTCGATCAGCCGCTCGTTCAGCCGTTCAACCAGCAGGTCGAACTCGGCCGCGAAAGCGCCGGTGCTGCCGCCATCGGCCTTGCTCAGCGGGAAGGTAGTGCCCCAGACGGCCCCGCGCTTTTCCCGGTCGAGGTCGTCGAAGAATTCGGAGAAGCCGGACACGAGGTCGGCTTTGGTGAACATGGCGTAGACCGGCATGCGCACGCCGAGTTGGTCCGACAGTTCCTTGACCCGCTGGCGGATGGCGCGGGCGTGCGCCATGCGTTCGTTCGCGGGCGCGGCGGCGATGTCGGTCATGGCGACGGCGACGATCACGCCGTTCAGCGGCTGGCGGGGGCGAGTGCGTTTCAGCATGCCCAGGAAGGCGTCCCAGCCGGCTTTGTCGACGGCGGCGTTGCTGTCCTGAGTCGCGTAACGGCCGGCGGTGTCGATCAACACGGCGTCGTCGGTGAACATCCACTCGCACATGCGGGTGCCGCCGACGCCGGCGATCGGGCCCTGGCCCATTTCGGCGGCCAGCGGGAAGGTCAGGCCCGCGTTCAGCAGCGCCGTGGTCTTGCCCGCGCCGGGCGGGCCGATGATCGCGAACCAGGGTTGTTCGTACAGATAACCCTTGGATTTTGAAGCTTTTTTCAGCAGCGTCAGGGCTGTCGTCAGCTTGTCGCGCATGGCCGCGACTTCTTCGGCCGAGGCGGCGAGGCTGGGGTCTTCCGCCGTCGCGGTGACGCCCGCGACCAGCGCGTCGTCGTTCTTCCTCCGCCGCAGGTCGAGCAGGAGGTTCACCACGGCCCAAAGCAGGACCATGACGCCAATGATCGAGGCCCGGACGATCCAGGGATCGAGGAACGACAGGAAGGGGCCGAAGAACCAGACCAGCAGGGCGGCGAAGAAGACGCCGACGAAGGTCAGGAACCAGCGGGAGCCAAGAAAACGTAGGATCGCGCCCATGGTCTTAGCCTTGCCTCCGCAGGATCACTTCGATTCGCCGGTTCGCGTCGCGGCCTTCGGGGGTGGCGTTCGGCCCGATTGGGTCGGCGTCCGCCTTGCCGATCGCGGTCACGCGGCCGGGTTGCCCCAGCGCCCGGTCGATCAGGTCGCGCGCGGCGTCGGCGCGGGCGGCGGAGAGCTGGTAGTTGGAGGGAAAGCGGACCGTCCGGATGGGTTGGTTATCGGTGTAGCCGATCACCTGCACCGGGCCTTTTTCGGCGCGTAACGCTTCTCCGATTCGCTCCATCAGGCGGTAGTAACCTTGGTCCATGGTGGCGCTGCCGGAGGGGAACATGCCGCGGTTGCGGATGCGCACGATCGGCATGGCGTAATCGCCGTGCACCGTGACCAGGCCCTGGTCGATCTCGGGTTTCAGGAAGGCGTAGAGTGGTTCGGGCGGGGGCGGCAGGACCTCCGGCGGGCGGACTGGGGCGACGCGCGCGATGGCCGGCATCTTTGTTTGTGGCGCATCGATCATATTGGCGAATGTGTCGTCCGAAGCGGCGTTCAGGGTGGTGGAGAACCAGATATAGACGCCGCCGACGATCCCGAGCGCGGCGGCGGCCATAACCCAGGTAGGCACGATGCCGCGAGCGGGCTTATAGGGCAGGTTGACGCCCTGCCAATGCGGCGACAGCGCGGGATCGGTGACCGCGCGTTGCCGTACGATCATGGTATAAAGGTCTTCGCGGATCGGATCGATCTCGCCGGGCCGGCGCGGCGGGCGGCGGTACTGGCCCAGAAATCCGAGGCTGAGGCAGAAATACATCAGCTCGAGGACCGGCAAATTGACCGCCGGGGCGGTTTTCATCTCTTCCAGGATGCGGAAGAACCTTTCGCCGGCGCGCACTTCCTGGTGAAAGGTGGAGACCAGGGATCGCGCGGCCCAGCCGCCGGTGCTCCCCCAGGGGGTGTTGAGCGCGACGTCGTCGATGCTGGCGCATAGCGCGTAATGGGCGTGGCGGAGCTGGTCCTGCGGGACGCCGCCGTCGCGGGCGGCGGTTTCGAACTGGCGTACCTGGCGGACCGTGCGCTCGCGCAGGTCGTCGATATTGGGCGCGGAGACCGTCATGCGCAACCGGCCCAGCAGTTGCAGCAGCGGCGCGGCGGCGACGATCAGCGGGTTCAGGCCGAACTGGATGGTTTCGGCGCCGCCCGAGACCGGCGCGGCGGGCATGGGCGCGCTGTCGAAGGGCGAGGTCCGCGCCCCCACGGGCGGGGCCGCCGCCGGTTGCGCCGCGGCGGCGGGCGGTGGCGCCCTGCGTCCGCCCGGCGCGGGCCGGATGACGGTGCGGTCGGAATCGTCTGGTTCGGCGAAAGGATCGTCGCTCATCCGCGGATCGCCCATAGTTCGATTTTGATATTCGGAAATTCACCGGCGAGGTGAATGGCGAAACCACCCGAGTTCTGCATCTGCGCCCAGTGCGGGCTGCCCCGGTCGAGTTCGAAGTAGGTCGCGCCCGCGTAGAACGGCAGTTGCCGTGGCGCGACGGGGAGCGGCCGCACCGCGATACCCGGCAGCGCGGCGTTGACCAGTTCGCGAATCTGTTCGACCGCGCCGATTTTGATCTGGGTTGGAAACAGCCGCCGCAGCATCTCGGCGGGCATGTCGCACTGCACCGTCATCACGAAGTTCGACGCGCGCAGGACCGAGCGGTCGGTGATCGGCCCGACACGCACGCCATGGCGCGCCTCGCGCAGCGGGATCGGGATGGCGGTCTGTTCCAGCACCGCCGAGAGGGCGCGGCGCAGGTCGGCGACCACGGGGGCGTAGCTGCGTTGCAGATCGTCGTGGCGGTACGCCGGATAGGAATTCGGACGGCGCGTTTCCAGGAACGTCGCGAATTCCCCGGCCATCTGCACCAGCGCGGTATAGAAGGCCTCAGGGTGAATGTTGGCGGCGTCGGCCCAATGGGACACGACGGTTTGCCAGCCGTTGATGGATTGCAGCAGCAGAAAATCCGCGACCTGAGCGACACCGGCCTGGCCGGGCGCGGTCATGCGTGCCGCCAGTGCCTCGCCGCGCTGGTTCAGCATGCCCGCGAGTTCGGCGATCAGACCCGCCAATGGTGTCACGGCGGAACACACCAAAGCGGGCGGGATCCAACGATCGTCCAGCACCACCCGGCGATCGGCGGTCACCTCGGTGACGCGGGCCAGCGCGATGCACTGATAACCCGTGCGCTCCTCCGCTTCGAGCATGTAGCGCATGCGGGGGCGCGCGACGGCGAGTTCGGCGGGGATCGAGGAGGCGGACTGGGTGTCGTAGGCCTCGAACGGGTGGGCACTGTAGCGGCCCTCGCTGCCGTCGTCGGACACTTCCACGCCGCCGGCCTGGCGGATTGGCAAGGCCAGGTAGACCAGCGCGTTACGGGCGCTGTCGGGGACATCGAGCGGCGGCGGATGATCGGCCTCGCCCGGCAAGCTGAAGGGCGTCCCGTCCTCGAACAGCCCGGAGGCCGAGGCGAGCGCGAAGCGGCCGGTGCCGAGGAGGTCGCGGTCCAGCGCGTAGTCGATCAAACCCCAGGCATGGGGACGCAGGGCGCGGGTGACGCCGCGGACCAACGACTCGGTCCAGCGATCCTGCTGTTGGAAATGCTGGGTCCGGAGGAACATTCCTTCCCGCCAGACAACGCGGTTGGACCAACTCATGGATCGTTCTGCCTCCTGGCCGGAAAACGCCGCCGCGCCCCATGATCGCGCACCCGTGGCCCAAAGACCAGTACCCAATCATTACGGACCGATGGCGATCGCCGGATTTTCGTTTGGTCGTCAGTTTTCCGTTTTCAGTGTCAGCGTCAGCTTGCCGACGGTCGCGGACAAACGGGTCGGACCGCTGTCCAGCGCTTTCGCGGTGGCACGCCATTTGGCGTTGTCGATATCGCGATACATGACGGCGACACCGATCGCCGAAACCATCGGCTTCAGATCGATCGTCACTTTTTTCGTTTCGCTGGGGGCGATCAGGAATTCCTGCGATCCCACGAGATCGGCGCCAAGGATTTTCGCCGCGTTGTCCATGAGCGCGAAGACATCGGTCTGCTCGAATTTCGCGGTGCCGCCGAGCTGATAAACCCGGACCGCGACCGGCGCGGCCTTGCCCGAGGCGTCGGGGTTCTGATCGGCGCTGCCCGCGATCGTAAGCTGCAGGACGGGCGGCGGCTTCGGCGCGGGCGCGCAATACGCCAATGCGAGGACGGCGGGGGCGAGCCCCAGAATGACGCGACGGTTCATCTTTGTTCCCTTGCCGAAATTTCGCTCATGGCCCGTTCGTAGGCGCGCGCGAAGGATTTGCCGAATACGCTATCGAAATCGTCCGCCAGTGCCTGCACCGTCGCGGTATGTTTGGCCTCGAACGTATCCCAGGCGCGGGCCTTACGTTGCGCGGGCAGCACGGCGAGGCCGCCCTGATCGGTGCCGGCCCGGATTTTGTCCGGGCTGATTTCGTCCATCATCGCGCGCACGGCCGCCTGCATCGCGACCATCGTCGCGAGTTCGTGCGTGCGAATGTCGCGCAGCGCGTCGTCGACCGCGTCCGCGGGGGCCATGTCCGTGCGCCGGCCGATCCCCAGCAGCGCCGACAGCGCATCGTCGTCGTTGGCCGAGAATTTCAGCGGGTTGTTGCCATGGGCGCGGATCATCGTCTGCTCGATCCGGAACTCGCTTTTGATTTCCGCGCGCGCGATCAGGACCGAGCGCAGGCCGGAGATCACGGAGCGGAAGGCCGCGCCCAAGGCTTTCATCGTCGCCAGCGGGTCGGCGGGCGCGGCGCCGGGCATGCGGGCGCCCTCGAAGAAGGCGGCGACGGCATCCGACAGGGGGATAGCCTGCGCCGGGGTCGCCGGCGCCGGGGACGCGGCCGCCGCCGGGGCGGTGGGCTGGGCGCGCAGCGCGGGCTTCGGCGGATCTGACGGCTCGTCGAACGGCGAGGGTTCCGATGTCGCGGCGGTGGCGGCCACGGCGCCGAGCGCGGCGGTCCCCGCGACGGCGGCCGCGGCGGCCGGGAAGGGCATGGGTTCGATGCCGGGTTCGTCGAAGGGATCGGCTTCGGCCGACGGCGGAGCGGCGCGCGGCGCGCGTTGGCGCACCACGGGCGCTGCCACGGGGGGCGCGGCCATCGGGGGGGCAGCCAAGGGGGGAGCGGCAACGGGGGAAGCAGGTGGCGGCGATGTCTCCGCCGGCGGAAACGTTTCCGCCGCGTCAAACGGCGATGGGTCGTCGAATTCCGGGCTTTCGATCGCGGCCAGCGGTGGCGCGGCGAAGGCGGCGGGCGCCGAATGCGCCGGGGCGGCGAGCGGATCGCCCAAGGAATCGCCCAACGGGTCGTCCAGATGGTCGCCCAACGGATCCTTCAGGGGATCGTCGGCTAGCAGATCGTCGGCCGGGACCGGCCGCGGGGCGGGCGCGCGGGAGGCGGCCAATGGCGGGGCGGCGGGTGGCGCGGCGGCGGCGGGCGGCGCCGCGGCAGGGGCGGGCGCGATTCCCTCCAGCAGATCCTTGTCCCAGTCGTCCGGCAGCAGATCGTCGGCGGGGATAATGCCGCCCGCCTGTGCCGGCGCCACGTATCCTGTCACCGGCGGCGGTACCATCGCGTCTTCCAGCAACGAGGAATGGTCGGACTGGACCCGGTCGTGGAAGCCACCGAATTCGTCGCCGGGGTCGGGCGCCATCAGGTCGAAATCGTGCGGCAATTGCGCGTTTGTCGGCGCCACACCCAGATCGCCGTAGGACGGTTCGCCAAACGCCTGACGCGGCGGCGGCGGCGGGGCCAGCGGATCGTCGTCGAAGGGATCTCCGAAGGGGCTGGCCGAGGAGGACGCGGTGAAGCCGCCACCGAAGCCGCTGCTTTGTCCGGCTTCCTCGACCAGGCCGATTTCGATTTCGTATGCGCCGAGACGCAGCCGGTCGCCGTTTTGCAGGGTTCGCGCGGCGCCCCGGCCGATCGCATCGGCGTCGGTGTTCAAGAACGTACCGTTCGTGCTGGTGTCCGCGAGTTGCCAGGCGCCGCCCCGGAAGGCCACGGCGAAATGGCGCTTGGACAGCAGCCGGTCGGGGTCCGGCAGGACCCAATCGACATCGGGACCGCGGCCCACGTGGAATTCTCCGCCAGGGACGGTTTTCGTCTCCGGTACCACCTGATCCGGGCACCGCAGCACGGTCATTGAGAGTTGCATGGACGTCGGCCCCTTATCGTCAGCGGTTCGCGCACCGTCCCCGGACCGGTCGCGTGGCCCAGCGCCACGCGACGATCAGGGTTCCTCGGGCGGCATCCGTCCTGGTCCGCCCGCGGCGATATTACGACCACTTTCCAGGAAACGTTTCAACCGCGCGGGGTAGCGCGCGATGTCTCCGCGCACGGCCGCGAGCGCGACTCCGCCGGCCGCGGCGGCGCCGGAGGCGTGCGGCGGTGGCGGGACGGCCGGGAGGTCTTTGAGCGAGATCGATTCGCCGCTCCAGAACGCCGAGACGGCGGCCCAGGCTTCGGGGGATTGAAAGTCGGTGCTTTGGGCGTGGGTGAAGGCGTTGTAGCGCTGTTCTTCTTTCTGCTGGCGCACCCAGGTTTCGGCGGTTTCGCGCGCCATGCGTTCGGTTTCGCCAAGGTCGGGCGGCGCGGTGTTGGCGGCGCACATGCAGGCCCACCAGACGCGTTCGCGTTTTGGCAGCGCATGGGCCAGCAGGCGCACGGCCTCCGCCGCGAAACCGCCGTTTTCCAGCAGGTCGAGTGCGGTCTCGACATCCGGGCAGCCGGCCAGGGGCGCCATGGCTTCCGGCGACAGGGTGGCGCGTTCGACGGCGGTCGCGAGGTCCGCCCCGGCCAGTTTGGTCAATGTGCCCGCCATTTCAGTTGATCATCGTGATCGCGCCCTTAAGGGTCGTGAGCACGCCGGATTTGAAGGTTCCCATCAGCCCTCCTTCGAAGGTCGACATAAGATCGCTCTTCATGTTCATCATGAGACCGGACTTGATGTCCAGCATCAGTCCGGATTTTATGTCCATCTTCAGCCCGCTTTTAAAGGTGGCGGCCAAACCGGCTTCCATGTCGAGCTTCATCGCGCCTTTGATCGTGACTCCCATTTGATCGATCTTGAGCGAGCTTCCGCCCACTTTCAAAGTGATCGACTGCATCGCCTCCATGTCGATCTTCCCCATGGCGGCCTTCACGCTGATGTTGCCCATATCGACATCGAGCTTGTGGTTTCCCATGGAGATTTTTTCGGTCTGGTTTCCCATCGATACGGTGAAGGTGCTGTCGCCTTTCGAGATTTTGTAATCGCTCTTGCCCTGCGTCACCTCGAAATAATGGTCTTTGTCCACCTTTATGGTTTGCTTGCCTTTGATGGTGATCGTTTCGTCGACCTTGACCGTCACGATCCGGCAATTGTCGACCTTCAGCGTTTCGTCGTTTTCGACATGGGTCGTCATGTCTTTTTCGGCGTGGATATAGACCAGCTCGTTGCCGATCTTATCGTCGAAGGTCAGTTCGTTGAACTTCGCCGCCTTGCCGCCAAGGCTGGAGCGTGTGCGGAAGCCGGATTTGGTTTTGTCGGCTTTCGAATAGATCGGCGCCGAGGTCCCGTTGTAAAGACCGCCAATGACGATGGGCCGGTCCGGATCGCCGTCGACGAAGGCGACCGCGACCTCGGTCCCGACGCGGGGAATGAACTGCGCGCCCCAGCCATTGCCGGCCCATGGCTGGACGACCCGTGCCCAGACGGAGGCGCCGCCGGTGGCCTCCGCGCGATGGTCCCAGAAGAAACGGACTTTGACGCGGGCGAGGTCGTCGGTGTGGATTTCCTCCCCGGACTGCATTTTGATGTCGCCGCCGGCGCTGCTTTGCGGGCCCATCACGATCGCGGTGTGGACCCCGTCCATGCGCGGGCGCGGGGTGAGCATGCGCTGGCGCCAGTTGACCGAGGATTTGAAGGCCTCGAACCTGTTGCGGTAGGAGACGGTGCCCTCGTTGGCGATCCAGGTGTTGTCTTCGACGATGCAGGACACCTGGCGCACGACGTAGGTCGAGTCGTGTGGCGAGGCTGGCGTATTGGCCAGCTTGAATTTCCCGCCGGCCACGAGGCCGCCGAAACGGCTGCTACCGGAGTACACCGAGACCTCGGCCTCAGCCGCGTCCATTTCGAATTTGACGCGGGAGGTCACGACGCCGGCGGCGAAGGTCGCGGCGGGCCAGCGGAACACGTCGCGGGCCGTGGCGCCCGCGGTCTTCAGCACGGTTTTCGTGTCGGCCATCAGCTTGGTGCCCGGATTTTCCGGGTCGTAGTCGCGCATTTTGAACGAGCCATGCGCACTGCCGGAGGGCGTTTTCCACTCGCCGATGCCGTTGGGGTCGATGTCGTTGACGTTGAACGCCAGGTTCGCTTTGGGAATGTCGGGGAAGGTGGCGTTTTTGTCGGCGACAACCAGGTTGTGTTTGGCCGCCGTGTGCTCGAAATAATAGAACAGGCCTTCTTCCTCCATCAGGCGGAGGGCGAAGTGGTAGTCGGATTCATTGTATTGGATCGTATAGGGGCGTGCCGTGGCGCCGCCGGACGCGGACCAGGTGAAATCGGTGAGCGTGGCGTCCTGGAACAGGGCCGAGACAATGTCTTTGACCGATTTGTTCTGATATACGCGGCAGTCGATCGTCTGATTCAGGAACCACAGGCGCGGGCGCACGACCAGGGAATAGAGCCGGAAATCCATCGCGGTGGCACCGCGCTCCGTGCCGCTGTCGGCGATTTCCTGGACAATGCCGTGGAAATGGCGCACCGGCCCATCGTCGTTCCGCAGGATGACGCAGACCGGCTTGTTCAACAGGTCGTCGGGGGCGATCGCCCCTTGCTGGCTGACAGCCTGGATCCGGAACTGGAACGGATGGCTGATTTCTTCGTCGGCGACCATGTACGTCGGGATAAGCGCATCCCCGCCCAAGGGCGTGGTCATCGACATCAGGGCCTTGGAACGATCCCAAGCCATAGGTCATTGGCCTTATCGGTTGGCGTTTGTTCGAGGAGACGCTTTCCCCCCGATTTTGCGAAGCGTATCAGATTTGATCTGAGGATGTCGATAGTGAAACGGGCTCGCGGCATGGGACATGTGCGCAAGGACCTCCATCACGAGGCCTTGGCCGGCAGGGCCATGCGACGGATCGTCCCCGTGGTGCTGTGGCCTTCCCGAAGATCGGCCAACAGAACCCGGCCGCCCCAGCCCTGTACCAGATCGGCGCCGACCACCGTTTCGACGGTATAGTCCGCGCCCTTGATCAGCACATCGGGCCGCAAGGCGCGAATCATCTCCAGCGGCGTGTCTTCGTCGAACAGCACGACCATGTCGACCGGGGAAAGCGAGGCCATGACGATCGCGCGGGCGTCCTCGTTCTGAACCGGGCGGGTGGGACCTTTCAGACGGCGGACCGAGGCGTCCGTGTTCAAGGCCACGATCAGCCTGTCGCACCCGGCGCGGGCCTGTGTCAGCAAATGCACGTGTCCCGGATGGATCAGGTCGAAGCAGCCATTGGCGAAGCCGACTTTCAGACCCGCCGCCCGCCAGACGGCCACCTGGTCGCGCGCTTCCTCGAGGCCCTGGACCTTGCGGTCGGTCGAAGCGAGACCGCCCGCGTGCAGCGCGGTCAGCAATTCCGCCTGGCTGACGGTCGCGGTGCCGGGTTTGGCGACCGACAGACCGGCGGTGACGTTCGCCAGCATCGCGGCTTCCGCCAGCGGCGCGCCGGAGGCCATGGCCACCGCCAACGCGGCGACCAGCGTGTCTCCGGCGCCGGAGACATCCGCGACCTCCCGCGCGCGGGCGGGCAGATGCAGCGCGTCGCGGCCGCGGCGGACCAGCGTCAGACCCTTGGCGGACCGGGTCACCAGCACCGCCGCGCCGCCCGTCGCGTCGAGCGCGGCGCGTCCGGCCCCGATCGCCTCCGAATCGAGTCTCGCGTCCATGTGTGTCGCGGCGGCGACTTCCAACTCGTTCGGGGTCAGCACCGTGACACCTTTATAGGCGGCGAAATCTGGGCGCTTCGGGTCGGCGATGCAGGGTTTGCCGTGTGCCGCGATCGCCGCCAGCAGCGGGCCGAGCACGGCGTCGCACAACACGCCTTTGGCGTAGTCGGACAGGATGACCGCGTCGATGTCCGGTAGCGCGGCCTCGACCGCGCGCAAAAGCGCAGCCGCTGTCCCCGGGTCGAGCGGTTCCGTCGTTTCCTCGTCCAGCCGCAGCAATTGCTGGGTGCCCGCGATGAAGCGGGTTTTGGCGGTTGTGGGCCGGCCCGGCGCGACGATCAGGCGGGCATCTGTTCGTTCCGTTTCCCTGAGCAAACCGGCCAGTGTCTCGCCCGCGGCATCGTCGCCAACGACCGCGCAGAGCACCGCGCGCGCGCCGAGCGTGGCGATGTTCAGCGCGACATTCGCGGCCCCGCCGGCGGTGTCGAGGTCGCGGAGTGGACGAAGGACCGGGATTGGCGCTTCCGGCGACAGGCGCCGCGCCTCGCCGATCCGGTAACGGTCGAGGATCGCGTCGCCCACGACCAGAACCCTCGCGCGGGCGAAATGGCGTACGTATCCCGCCAGTTCCCTGTCGTCCGGTACAGGCGTCCCATCGGTCATGCGTTCGGTCCCATGTTTCGCGGCCCTCTGATAGCAGCCCGGCGTTCCCGAAGCATCCGAGAATTTCGCGCGAAAGGTGGTTCCATCGCGGCGCGTGGCGCGTTACAAGACGCACGCCGCCCAGGGTCGATCGCATAAGGAGGTGCCGTGAATTACTTTCCGCCATTCGAGGTCGTCCGCCGCGCGGTCGATATTTCGACCGTCCGGGGCGAACTGCGGGTTAACGTGTCCTAATGAGGATTTTGTTAAACTTTTAAAATTAATGATCGGCGGGATCGACGTCGACGAGACCTGGTACTCGCGATTGTACGACGATATCGGACAGGCGATCCGTACCGGGACGATTCGTTCCGCCCGCGATCACTTCGTAAACGACGGATATTTCGAAGTCCGCCTGCCATTCCCAATTCGCGTGGACGAGGCCTGGTATTTGCGCCAGTACCCCGACGTCGCGGACGGTATCCGCAAAGGCCTGTTGACCTCCGCGCAGGAGCACTTCGATCTTGATGAATACAAAGAGCGACGCCTTCCCTTTGAAATGTAACCGATCGGCGGGCCCTGTGCCGCCATGCCCACCGGCCCGGCCCGCCGGGAGGGACGCATGACCAGACGGCCACGGGCGATGGCGCGGGCGGGAACGGCGAAAGCCGACACGCGCCGCGCAGGGGACGGCGCGGCTCCCCCGGTGGCGGCGCCTGGCGCGATCAAGGTCGAATTCGAGGCGGAGATCGTCGGCTGGCCGGCCGGAGACCGGTTCGATGTGGTGATGCGCGGGCAAATTTTGTCGTCCGGACCGGTTGAAAGTTTCTCGGTCCGCGAGGCCGGCGGGCCGGAGCTAAGCGTTGTCCTGTTCGGTCTGGGCGACGCGAAGACCACCGGCGCGGCTCCGGACAGCGGCCCTCGTGCGACCGGATTTCAGATTTATCTGCCCATGCCTGGCGGCGACATTGTCCGGACCGCCGATCTGACGGTCTCCGCCGCGAGTCTGGATGGCGCGCGCTTCGAGGAACCCTTGCGGCTCGGCTATCTCGAGAACAAGGCCGCCATTCTCGAGGGGCCGTCGCGCGACATGACCGGGATCGAACTCCCGGCGGCGCCTGGCATCGTCTATCTCGAAGTGGCCGAACTGACCGAGGATGGATTCCTGGTCGTCGCCGGCTGGGCGCTCGCCCGTTCGCCGATCGTCGCGGTGCAGGTCTTCGCCGGCGAAACCCGGCTGGGCGCCGCGGCGCAGGGACGGGCGCGCGAAGATGTCGGCGAGGCTTATCCCGATTACCCGAACGCGATATTGTCGGGGTTTTTGTTCGAGCGCGCGGCCGGGGACGATCTGCCTGGCGTCTCGCATGTCACGGTGCGCACCATGTGCCTCAGCGGCGCGTGCCATGCCGCGACGATTCCCCTGGCGCGGCCGCCGGGCATGCCTTGGCGTCCGGCGGCCGCGGAAGACGAAGGACCGACTGCCGGCGAGGCACCCGCGGCGGACACCGCGCCGGAGATCGCCTCGGAGATAACGCCCGGCGCGACGCCGCCGGGCCCGGCGATGGATCTCGCGCGGCCGGTCCTGTTGATATGCGACAGCGCCTTACTCGTCGCGACCGATACGCTCCGCGTCGAAGGCTGGGCCGCCTGCGGTTATGGCATCGATCGGGTGCAGATCGAGGTCGACGGCATGCCCCAGGGCATCGCCGAGTACGGGCTGGAGCGTTTGGACGTCGCGGAGGAATACGCCGGTCTGCCGGCCGGCATTGGCTTCGTGTTCGAACGGACCATCCGGGGCCTGTCCACCGGGCCGCACGAAGTCAGGGTCGCCGCCATCAGCCGGGCCGGCGACGAAAAGGACATCCGCGTCCCGATCGTCGATCCCGCCGTCCCGGCTTTCATGTTCGAACTCGATTCGCCCCCGACGCGCGACGGTATCGCGGGCGATCCCATCACCGGACGCATGACCATCGAGGGTTGGGCTCTGGCGCGCGACGGCATGGCGGGCATCGAGGTCATGCTGGACGACACGCCGTTGGGCGTGGTGCATTACGGGATTGCCCGCCCGGATGTCGGCGCGGCGTTTCCGGGCTGGGACGGGGCGGCGCGCGGCGGCTACACCTTCCATTGCCCCGCCCGCGCGCTGCCGGACGGGGAGCATGTGGTCAAACTGATCGCCCGCTCCCTCGCCGGGGAAACGCACGAGCGCGTGTTCCGCATCGTCGTGAAGAAAAGCGCCGATCCCGAACAGTTCGTCTCCATTCGCCGGCATATCGGCCAGGTGGAGCGCGACACGACGGACGCATTGCTGACCGGGCTCGATGCCCGGTTCGCATGGCATCTGATCGTTTGCGGCGACCCCGGGGCGAGCCCGGCGGCGCGGCTTTCGACGCTCCGCTCGATCGTCGAACAAAGCTGGCCGGACTGGCACGCGACGGTGCTGGCGGGCGACGCCGAGGAGAGTGCCGCGGTGCGCGTGGCGATGGCGCGTTTCGGCGGCGACGCGGCGGCGCGAGTGCGGACGCTCGACCCCACCGACAGCGAGGTCTGGGCCGCGCCCCTCGCGGCGATCGGACCGGGCGAGGCCATCGCGGTGCTGGCGATCGGGGACGAGCTTGGCCGCGACGCGCTGACGGCTTTCGCGATTGCGTCCGGGCTGCGTCCGGGCGCCGATATGCTTTACGCTGACGAGTTTCGCGCGACCGCGGACACGACGCGGCCCGAGGGATTCTTCAAGCCGGATTTCTCGCCAGAACTGCTGATGTCGTCGAACTATATCGGCCGGCCGCTGATCCTGAAGCCGGCGCTGCTGGCGGCGGTGGGCGCGACGGCCGCCTCGCTGACCCGCGACGGGCTTTACGACCTCGTGCTGCGGGCGGCGGAGAACGCCTCCCAGGTGCATCATATGCCGGAACTGCTGGCGCGCACGGACGGGGCGGAGGCGGCGAACCGGGACGATGGCCGCGCGGCGCTGGCGGCGGCCCTGGCGCGGCGGGGGATCGCGGCGGACCTGACGGCGGGGCCCGCGCCAGGAACCTGGCGGGTCCGGCGGATCGATACGGTCTCCGGCAAAGTGTCGATTGTCATTCCGACCCGGGCGTCGAAAAACCATATCCGGGTCTGTCTGACATCGTTGCGCGCGATGACCGGTTACAAAAATTACGAGATCGTCTGCATCGACAATATCGATCCCGAGGACACGGACTCGAAGGCGTTTCTGCGCGAACACGCCGACCGGATCGTGGAGATTCCGCCACCGTTCAACTGGTCCCGGTTCAATAACCTGGCGGCCGAGGCGGCCACCGGCGAATATCTTCTGTTTCTGAACGACGACGTGGAAATCGTCGAACCCGGCTGGCTCGACACCATGCTGGAAGACGCGGCGCGCCCGGAGGTGGGCATTGTCGGCGCGCGGCTTTTATATCCGAACCGCACCGTCCAGCACGCCGGCATGTTCCTTGGCGCGAATGGCGAGGCAGGGATCGGGCGCCACGCCTTCCGATACAGCGGCGAACACGATCCCGGCTATTTCGGCCTGGCGTTGACGCGGCGCGAGGTCGCGGCGGTGACCGGCGCCTGCCTGCTGACCCGGCGCGAGGTGTTCGAACGGCTGGGCCGGTTCGACGAGGCGCACGAGATCGTCAACAACGACCTCGATTTCTGCCTGCGGGCGCACCGCGCGGGCCTCGCGACGATCTACACCCCGCACGCGACATTGATCCATCATGAACTGGCCAGCCGGGAACACCTGCCCGACGATTTCGACACCGCCCGGTTTAATGACACCTGGGGCGATTTGTTCGCGGCGGGCGATCCCTATTTCAACATCAATTTGTCGCGCCATTCCGACGATTACCGAATCGACGACGAAGGGGTGCGCGCGATCCAGTCGGGCCATCCGCTGATCCGGCGCGAGGACGTGAAGAACATTCTGGCGGTCAAGCTGGATCACATCGGCGATTTCGTCGCCGCGCTGCCGGCGATGCGGCGGCTGAAGACGGCCTTTCCGGGCGCGAAACTGACCGTCCTCGCGGCACCGGTCTCGGCCGCCTTCGCGGCGGCGGAACCTGCGATCGACGAGTTCGTGCCGTTCGAATTTTTTCACACCCGGTCCGAACTCGGCGAACGGGAGCTGACGGCGGACGATTTCGCGGCGCTGGAGGCGGAATTGATCCCCCGCCAGTTCGATATCGCGATCGATCTGCGCAAGCACATGTCGACCCGCCATGTCCTGCGGCACACCGGGGCGAAAATCCTGGCCGGTTACGACTCGATGGATCGTTACCCTTGGCTGCACGTGGCGCTGGAGTGGGAGGGCGATAAGGCGCTTCAGCACAAGCGCAACCATATCGTCGACGATCTGCTGCATTTGGTGGCGGCTTTGGAGACAAGCTGCGAACCGGCGCGGCGGCTGATCGATCCGCGCCCGCCGGCGATGGCGGTGGCGGAGATGCCCGAGGTGGCGCGGCCATTGTTCGCGCGGTCCGTGGTCGCGATCCACCCGGGCGCGGGCAATGTCACCAAGCAATGGCCGGTCGCCCATGTCCGGGCGCTGATGGGCTTGCTGATCGCGCGCGGCGATGTCTCGGTCCTGCTGATCGGCGGCAAGGACGAAGCGGCGGTGGCGGCGGAACTCGCCGCCGCGGCGAACTGTCCGGAGCGAGTGGCATCGGTGGTGGGGGAGGTGGCGTTGCGCGATCTGCCGCGTCTGCTGGCGGCCTGCGCGCTTTATATCGGCAACGACAGCGGTCCCAAACATATCGCGGCGGCGATGGGCGTGCCGACGATCGGGGTGCATTCCGGGGTCGTCGATCCCGGAGAATGGGCACCGATGGGCGAGCGCACGGTGGCGCTGTTCCGCGATATGAGTTGCGCGCCCTGCTATTTGTCGAAAGCGGAGGACTGCCCGCGCGGGCTCGCCTGTATCCGGATGCTGGACCCGGCGCCGGTTTTTCGCATGGCCGAGAAGTTTTTGGCGAGGCCCGTCCCGATACAAGCCGGATCGAACACGCGAGAAAACGCCGCGGCGTGACGTGCGTCCGGCTCCGGATCCACTTCCTTTCGAAAAGGCGACCGCGCCAATGAATGACGAGGCTTTGCTCGAACTGGCCGCGGATCTCGCGGGACGCGCGGCGGAAGCGATCCTGGCGATCCGCGCCAAGGGTTTCGATATCGCGCGGAAAGCCGACCGGTCCGTGGTCACGGAAGCCGACCACGCGGCGGAAGCGATCATTCTCGCCGGTCTTCGTGCCGCCACGCCGGATATCCCGGCGATCGCCGAGGAAGAAGTCGCCGCCGGCGCGCAATTCGCCGCGTCCGCATGCTTCTGGCTGATCGATCCGTTGGACGGGACCCGGGAATTCGCCGATGGAAACAACGATTTCGCGGTCAATATCGGCCTCGTGCGCGATGGCCGGGTGGTGCTGGGCGCTGTCGGCGTGCCCGCGACGGGGGAGATGTTCGGCGGGATCGTCGGCACTGGCGCCTGGAAGCGGCTCGACGGCGCGCAAACTCTGGTCCGGGCCCGCGCCGTGCCGCCGGAAGGATTGACCGTCCTCGCCAGCCGGCATCATGGCGACATGGGCCAACTGAACGCCTTTCTCGCCGGGCGGCCGGTCGCGAAAACCGTAAATTTCGGCTCCAGCCTGAAATTTTGCCGCCTGGCCGAAGGGATCGCGGATCTTTACCCCAGATTCGGCCGGACCATGGAATGGGACACCGCGGCGCCGCAGGCCGTGCTGGAAGCCGCCGGCGGGACCGTCCGGCGGCTCAGCGGCGAACCGATGGACTATGGCAAGCCGGGGTGGGAAAATCCGCACTTCGTCTGCACCGGGCTCCCATCGTAATTCACTGGCCGCGAGAACGTTCGGGCACTGCCGCAACGCCAACCGGGCCAGGCCGTCTTGCCCGTTCCTTGAGAAGAATCGCGGCGAATTCGGGGGGCGCGGCGCGAAGTTTTCCGCCGGGCGGTTGACTTACGATTTGGCGTCCGGTCATTTGGGGGACGTTTCACGGTTCGGTCACAGGTCCATGTTACTCGTCATCGACGCGGGCAATACCAACATCGTTTTCGCCGTGCGGGACCAATCCGGCTGGATCGGTTCCTGGCGCATCCGCACCGACCCGCAGCGAACCTCCGACGAATACGCGGTGTGGCTGCTGGCGCTGCTTGGCCATGTGGGCCTGCGCAAGGAAGATGTTTCACGCGCGGTGATCGGCACCGTGGTGCCCGCCGCCTTATACCATTTGCGCCGCCTGTGCCGGGAGTGGTTCTCGGTCGAGCCCCTGGTCGCGCGAGCCTCGTTGGACTGGGGCTTCGATATCCGGGTCGATCAACCGAACGAGGTCGGGGCGGACCGGTTGCTCAACGCGCTGGCGGGCCACCGGCATTTCGGCGGGCCGCTGATCGTGGTCGATTTCGGCACCGCGACCACCTTCGACGTGGTCAATCAGGATGGCGCCTATCTGGGCGGGGTGATCGCGCCCGGTATCAATCTGTCGCTGGAGGCGCTGCATCAGGCGGCGGCCCGGCTGCCCAGAATTGGGATCGGGCGGCCGCAGTCGGTGATCGGGACCGCGACGGTGCCGGCCATGCAATCCGGTGTCTACTGGGGTTATATCGGCCTGATCGAGGGCCTGATCGCGCGCATCAAGGCCGAATATGGCGGTCCGATGAAGGTGGTTGGGACCGGCGGTCTGGCGCCTTTGTTCGCGGAAGGCACGATGCAGTTGCATCACATCGAGCCCGATCTGACCTTGGACGGCCTATGCTTTCTGGCGGAGCGGAATCCCGCGCCGGCCATGCCCAGGGAACGGACGCGGTTGATTGAAACCGAGTGATTCGGCGGGATTTTTTTCGCGGGCCCTGGCGGAGGGCCGTCCATCGCTGTATCCGCGTCTCCCACCTGGGCCTTGTATCTGGACCTGACGCCCCAACTTTGGCACTCAGGGTCCGACCGTATCCCAATCATCCTTCATCCGCGCGCCTGTCATACGAGGTAACAACAAACTCACATGGATCTTGAAACCGGAGACCTGTCTTTCCTGCCTTTGGGCGGGACGGGCGAGATCGGCATGAATCTCAACCTTTACCGTTGCGACGGCAAGTGGCTGGCGGTGGATTGCGGGATCGGCTTTGGCGGCGCGGCGCATCCGGAAGTCGACGTCATGATGGCGGATCCGGCGTATATCGCCGGGCGGCGCGACAAGCTGGTCGGCCTGGTCGTCACGCATGCCCATGAGGATCATTTGGGCGCCATCGCCTGGCTGTGGCCGCAATTGCGGTGCCCGGTTTACGCCACGCCCTTCGCCGCGGCGGTACTGCGCCGCAAACTCGGCGAGGCCGGCCTCGTGCATCAGGTCAAACTGCATGTCGTGCAGCCCGGTGGGGCGATCGATCTGAAGCCCTTCGCGATCCGCCTGATCCGTATGTCGCATTCGATCCCGGAGGCGCAGGCGCTGGCGATCGACACCCCCTACGGGACCATCCTGCATACCGGGGATTGGAAGCTCGATCCCAATCCGTTGTTGGGCCCGCCCTCCGACGAGCTGGCGCTGGCGGAGCTTTCCAAAAAGCCCGTTCTGGCGATGATTTGCGACTCGACCAATGCCATGGTCGAAGGGTCTTCCGGCAGCGAGAAGGATGTCGCGGAGGAGTTGACCCGTCTCATTGGGCGCTTGCGCGGGCGCGTGGCGGTGACGTGTTTCGCCAGCAATGTCGCGCGCATGGAATCCATCGCCAAGGCCGCCGCCGCCGCGGGCCGCTCCACCGCCATCGTTGGCCGCAGCCTGCGAAATATCGACGCCGCGGCGCGGGAGTGCGGCTATCTGAAAGCCTTGCCGCCCTTTCTGCGCGAGGACGACGTCGACGATCTTCCCGACGACAATGTCCTTATCATCATCACCGGTAGCCAGGGCGAATCGCGCAGCGCGCTTGCCCGCGTCGCCATGGACACCCATCCCCGCCTGGCGCTGGGGCAGGGCGACACGGTCATTTTTTCCTCGCGCGTGATTCCCGGGAACGAACGGGCGATCGGCACCGTGCAGGACAACCTTGTGCGCCGGGGCGTCAATGTGCTGACCGACGAGGACCATCCGGTGCATGTCTCCGGTCATCCCGCGCGCGACGAATTGCGGCGTTTGTATCGACTGGTGAAGCCGAAATACGCCGTGCCGGTGCATGGGGAGTGGCGGCATCTGACGGCGCACGCGGCGCTGGCGGAAGAGGAGGGGGCACGGGCCATCATGATGGAGGATGGCGACATCCTCAATCTGGCGCCGGGCACGGTGGAGATCGTCGATAGCGCGCCGGTGGGCCGGCTGGTGTTGGATGAGAATCGGCTGATCCCGATGTCGGGCGAGGTCATGAACGCCCGCCGCAAGTTGCTTTACAACGGCGCCGTGGTCGTGAGTTTCGCGATCGATCGCGCCGGGAACCTCGTGGGCGAGCCGAAGTTGAGCGCTCCCGGACTCATGGACGCGGACGATCCGGAGTCGGCCGCGGTGGCACGCGATTTCGCCGATAATGTCGCCGGTCTCCCGGCCGCGACCCGGCGCGACGACGACCTGCTGACGGATGCCGCGCGGACGGCGCTGCGCCGGGCGGTGAGCCGGCGGCTGAAAAAACGGCCAAGGGTCGAAGTGCACTTGTTACGCGTCTAAGCGGATCGCGGGGCGGCGATGAACTGGGTGTCCGGGGTCGTGCTGTATATCCTGATCTGGTGGCTGACGCTGTTCGCGGTGCTGCCGATTGGGACACAGGCGCAAGAGAGCGCCGACGTGGCCTCGGGCTGGCGGGGTGCGCCCGTGGCGCCGCGCCTGTGGCGCAAGGTTTGGATCACGACGCTGGCCGCGTGCGCGATCTGGGCTTTGTGTTACGCGGTGATTGTTTCCGGGTGGATCGGCTTTCGCGACGGGTATTTCGCTTTGCCGAAATAAGACGCTTTCCGGTTACGGAAATCGCTCCTTTATGGATTGCAGCCGCCTCTCCCAGGCGAGGGAATATCATCCTCAGCCTGGTGGGCGGTTGCCGTTTCCTTCCCAAACCTGGCCCCTCGAATATGCCAAGTCCGGGCCGGGTTCTTGTTAACCAATAGGTAGGGTTTTGTCACCAGGCATCCGCCCGATTTTCGCCAAAATCGTATGGATTGTTTCGAATTTCCGTTGTGCGTTGCACAATAATTGCGTGCGAACATGCCGGAGGGCGCGAAAATGTCATGCGCGCGTCCCCTGACCCAATTGGCCCGTGTGACAAGTCGCGCGCCAGCGCTTAGGGTCCGGCCCGTATCGCGAACAGATGGATCGATCTCCCATGCGCCTGACCCAGGGTTTCATCCCGACCCTTAAGGAAACCCCGAACGAGGCGCAGATCGCCTCCCACCGGCTGATGCTGCGGGCCGGCCTGGTGCGCCAGACCTCCGCCGGCATTTACGCCTGGCTGCCTCTGGGCCTGCGGGTCCTGCGCAACATCGAACGCATCGTCCGCCAGGAGCAGGACGCCGCCGGCGCGCAGGAACTTCTCATGCCGACGATTCAGCCGGCGGAACTGTGGAAAGAGAGCGGCCGCTACGACGATTACGGCAAGGAGATGCTGCGAATCGTCGACCGCCACGACCGCGACATGCTCTTCGGCCCGACCAACGAGGAAATGGTCACCGACATTTTTCGGAATTCGGTCCATTCCTACCGCGACCTGCCGCTGAATCTTTACCACATCCAATGGAAGTTCCGCGACGAGGTCCGCCCTCGCTTCGGCGTCATGCGCGGCCGCGAATTCCTGATGAAGGACGCCTATTCCTTCGACATCGACCGTGCCGGCGCCGTGCTCAGCTACCGCAAAATGATGCTGGCCTACATGCGCACTTTCCAGCGTCTGGGCCTGAAAGCGATCCCGATGGAGGCCGACACCGGTCCGATCGGCGGCGACCTCAGCCACGAGTTCATCATTCTCGCCCCCACCGGAGAGAGTCAGGTTTTCTACGATGCCGCATTCGAGGACATCGATTACGGCACCTCGGGCGCGGGCGGGTTCAGCCATGAAAGCGCCGAAGACCTCGAAAAATTCTTCGACAAAATGACGACCGTCTACGCCGCCACCGACGAAAAACACGACCTCGAAAAATGGGACACGATCGCCGCCGATCGCCGGCGGGAGGGCAGGGGCATCGAAGTCGGCCACATCTTCTATTTCGGCACCAAATACACCAAGGCGATGAACGTCACCGTCGCAACCGCCGACGGCAAACAGATCCACCCAGAAATGGGCAGCTATGGCATCGGCGTTTCCCGCCTTGTCGGCGCGGTCATCGAGGCCAGCCATGACGACGCCGGTATTATCTGGCCCGACTCGATCGCCCCTTTCCGCGCCGCGATCCTGAACCTGAAATCGGGCGACGCCGCCTGCGACGCGCTGTGCCAGAAGCTCTACGACGCCTTGGGCGCCGACGCGCTCTACGACGACCGGCCCGACCGCGCGGGCGTCAAATTCAACGACGCCGACCTCATGGGCCACCCCTGGCAGATCATCGTGGGCCCCCGAGGGGCCGCCGCCGGCAAGGTCGAGCTGAAACGCCGCGCAACAGGCGAACGCAGCGAACTCAGCCCCGAGGACGCGCTGGCGAAAATCGCCGAAACCGCAGCCGGGCGAGGCTGACCTACCCCATGTTCGGTCCCTTCGAACGCGCCGTCGCCGGCCGCTATCTGCGGGCCCGCAAAGGCGAGCGCTTCGTTTCCATCATCGCCATTTTTTCGCTCATCGGCATCGCCCTGGGGGTCGCGACGTTGATCGTCGTCACCTCCGTCATGAGTGGCTTCCAGACCGAAATGGTTTCGCGGTTTCTCGGCGTGAACGGCCACGTCACCATCGAGGCCTACGCCGGCCAGAAAATCGAGGGCTTCAAGGAGCTGCGCGAAAAAATCGTCCGCCTGGTTGGCGTGGCCTCCGCGATCCCGATCCTCGACGGCCAGGTCCTCCTCAGCACCGAAACCAACGCGTCTCGGGGTGGCCTCGTCCGCGGCATCTCCCAACCCGACCTCAAAAATCTGGGCCGCATCGGCGAGAACATCGTCGCGGGCGATCTGGAAAAATTCACTGGCGATAACGCCCTGGCGATCGGCATCAGCTTCGCGCAGGCCTACCGCGTGCAAATCGGCGACCTTGTCACGCTGATCTCGCCGCAAGGCGCGGCAACGGCCTTCGGGACGATCCCGCGGGTCCGCGCTTATAAAGTCGTGGCGATCTTCGACTCCGGCCTGCACGAATACAACAACGCCGTCGTCTTCATGCCGCTGGAAGCGGCGCAAATCTATTTCCAGAAACCGAACGGCGTGACCCAGATCGAGATACGCCTGATCGACCCGAATCAGGCCGAAAAGCTCGCCGCCGCTTTGCCACCCATCCTGAGCGGACGTCAGGTCCTGGTGCGGGACTGGCGGCACGCCAACGACGTCATCCTCAGCGTCCTGCAGGTCCAGAAAGACACGATGTTCATCGTGCTCGGCATGATCGTCCTGGTCGCGGCGTTCAACGTCGTGTCCTCCCTGATCATGCTGGTCAAGGACAAGCGCGCCGATATCGCCGTGCTCCGCACCATCGGCGCCAGCGCCGGGTCGATCCAGCGCATCTTCATGATGTGCGGCGCCTTTGTCGGTGTCGCCGGCACCTTGCTTGGCACCATTCTGGGCGTCCTCGTCTGCCGCAACATCGTCGAGATCCAGCGCGTCATCGAACGCGTCACCGGCGGCCAGGTCTTCGACGCCTCCGTCTTCATGCTCAGCGCGCTGCCCAACACCATCGACTGGGGCGATATGATCCGCGTCGTCGTGCTCGGCCTGGCCTTGTCCATCCTGGCCACGCTCTACCCAAGCTGGCGCGCCGCGCGCACCGATCCGGTGGAGGCCCTGCGTCATGAATGATCCGCTCGTTCTCCAAAACGTCCATCGCACCTACAAAGGTGAGGCCGCCGAAGTCCGCGTCCTCCGCGGCGTCGATCTCACGCTGCGAAGCGGCGAGATCGTCGCCCTTGTCGCGCCCTCCGGCGTCGGAAAATCCACGCTTTTACACATCGCCGGTCTGCTCGACCGCCCCGACGAGGGCGCGGTGCTGGTGGACGGCAAAGACGCCGGCAACCTGCCGGACGCCGAACGCACCGCCGTCCGCCGCGACACCATCGGCTTCGTCTACCAGTTCCATCATCTGCTCGGAGAATTCACGGCCCTCGAAAACGTGGCTCTGCCCCGCATGATCGCCGGAGGATCTCGCCGCGACGCCGAAAAACGGGCCGTCGAACTCCTTGGCGCCTTCGGACTCGGCAAACGTCTTCGCCATCTGCCCGGCAAACTCTCCGGCGGCGAACAGCAACGCGTCGCCATTGCCCGCGCCCTCGCCAACCAGCCCCGCGTCTTGCTGGCGGACGAGCCCACCGGCAACCTCGATGTCGAAACCGCCGAAACCGTCTTCGCCGAACTCGTCAGCCGGGTCCGCGACCTCGGCGTCGCCGCGCTGATTGCCACGCATAACCCTGAACTCGCGGCACGCATGGACCGCACGATCCGCCTGCGCGACGGAAAAATCGTCGAGGAAACCTGAAGGGAACCAGACCATGTGGACGTCCCGCGCCGCCATACTGCGTCAGACCGGCGCCCCAATGACCATCGAAACGCTCGAAGTCGGCCCCCTCGCGCCCGGCGATGTCCTGGTTCGCGTCCGCGCCGCGAGCCTGTGCCACACCGATCTGGAAGCCATCGAGGGTGCGCTCGCCGTTAACCTGCCCGCCGTTCTCGGCCACGAAGCCGCCGGCGAAATTGCCGCCCTGGGCCAGGACGTGTCCGATCTCGCCAAGGGCGACCGCGTCGTGCTGTCCTGGAATCCGCATTGCGGCGCCTGCTTTTATTGCGAGAAGGCGCAGCCGATCCTGTGCCGGACGTTTTTGGCGAATGGCCCCCGCGGCTACCATTTCGACGGCAAACCGCGGCTGTCCTGCGACGCGGTGCCCGTGCATCAGTTGATGTATCTGGGCGGGTTTTCCGAATACTGCGTGGTCCCCGCCCAAAGCGCGATCCGGGTCCCGGATGCCATGCCTTTCGATCGCGCCGCGCTGATCGGCTGCGGCGTCATGACCGGCGTCGGCGCCGTGACCCGCATCGCCAAACCCGGCTGGGGCGACACCGCGATGGTCATCGGCTGCGGCGCCGTCGGCCTGTCCGCCATCCAGGGCGCGGTCCTGGCGGGCTGCGGCGAGATTATCGCCGTCGATCCCAATCCCGCGCGCCGCCAACTGGCGCAGGCGATCGGCGCGACCAGGGCAGTCGGCCCGGAAGAGGCGGTGGACCTGGCCCGATCGCTGACCGAAGGCCGCGGCGCTGACCTGGTCGTCGAAGCGGCCGGCCGTCCCGAGACATTCCGGCTGTCGGTAGAGGCTGTCCGTCCCGGCGGTCAGATCGTCTGGCTCGGCAAGGTCGCGGTGAATGAAGAGGTCGCGTTTCGCTGGGGCAGCCTGATGCAAGAGAAACGAATCGTCCGGTCTTCCTACGGCGGCGCCAATCCCGCGCGGGATTTTCCGATGCTGGCGCGCGCCTATTTGGATGGAAAACTGAAGCTGGACGAAATGATTTCGGCGCGCATTAGGCTGGAAGATATCAACGAGGGTTTCGCCGCGTTGAAGCGCGGGGAAACCGTGAGAAGCGTGGTGACCTTCCCATGAAAATCTATGAAGGCGGGCGCAGCCTGGATGGCGCCGTTGTGACCGTGGACGGGGCGCCGCTGAACCCGAGGTTCGACCTGAAAACCTTCAGCCCGATGGGGTTCGAATGGACCTACGAAGGCGACGGACCGAGGCAACTGGCGCTCGCGCTGCTGGCGGACCATTTGGGGGATGACAAGAAGGCCCTCGCTTTGACCGAACGGTTCATGCGGGAGGTTGTTTCGGTCTTGGACAATGCCTGGAGCCTGACCGGGGACGAGATCGACGCGGCGCTTATTTGAACGGGCATGGCCGCGCCGGAATCGGCCGTCTGAATAACAAGCGAGAAAATCGCAAGCCCCGAGACCGGAAAGGTTGTGTTTTACCCGTCATGGTCCACGAAGACGGCCCCCCCCACGATTCGCGGCGCCGAACTGGCGAAAGACATGGATGGACCGCCTTCGCGGATCGTGATTGGATGTGCCGATGCGGGCCGGGGCGGTGCTGTTTTTTCCGGCCGTCGCCTTCGTGGGTTTTCAAAGTCGAAACAAAATCCGGCGGGCACCAACCGGCCACCCGCCGGCTTCCATCGTTACTCGTACGCCAGCGCGATCGTCTCCGCCACCAGAGCCGGCCTTGCCTGCCCCTCGATCTCCATCTTGCTCTCGAACGACATCCGCACGCCGCCTTCGATGTCCTCCACTTTCGTCAGCTTCTGATGCAGCCGCACCCGGGACCCGACCTGCACCGGTGCCGTGAACCGCACCCGGTCCGACCCGTAATTGATCCCACGGGAACGCTTCGTAATATCGTGCGTCTGATGCGCCAGCCCCGCGATCAGCGACAACGTAAGAAACCCATGCGCGATCGTCTTGCCGCCGGGCATTTCCGTCTTCGCCCGTTCCACGTCCACATGGATCCACTGATGATCCCCGGTCGCGTCGGCGAATTTGTTTATCATCGCCTGATCCACCGTCACCCAGTCGCTGGATCCGATCTCCTCGCCCACATGCGCCTTCATATCCGAGGGCTTTTCCACCACGAGCATCCGTCATTCCTCCTGTTCGTCCGCGCCGGAAGATAACGCCCGCCACCGCCCTGTCGAGCCCTTTGCGCCCCTGGGTTCAGAGGCGTATCCTGACCGGCACGGAGGACAACGACAATGAGCCAGACCCGACTGTCCCAACGCCAGGCCGCGTTCCGCGCCGATTTTCGCGCCCGTATCGCCCCGGCCTATTTCGGTTGGGCCCATGTCGCGCTGATCTTCGCGTTGGGCGCCTCGGCCATCTGGTACTGCCTCCGCCAGGTACACGCGCCCGGTTGGTACGAATATCTCGTGATCCCCTTCGCCTTCTGTGTCTCGAACGTGTTCGAGTGGTGGATCCACCGCTACATCATGCACCGCCCCGTGAAAGGTTTCATGGGCATCTACAAGCGCCACACTTTGGCGCATCACCAGTTCTTCACGGAAATCGAGCCCACGATCGACAATACCCGAGATTTCCGTATTGTCTTCTTCCCGCCCTACGCCCTGGTCGCCTTCATGGCGCTGTCCATTCCCCCCGCCGCCATCCTCGGTTTGCTCGGTGCCGCCAACGCGGGCTGGATGCTGCTTATTACAAATGTCGCGCTTTATCTGAATTACGAGACCTTCCATTTCTGCTGCCATGTGAAAAACGACTCGCTTGTGCGTCACATCCCGCTGGTGAACTCGATCCGCCGCCACCACATCGCCCACCACAACACCGCGATCATGATGGAGCGGAATTTCAATCTGACCTATCCCGTCGCGGACTGGTTCTTCGGCACCTCCGATCTCGCCTGCGGCCTGCTGGAACATATTTTCAACGGTTATGATTCCGCGAATGTCCGGCGCGACCTGAAGCGCGTGCGCAACACCACCGACGATGTGCGCGCCGGTCACATCCGGGCCGACGCCGAATGAGCCAGGCGCAACCCCGCGCCCGCATCAAACCCGGCCGCGCCAGCCTGATCGGCGGCATCGCCGTGGGGATCGCCGCCTTCGCCATCTGGTTCGCCGTGGCGGGCGAACTCCATGCCGCCACTCCCCCCTGGCTCGCTGCCGGTGCGATCGTGGCGGCCGCCATCGGCACCTGGATCCGCATCGCCGATCTGTAGCGCCCCAACCGGGACAGGAGACGCCCCATGCCCGCCCATGAACCAACCCCGGATGTCATCGCCGCCGCGAAACGCATCGCCCCCATGGTCCTGGCCGCGCGCGAGGAAGCCGAAAATCTGCGCCGCCTGCCCGACGCCATCGCCAAGGAATGCGCCGCCGCCGGCCTGTTCAGCCTGTACCTGCCGAAATCCATGGGCGGCCTGGAACTGTCGCCTCTGACCGGCTTCGCGGTGATCGAGGAAATCTCCAAAGCCGATGGCTCCGCCGGCTGGTGCCTGATGGTCCGCAACGCCATCTCCGCCTTTCTTGGGCTGATGCCCGCCAAGGCCGGCCGCGATATGGCCGGCACGCCCGCCGATTTCCGGCCCGCCGGCTCCCTCCGCCCCATGGGCCATGCACACGCCGTGGAAGGCGGCTACCGCGTCGATGGCCAATGGAACTTCGCGAGCGGCATCGACCACGCGAACTGGCTCTATTGTTCCGCGAATGTCATGGACAATGGCGCCCCCCGTTTGGACGGCGCGGGCAACCAGGCCGTCCGGGCCATGTGGGTACCGCGCGACAAAGTGACCATCGTCGATACCTGGACCGTCGTCGGCATGCGCGGCACCGGCAGCCAGGATTTCAAAGTGGACAACGTCTTCGTCCCCGATGCCCACACGCTCTCCATCTTCGACCCCCCGCGCGAAAAAGGGCCCTTCTACCACCCTCGCATGATGTTCGCCGCCACCTGGACCGGAACCGCCGCCAATTCGCTGGGCATCGCCCGCGGCGCCATCGACACCTTCGTCGCACGCGCGCGACGCGAAACCACCACCATGTCCGCGACCCCCCTGCGCGATCGCCCTTACACCCAGACCAAAATCGCCGAAGCCGAAGCCATCGTGAACGCCGCTCGCGCCTACGTCCTCGATGCCGCCGCCACCGCCTGGGCCGCGACCTGCTCCGGCACGGACGATCTCGACATGCCCATCGCCCAACTGCGTCTCGCCATCGTCCACGCCATGCGGGAATCCGTGCGCGCGGTGGACATCGTCTTCCACGCCGCCGGAACCGCCGCCGTCTACAGCAAGAACCCCTTGGAACGGTATTTTCGGGACATCCATGTCGGGGTCCAACACCTCGCCGCGCTGCCGGTTCATTACGAATCGGCGGGCAAGGTGCTCATGGGCCTGAAGGCCACCGACCTCGGCTGGTGACGCCGCGACCGCCGGGTCTGTCCCGCGGTCGCGTGACCACGAGGCCTGTCCCGCGGTAGAAGGACGACAAGCCCAGATCCGAAGAGTCCCCGCCATGCCAACGCCCGCCATGATCTCCGTCGAAGACGCCCGCGCCCGCATCCTGGCGGGCCTGCGCCCCATGCCCGCCGAGATCGTGGCGCTCGCCAACGCCTGGAACCGGGTGACGGCCGAACCGGTCCTGGCCCGCCTGACCCAGCCCCCCTCCGACGTCTCCGCCATGGACGGTTACGCCCTCCGCGCCGCCGACGGCACCTTGGGCGCCACCCTGAAAGTCATCGGCGCCGCCCCCGCCGGCCACCCCTTTGCCGGGCAGGTCGGGCCGGGCGAAACCGTCCGCCTCTTCACCGGCTCCGTCGTGCCCAAAGGCGCCGATGGCATCCTGCTGCAGGAGGACACGGATCGTGATGGCGACATGGCCACCGTGAAAGAAGCGGTCGTCGCGGGCCGCCACATCCGCCGCGCCGGCCAGGATTTTGCCCATGGCGACGCGGTGATCCCCAAGGGACGCAAAATGACCGCGCGGGACGTTGGCCTCGCGGCGGCCGCCAACCATCCCTGGATCGCGGTTCACCGAAAGCCCCGTGTCGCGATCCTGGCCACCGGCGACGAAATCGCGCTTCCCGGCGAGCCCATCCCTCCCGGCGGCATTGTCAGCTCCAATTCCCACGCTTTGGCGGCCCTGGTCCGCGCCATGGGCGGCGACCCCACCGTCCTGCCCGTCGCCAAAGACACGACCGAGGCCGTCGCCGCCGCCGCCGATCAGGTCATGGGCTACGATCTCCTGGTCACGACCGGCGGGGCCTCCGTCGGCGATCACGACCTGGTCATTTCCGGCCTCCAAACAAGAGGCCTGGTCGTCGATTTCTGGCAGATCGCGATGCGTCCCGGCAAACCGCTGCTGTTCGGCCAGATGGGCGCGGTGCCCGTGCTCGGCCTGCCCGGCAACCCGGTTTCGGCCCTGGTTTGCGCGGCGCTGTTCCTGCTGCCCGCTTTGGCGCTGATGCGGGGCCTGCCCGCCGGACCGCCGCCAACGGTGACGGCGGTACTGGGCGTCGCCGTCCGCGAGAACGACCGCCGCGCCGATCACCTGCGCGCGACGGTCTCCACCGACGAAGCGGGCCGTTTGGTCGTGACGCCGTTCCCGGTGCAGGACTCGGCGATGCTGCGCCGCCTCGCCTTGGCCGATGCGCTGATCCTGCGAGCGCCGCATGCTCCGGCTTTGCCGGCGGGGGCGGAAGTGGCCGCGATCCGGTTGGACACGTTGGGTATCTGAACACACGAGTGCGTTAACGGTTCCTGAAGGATTGCGTGAGAGGTTGCGTGAAACCTCTTGCTCTCCCGTATCTTAAATGATACATAATTCGCCAAGGAACGCTCCCATGCACGTGCCGTCCAGACCCGAAATTCCCGTGATCTTTTATCGCACGGCGGGCGGGTCGGAGCCGGTGCGGGACTGGTTGCGGAGCCTGCCGCCCGACGACCGGCGGGAAATCGGACTGGACCTCGCGACCGTGCAATTCGGCTGGCCCGTCGGCATGCCGGTGTGCCGCTCGTTGGGACAGGGCTTGTGGGAAGTACGGTCCACGCTTCCCAGCCGCCGCATCGCGCGGGTGCTGTTCTTCGTGGACGAAGGCCGGATCGGCGTCGTGCACGGGTTCGTGAAGAAGACACAGGCCACGCCGCCCGAGGAAATCGCCCTCGCGCGCGGGCGAATGAAGGAGATGAAGTCATGATTGGGAAGAATCCCCACTGGGGCAGTTCCCTCGACGACCTGCTCGCCGAGGACAATATCCGCGAAGACGTCCGCGCCGAGGCCGCCACCCGCGTCGTCGCCTGGCAACTCAGCCAGGAGATGGAGCGGCTTGGGATCAGCAAAACCGAAATGGCGGCGCGGATGGGCACCAGCCGGGCGCAACTCGACCGCATCCTGAAGGCGGAGGGCAATGTCACCGTGGAAACACTGCGGCGGGCCGCGGCTTTGGTCGGGCGAGCACTGAAGGTGGAACTGGTCTGACCACGCTCGCCGAAGGCCTGGGCTACAGTCCGGATGACCGGCTTCTGATCGTCAATTGCGACGATCTCGGGGTCAGTCACGCCGCCAATCTCGCGACATATCGCGCTTTAACCGGCGGCATCGCCACCAGCGCCACGCTCATGGTCCCCTGTCCCTGGGCGTTCGAGGCCGCGCGCATGCTGGCGGCGTTTCCCGTCGGCGTGCATTTGACCCTGACCTCCGAATATGCCGGATACCGCTGGCGCGGCCTGACCCGCGGCACGTCGTTGCACGGCAAGGACGGGTTTCTCCCGGCGACGGCGGCGGAAGCACTGGACCGGCTCGACCCCGAAGACGTTCGCGCCGAGTGCCGCGCGCAAATCGAGGCGGCCTTGACCTGGGGTATCGACGTCACGCATCTCGACAGCCACATGAACATTGTGCAGGACCGTTCCGATTTGTTCGGGATCTACCTGGACCTGGCAGCGGAGTACAGGCTGCCCGTGCGGATGTTTTCGGTTGAAACGACGGAGGCCCAAGGGTTTCGCGCCCGCGAACGCGCCATGGCGCGGGGCATTCTGTTCAACGACCACATGATTTACCCCTGGCCCCGCCCAATGCGCGACGTGTTGATCGAAACCATTTCCACCCTCTCCCCCGGCGTGACGGAAATCTTCGCGCATCCCGTGCTGGACGGAGAGGAATTGCGCGGCTACGGACTGGGTTTCGCCGATCTCAGGGCGAGCGATGCCGCCGGGCTGATCGATCCGGCCCTGCCGGCGTTGCTCGATGGTCACGGCATCCGGCGGATTTCGTTCCTCGAAATCCGGGCGTTGCAACGCGCCGTTTGACGCCGGGCAGCGAACCCCGCAAGAGTCCGCCGCACCAAACAGGGGGGAGTTTCCATGCGCTGGCTGATCGCGGCGGTGACCGCGCTTTTTATGTCGTCCACGGCCCAGGCTCAGGAATACGGGCCGCCGGAGTTGATCGAAAAAGCGAAGGCGGAGGGCCGGATTTTCTTTTACTCGGTGAATTTTTCCGAAACAGAGCAGGCCTGGATCGCGGCGTTCAACAAGCGGTTTCCCTTCGTGAAGGTGGAATTGACCCGCGCTCCCGGCGGACAGTTGATCACGCGCATCCGGTCCGAATATGCGACGGGAAAACTGACGGCGGACGTGATCGATTATTCCGACCGTGGGCATTTGCGGACGATGTTGGACATGTACCAGGACTACCGCCCGCCCAACGCGGCGGCCTATCAGCCGGCTTCCATCACCGATCCCGACAAACTCTGGCCGCGTACCACCACGGGCTGGTGCATCGCGTATAACACGGAACTTGTGCAAGACCCGCCGAAGAGCTTCATGGACCTGACCGATCCAAAATGGAAAGGCAACAAGATCGCGCAGGTGATCGCGGGGGGAGGGGGGCCGACCTGGAACCGGGCGCTGTTCGAACGTCAGGTGCTCGGTCCGGATTACTGGGCTCGGATCGCGGCGAACCAGACGCAATTGTATCCCTCGGGCGCACCGGCGACGGACGCGATCATACGCGGTGAATTGCTGGTGGGCGCGCAGCAGACCAACATCGTCATTCCCCGCATGAAGGAGGGCGCGCCGGTGAAATGCATCATGCCGCCGGAGGGCACGCCGCTGACGTCCTATGGCGCGGGTATTCCGAAATCGGCGAAAAACGTCAACGCCGCCCGGTTGTTTCTGAACTGGTCGTTGTCGCGGGAGGGCCAGGAAGCGTTCGCGCG
>CANJJS010000023.1 GCA_947474705.1 Acetobacteraceae bacterium | reverse complement strand
GTTTTCAACGCCCGCTGCCAACTGGCCTTACGTCCGCCCAGGCGAGGGCGATCTTCAATCGGAACGCCGACCGCGCGTGTTCGCTTCCGTCCGCCACGACACACCGTCAAAATGTGGGCTGACTCGGTGGCCAGCAAATCGGCCAACAATTTATCGAACAATTTCAATTGATTGCGAGGCGGGATGGTGGAGCCGAGGGGAATCGAACCCCTGACCTCCTGAATGCCATTCAGGCGCTCTCCCAACTGAGCTACGGCCCCACATGCGCCTGCCGGCGTCCCCCGTTGGGCGGGGAGGCGGTCGTATAACCAGGCGCCCGCCCCTCCGCAAGACCGTCTTTCACCTTTTCGTCATGTTCGCCGCTTGACGGGCCATGCCCGCGCGCTATCCATCCCGAAACGTCAAACAGGAGACCTCCATCATGCGCGCATGGGCTGTCGTCGAAAACGGAAAGCCGCTTCAGGAAATCGAGCTGCCCACGCCGGAACCCAAGGGCACCGAGGTCCTGATCGAAGTCACCCATTGCGGGGTCTGCCACTCCGATCTGCATATCTGGGAAGGCTACTACGACGTCGGCGGCGGACAGAAAATGTCGCTGACCGACCGTGGTGTCACGCTGCCGCTGGCCATGGGCCACGAAATCGTGGGCCGCGTGGCGAAGCTGGGGCCGGATGCCAAGGGCGTCAAAGTCGGCGACCTTCGCATCGTTTACCCCTGGCTGGGCTGCGGTACCTGCGAGACCTGCCTCGCCGAAGAAGACAACATGTGCGTCAAAGCCGCGCGCAGCCTGGGCGTCTACCAAAACGGCGGCTACGGCACCCATGTCGTCGCCCCGCATCCCCGCCATCTGGTCGAGCTTGGGAATGTCGATCCGGCGGTGGCCGCGACCTACGCCTGCTCCGGGATCACCGTTTATTCCGCGATCAAGAAAGCCATGCCGGTTCCGGCGCATGAGGCCATCGTGCTGGTTGGCGCGGGCGGGTTGGGCCTGAACGCGATCAAGGTGCTGCTGGCCCTTGGCCACAAGAACATTATATCCGTCGATATTTCCGAGGAAAAGCGCGCCACCGCCCTGAAGGCCGGCGCGCACAAGGTCGTCGATGGGACCGGTCCGGAAGCGACGAAGCGGATCATCGACGCCGCGGGCGGGCCGGTTCTGGCCGTCATCGACCTCGTGAACGGCACCCAGACCGCCCGCTTTGCCTTCGGCGCGCTGCGCAAAGGTGGCAAGCTGATCCAGGTTGGGCTGTTCGGCGGCGAGTTGATGCTGCCGCTGCCGATCATGGCGATTCGCGCGCTGACCGTGCAGGGCTCTTACGTCGGCAACCCCAAGGAATTGCGGGAGCTGATGAAGCTGGCCCAGGAAGGGGCGTTGACGGCGTTGCCGGTGGCGACGGTGCCGCAGAACCAGGCTGACTCGGCGCTGATGCGCCTGCGCGACGGCCAGGTCACGGGACGGCTCGTTCTTAAAGCCGAGGCGGCCTGATGGCCGCCAACGATGCCGTCCGCCGCTCTGTCGTTCTGAAGCGGCGGCCCAGCGGCGAACTTCGCGCATCCGATTTCGAGATGCGCGAGGACGAGATCCCGGTTCCCGGACCCGGCGAGATCGTGACGCGGACGATCTTTCTCTCGATCGATCCGTACATGCGCGGGCGCCTGCGGGAGGAACAGACCTACGCCGTCGCCATCCAGGTCGGCGAGGTTATGACCGGCGAAACCGTCGGCGAGGTCATTGCCTCCAACCATCCGGGCTACGTCGCGGGCGATATCGTCGTCGGACCGCGGGGATGGCAGACCCATGCCGTCGCCAAGGGTGACAATGTCGTGAAGGTCCCGCGTGGCGGCGCGCCATTGGCGACGTGGCTTGGGACACTGGGGATGCCTGGCGCCACGGCCTATGCCGGCATTACCGAGATCTGCAAGCCGAAGCCGGGGGAGACCGTTGTGATCTCCGCGGCTTCGGGCGCGGTGGGATCGGTGGCGGGTCAGCTCGCCAAACGCGCGGGCGCGCGGGTCGTGGGCATCGCCGGCGGGCCGGAGAAATGCCTGTGGGTGCAGGATACGCTGGGATTCGATGCCTGCGTCGATCACCGGGCGTACGACCTCGCGGGGGACCTTAAGGCGGAATGCCCGGACGGGATCGACGCGTATTTCGAAAACGTCGGCGGCGCGGTGCAGGCGGCGGTCTTCGGACAGCTTAACCGCTTCGCCCGCGTGGCGATGTGCGGGATGGTCTCGCAATACAACGACGATGAGTTTCCGGCCGGTCCCAATCTCGGCTTCGTCGTCGGCAAGGCGGTCACGATTCAGGGGTTCATCGTCTCCGACCGTCCGGCGCGGATCGTGGAGTGGCGTAAGCTCGCCGCGCCGTTGATCGTCAGCGGGGAACTGATCCATCGCGAGGATATTCACGAGGGGCTGGACCGCGCGCCGGAGGCACTGGCCGGTATTTTGACAGGTCAGAATTTCGGCAAACTGTTGATCAGGGTCGGGCCTGACCCGATCTGACCAGGGCCAATCCAATGCGGGGGTGAACCGTTCGCGAGTATCGCGGGCGGTCGCCACCGTGTCGTGCAGGACGCAGGGACCGTCGTGGTCCGGCGCTTCACCCACGATTCCGCGCGAACGCCACGAAACAGGGGATGCCGCGTTCCCTAATGCCACTGAAAAGAGGAAAGGTCATACGTTCACGGCACACATGCGGAAAGTTGGTTGAATGGGATCGTGACCTGACGCAACGGGACGCTCATGGGATTCGTACCGCTTTCTCTCGCGGCTCCGCGCACCCGTGACGCGTCCCGTATTCGCTGTCATGATCGCGCCATGGCATTCCCTGTTTCTCCCGACCACGCTCTCGTGCTCTTTTCCGGCGGTCAGGACTCCGCGACCTGTCTCGCCTGGGCGTTGGACCGCTACACCCATGTGGAAACAATCGGGTTCCGCTATGGCCAGCGTCACGCCGTCGAGCTGACCTGCCGGGACCCGTTGCGTGACTCGCTTCGAACGCCGCGCCTTGGCGCCGATCACATGATCGACCTGACCGCGACCATCGCCGGGCTCGGCGCGACCGCGATGACTTCAGATGCCGAGATCGTGATGACCGCCGAAGGTTTACCCAGTACCTTTGTCCCTGGCCGAAACCTGCTGTTCCTGACATGCGCCGCGTCGCTCGCGTTCCGCCGAGGCATCAAACGCATTGTCGCGGGTGTGTGCGAGACCGATTATTCTGGGTATCCCGATTGCCGCGACGACACCGTCAAAGCCATGCAACTCGCCCTGAACCTGGGCATGAACCGCCGCTTCGTGCTGGAAACCCCCTTGATGTGGCGCGACAAGGCGGCCACCTGGGAACTGGCCCGCTCGCTTGGCGGCGATGCCCTGGTCGAGGCGATCCGTGTCGAAAGCCATAGTTGTTATCTTGGCGATCGCACGCATCTCCACGATTGGGGTTACGGTTGCGGCACCTGCCCCGCGTGCGAATTGCGGGCGGACGGGTGGAAACGCTGGCGGGCCGAAGGATGAACATTCCGAAGGGAAGCGAGATGACGCGTTTTGGTTTACTTGTCCTGGGCGGTCTGATGCTGGCCGCAGGTTCGGCGGTGGCCGCGGAGGGCATCGAACTGCGTGCCCGCACGTCCGGGGAACTCGCCGAGCTTTGTGGCGCGAAGCCGGGATCGACGGGCGCGGATGCGAAGATCAATTTTTGTCATGGCTACGCCCAGGGGGCGGTGGCGGTGCGGATGCGGACGGCGGGGGAGAAGAAGCCGTTCTGTTTCCCGAACCCCATGCCCAGCCGCACTACCACGATGAATGAGTTCGTGGCCTGGGTGAAATCCAACCCGGCCAATCGCGACACCCAGTCGCTGGACGGTCTGTTTAAGTTCCTCGGGGAACGTCATCCCTGCAAATAATCTGCTCTGGAGAGTGAAATGAAATTTGGCGGATCCATGTTTTTCACCGACTACTCGATGACCGCCCCGGAGCTGGCGGTGGCCTTGGAGGAGCGGGGTTTCGACATTCTCTGGGCTCCGGAGCATTCCCATATTCCGCTGACCCGGAAGACGCCCTTCATCATGGGCGGCGATCTGCCGAAGCGGTACTACGACGTGATGGATCCCTTTGTGACGCTGACCGCGGCGGCGATGGCGACCAAAACGCTGAAGGTCGGTACCGGCGTCTGCCTGATCGCGCAACGCGATCCCATCCAGACGGCGAAACTCGTGGCCTCGATTGACCAGGTGTCCGGCGGCCGCTTCGTCTTTGGCGTCGGCAACGGCTGGAACCAGGACGAAATGGAAAACCACGGGACCGAATATAAGTCCCGCCACAAGCGCGCCCGCGAGAACATCGAGGCGATGAAGGAAATCTGGACAAAGTCGAAGGCCGAATACCACGGCGAGTTCGTGAATTTCGACCCGATGATGACCTGGCCGAAGCCGGTGCAAAAGCCGCATCCTCCGATCCTGGTCGGTGGCGCCTTCCCCTATTCCGCCCGCCGCGCGGTCCGGTACGGCGACGGCTGGATGCCGCAGGTCACCGAATACGCGAAGACGCCGCTGATCGAGTTGATTCCGCGTTTCCGCCAGATGGCCGCCGAAAACGGCCGCGATCCGGAGACGCTGGATGTGTCCATCGGCGGGCAGCAGCCCGACGCCGATCTGATCAAACGTTACGACGACATCCGCGTGAACCGCGTGTCGTGCAGCCTGGAATCGGCGAAGGCCGATGTCATTCTGCCGATCCTCGACCAATGGGCCGAGATCATTCGCAAGGTGAACGGCTGATGGACCGGCCCCTGCATGAGACGTTGACGGGATGGCGCCGCCATCTGCATGCCAACCCCGAACTGACTTTACACGAGAAGGAGACCTCCTTGTTCGTGCAGGCGCGTCTGGCCGAGCTGGGTGTGCCCTTCGTGGCCGGGGTTGGCGGGCATGGCGTCGTCGCGACTCTCAGCAGGGGCCAGTCCAACCGGTCCGTCGGTTTGCGCGCGGATATGGACGCGCTTCCGATATTGGAGAGTTCCGGGGTTTCGCACAGTTCGCGCAATCCGGGTGTGATGCATGCCTGCGGGCACGACGGGCATACGGTGTCGCTGCTGGGTGCGGCGGCCTTGCTGGCGCGCGATCCGTCCTGGACCGGGACCGTCCAGTTCGTGTTTCAACCGGCGGAAGAAGGTGGCGGCGGCGCCAAATCCATGATCGCCGATGGGTTGTTCGATCGTTTCCCGATGGAACGGATTTTCGGGTATCATAACTGGCCCGGTCTGGACGCGGGCACCGTCGCGATTCACGACGGGCCGGTGATGGCGTCCGGTGGCCGGGTGTATTTCACGATCAAAGGTCATTCCGGCCACGCGGCGCTGCCGCATCTGGCGCGCGATCCGATGGTGGCGGCGGCGCATCTGCTGCTGGCCCTGCAAACGATTGTCTCGCGAAATGTCGATCCACTGGACTCCGCCGTGATCACCATCGGTGTCCTGCAATCCGGCAGCGCCGCCAATCAGATCCCGGGCGAGGCCGTCATGCGCGGCACCATGCGCACCCTGAAGGAAAGTGTCCGCGACCATATGGAGGACGCCGTCGCCCGTGTCGCCGCCGGTGTCGCGCAGACATTCGGCGTCCAGATCGACGTCGAGCAGCTCCGCGGCAATCCCGTCACCACGAACACGCCGATGGAACGCGATATGGCCGCGGAGGCGGTTCAGGCGGCGGGGATACCTCTCCGCCGCGACATGGCCCCGGCCATGACCGGGGAGGACTTCGCCTGGTATCTGGCCGAGCGTCCGGGCGCCTTTGCCTGGATTGGAAATGGTCCGGCGGATGGCGGACGGGAGCTGCACAACTCCAATTACGATTTCAACGATGCGATTCTGCCGTCAGCGTCAGGTTTTTTGGCCGGTGTGGCGAAGCGGGCGCTGGGCGGGTGAATTTGGCTTAACGGTCACATACGCAGCGTATATACAAACAATCGTCGCCGTGTCACTGGTTGCTTAACCATTGCCGGGCATTCTGGCCATCTTCACGGTGGCCGGGATCGAACAGAGATGGCCGGCGACGACTTTGAATGGCATGCGCCAAAGCGGGCGATCAACCTGGAAAAGCACGGCATCGACTTCGAGGATGCCATTGCCATCTGGACTGGTCCGGTCGCCACCCGGCGCGCCGTTCGCGAGCCCGTGGAACGTTACGTCTTCGTGGGCGTCACGGATAAATGGGTCATCGCCGTTGTATGGACCAAACGCGGGTCGCGGCGCGGTTGATTCCAGCGAGAAGGGTACGGGACAATGAGCGAAACTGTTACGCGGCGTTCCTTGAAAGAGGCGGGCGAAGGACGCACTGACTGGAAACGGATCGACAGCCAAACGGACGCCGCCATCGATGCGGCCATCGCCGCCGATCCCGATGCCGCGCCTGTTCTGGACTCCGATTGGTTCTCAGACGCGGAACTGGAGCTTCCGGAACGCAAGCAGGCGATCTCGTTGCGTGTCGATGCGGATGTGCTGCGCTGGTATAAAGCTCAGGGGCCTGGGTATTTGTCGAGAATGAACGCGATCTTGCGGCAATACGCGGAAGCGCACGGCGCGACGCTGACGGGCCGCACGCCCGCCAGCGGCTGAAACGGATCAGGCGCGTTCCAGCTTCGTCATGAACGCCCGAAGCGCCGGGGCCCACTTGTCCGCGTCCGCCCCGGACGCCAGATGGCCGTGGTCGCTGTCGATCTCGAAATACGTCGCATCGACGCCAGCTTTCCGCATTCCCTCCATCACGCCAGGCGCCAGGGATGGCGGGAATAACGCGTCGGTCCGCGAAAGCACATAGAGAACCGGCACCTGGATCCGATCGAACCGCGAGGCGACATCGTAAGCCTCCATGGCCCGGCCCAGAATGAACAGCGAATTGGCGTCGAAAATATCGGCCCATCCGGTGGCGATTCGGTGCAATTCCGCGTCCGCCTCGGCTTTGGTGGGAAAGCGGGCGGTCAGGGAGTTCGCCAGCCCGTATCGCGTCAGCGTGTCCACGCGCAACGCTGTAAGGGTCTTCTTCACGCCGCCGTTTTCGTAATAATCGCCGCCGTTCCAGTTCGGATCGGACCCGAACCATTTCATCAACCCCGCCGTCCGGTCCGAAGTAGGAGGGAGCGGAGACGTCACGACCGGAACGATCCCATCCATGAATTTGGGATAGCTGACGCCCCATTGGAACGCCTGAAATCCGCCAAACGACGGCCCCACTACGGCGCGCAAATGCGTCACGCCCAGCCCGTCCAGCATGTGCTTTTGGGCGCCGACGATATCCTCCATCGACAGTTTGGGAAATTTCGACCCGTACGGTTTGCCAGTGCGGGGATCGATCGACGCCGCGTTCGTGGATCCGTAGCTGGACCCCAGCATATTGGAACAAATTACAAAATACCGATCCGTATCGATCGGCGCGCCTGGCCCGACCAGCGTGCTCCAAGCTCCCTCTGAGGAGGCGACCCCCGGTTCGATCATCCGAGGCCCGCTGGTGTAGCCGTGGGTGACCAGGATCGCGTTGCGCCCGTCTGGCGCCAACGTTCCCCGTGTCACATAGGCCAGCGAGACCTCCGGCAGCGTGTCCCCGCCCGTGGTCCGAAAATCTTTGAACGTGTAGGTCGCCTGGATGGTTCCGGTCATGTCGGTTGTTCCCTCTTCTCGCCGGAATTTGCCACGGAGGCGCGGTTCGTGCGAATCATCCCCTTCAAAGTGAATAACGAGGTGTTTTCAATGTCCAGGCTCGCGATACCGGCCGTGCTGGCGGTGGCCGCCGGATTGGGTTTACCCTTGGTGGCGTTCGCGGCGGACCCGGCCGCGACGGTGAACAAGGTCACGGCGGACGGGACCGGCGTCGAGGCCGGCACCGTGCGTGTGATCAAGACCAAGGATGGGGCCGCTTTCAATTTGAACCTGAAAGATCTGCCGCCGGGGCCGCATGGCATCCACATCCACGAGAAGGGCGATTGCGGCCCAGCGACGGTCAACGGAAACATCGTGCCCTCGGGCGCGGCGGGCGGACACTGGGACGACGCCCATACCGGCAAGCACGAAGGCCCCGCCGGACAAGGCCATATGGGCGATCTGCCGCTGCTGATCGTCGAGGCGGATGGCACGGTGACGAAAACCTTGCTCGCCCCCCGGATCGCGGACATCGAGGCCGTGCGCGGCCACGCGATCGTTATTCATGCCGGCGGCGATAATTATTCCGACCAGCCCGCGGCCCTTGGCGGCGGCGGAGCCCGCATTGCCTGTGGCGTGATCAAATAAATAAGACGGAGCCTTTGCCATGGAATTCGGTATCGCCCTGCCCACCGCCGCCGACGCCTGGAAAACCGTCAAGCGCGCGGAAGAGTTGGGTTTTGTTCACGCCTGGTTTTACGATACGCAAATGCTTTGCGCCGACTGCTTCGTCGCCATGGGGGCCGCCGCCGTCGCGACCTCTCGCATTCGTCTGGGTACCGGTGTTCTGATCCCGTCGAATCGTATCGCCCCCGTCACCGCAAACGGTTTCGCATCGCTGAACCAACTGGCGCCAGGCCGCATCGATTTCGGTGTCGGAACCGGGTTCACCGGCCGTCGCACCATGGGCCTGGGCGCCATCAAACTCGCCGACATGGAGGAATATATCCGTGTCGTCATGGCCCTGTTGCGCAGCGAAACGGTAGAGTTCAGCGTCGAGGGAAAGCGAAACAAAATCGCCTTTCTCAATCCCGAACTGAACCTGATCAATCTCGCGGATCCCGTCGGTTTGCACATCTCGGCCTATGGGCCTCGTGCCTGTGCCCTGACCGCGAAACTTCGGGCCGGCTGGTTGAATTTCGTTGGCGATGTCGAGGGCGGTGTCGCCGCGATGAACGCGATGAAAGAGAGTTGGGCAAAGGCCGGGAATAGCGCCACGGATCTTTCCGCGGTTGCCTTCGCTTTAGGGTGTGTTTTGCAAGGAGGCGAGCCGCTGGATTCACAGCGGGCGATAGCCCAGGCGGGGCCGCGGGCGGCGGTTTTGTTGCATCGGGCGGCGGATGAAGCCATGTTGGGACTTCCCAACACTTCTCCTGTACATCCTTCCGTCGCGGCGCCGGTCGCGGCCTATGTCGAAGTGGCGAAGAAATACGAACCCGCCGACGCCCGCTGGCTGGAAAACCATCGCGGACATCTGATGGCCGTCAAGGACGTCGAGCGTCCTTATGTCACCGCCGAGCTGATCCGCCGCACCACCTTCACCGGCACGGAGGGCGATTTGACCAACCGGATCGCCGCCTTGCGCGATGCGGGATATAAGCAATTCACCATTCAGCTTATTCCCGGTCAGGAGCATGCGATTGAGGATTGGGCACGCATTATGAAAAAATTCTGAAACGAAACCGGAGAAGCGGGTTACGCGGCGGCCTCTTTGGGACACTGGAACACCGTTCCTTCCGGCAACCGTGCCGCGACATCCAGCAAATGCCGGTGGTGCGTCAGAACAATCACCTGCGTGCGCTGGCTGAGTTCCGACAAAACCCGCAACGCCGCCAGCGCCCGGTCGTCGTCGAATGTTTGCAAAATGTCGTCCCCGATGAATGGCAGCGGTGGCGCGGTGGCCAAATGCGTTTCGATTGCGGCCACCCGCAGCGCCAGGAAAAACTGATCCCGGGTTCCCTCCGACAACTGATCGATGCTCTGCCGTAATTCCGGGAAATCCCGTTGCACGAAGCCAAACCCGGCTTTGCCGCTGTCGTCCAGTTCGGTCGTGACCCGCGTATGGGCGCCGCATGTCAGTTGCGCGAAGATTTCCCCCAGGCGCCGGAACATCGCCAGATCGCCGGACTTTTCCACCGCTTCCAGGGCCCGGCCCAGCAATAACGCCGCGGTGTGATACACCAGTGCCTCGTCCAACGTACTGGACAGCGATGCGAGTGCCGCCTGCTGGTCTGTGGCCGCGGCGATCGCCCCGGTTTCCTCCGCTTTCCGATCCAATGTCTGCCGCAGCGAGGCCGCTTCTTCCGTCGCGCGTTGGGCGGCCTCCACCGCGGTTTTGCGGCGGGTATTCGCCGCTTCGATCGCTGCGGCGTGTGCTTCGGCCGGACTGCCCGCGACTTCCGCACGCAGCGCGTCCAAGGAGAATCCGTCGCCGTCTTCCCGTAATCGGGCCTCGGCACTGTCTCGCATCGCCTCGAACCGCGCGCGCTCCGCGGACAGCGCCAGCCGCGCCTGTGCCTGCTCGATTGTTTCGGAGCCAATTGTTTCGAATACGGCCGCCAGGCACGCCCGAGCCGTCGTAAACGCCAGTGTTGTCGACGCGTCGTTCGCCCGCGCTGCTTCCAACGCTTCTCGCAACACGCGCTGCCGCGCCTGGCGGGCGCGTTCCGCCGTCAGCAGCCGGTCGAGTTCCCGTACCGCCTGAAACGGATCGTCTGGCAGTTTCACGGCCGGCAGCAACGCCGCTGTTTTCGCCAGTGTCGCGGTGAATCGCGCGAGATCGTTCTCCATTCCGCGTAACCGCTGTGCCAGACTGGAGGCCGTGGTATGTTCTTTCTCCATATCTCCGAATATCTGTAAGACGGCCTCGGTTTCGCCTGGTTCTTCGTCCACCGGACGTCCGAGTTCCGCCAGCACCGTCCGCCACCGCTCGCGCCAGGCCTCCCGCGCGGTCAACGCCGCGGTCTGGGCGGCTTCCGCGTCGCGTGTTTCCTTCGCCGCTCGTGTGCGCCGTGTTTCCAGATCTTGCCGCGCGCGTTGCCGTTGCGCCGCGAGCGTCAGGGTGTTGTCGGCCTTCGCCAGTAAGGCGGGCAATGTTCCGGCGTTTACCGCCAACGTCCGTGCCAGCTCCGCGGCCCAGGCGGTGTGTCGGCGATCCAATGCGGCCAGAACACCCGCCGCCAAGGATCGCCGTTCCATCGCGTCGACGATCCGCTCCCGCGCGTTCAGAAAACTCTGTAAATCCGAAAAGCCCGAATCTTCTGGCAGAGAGAATGGCGTCAGCATTTGGCCCCACGCCCGGCGTGCCTGCGCCAGCTTTTCCTCCGCGATCCGGACACGTTCCACCGTGGCTTCGACCCGTTGTTCCGCCTCCGCGACGAGACGGCGTGCCGCTTCGATTCGCGCCAGCCCATCCGAGTCCGCGGCGCGTTCGTCGGCGATGGCATCGGCGGCCGCCATGGCGCGTTCGAATGCCAAAGGCAACGGCATATCTGGATTGAACGAGTTTTCGTCATCTGGCGATGGTGGCGAGTCGGTGAACGCCCGACGGTAAATCAATCGCCAGCCCGTGTCGCGATGACTCCTCGCTCGTTGTAGGGTCGCCGTGTCGGCCACTGGACCGCCCGCGGCCAACGCCATCAGCGCTTCGCGCGCGTGCGCCAAAATCTGGCTTTCTTCGTCCATCCGTTGCCGCGCCGCCGTCATTTCGTTTCGCGCGGTCGCGGTGTCCGTGTCCAGCCGCCGCCACAGGTCGATCGCGGGAGGATTCAACGCGGCCAGCGCCTCAGCTCCCGCGGTCCACGATGGCACGCGTGCCGCTGCGGCCGCCAATGCCGCTTCCGCGGATATCAGGATTTTTTCCGCTTCGGCGCGCGTTGTCGCCGGGTCGCCGCTTGCGCGTATTTCCGTCAATAGCAACGCGACGGCGTCCACATCCATCGCGGGGGGGAGTGCCGCCAGATCCCGTTCCAGGTCCGATTGCTCCGCGCCACGTCCCGCGATCATCGCCTTCGATTGCGCAACGCCCGCTTCGATCCCGGCGTGTTCCTTGATACGTTGGCGTGTGCGCGTTACCAGTGCTCGCATTGGCAGGATTTCCGCCGCCCGTTCGGCTGGCATGACCGCGCCCAACTGCCGCAAAAAATCCCCAATCCGCGCCATCGTGTTCGCGTATTGGCTCTTCACGGTCGCGTGATCGTCTCGCGCCTTACGGGCCTGCCCGGAATCTCTCACAAGGCCGGATATGTCGTCGGATAGCGTTAGCAATGCCTCATCCACCACAACCTCGTCCGCCGCTTGTTCCGCCCGGGACAGCACGTCCCTTGCCGCGCGCGCCGCTTCTTCTCGCGTCGTGGCCTCTGTCCGGGCTCCGTCCAGGGCCGCGCGGAGGTTCGTATCCAGTCGTGGCGCGTCCGGATGCCGGTCGAGCCACGACACCGCCTCGTCGCGTTGTGCCAGCCAGGGGCGCACGGTCCTGATACGATTCAGGCGCTGTGTTTCGGCTGCCTCGGCTTCAGCTTCGGCGTTCCGAGCGGCGCGGGTTTCCTCCAGCACTTCCAGATCCCTCTGTTGCCGGAACCAGTCGTCGGGTTTCAGGGTTTCCGCTCGTGCCCGTGCCCGCGCGGCCATGAACTGGTCCAACGCTTGATAAAACGGCCGGGATCCGGTCTTTCGTAACGGTGCCAGATCGTCACGCTGCCGTTCCAGGCGCGTTTTCAACGCCCGCGCCTGTCGAATACCTCCGGCCGCGGACAGTAAGGCGCTGGCGACATCGCCGCCTGATTCCAGCAGAGCTTTTCCCCCCGCGCGCAACGCATCCGTATCCAGCACGAACAGTCGTTCCAATAACGTTTTGTCGCGGCCTTTTAAGACGCCGTCGAGAAACGTCGGATCGAGCGTCTGACCGGCACCGTCCTCCAGCGGATTGCCACGCGCCTTCAGCCGGCTGAAGGCGATTTCAACGCCGTCCGATCCGATCGCGGAGGCCGAGATCCGCATCCCGGAATAATTGTAACGAAAACCCATAGGGGTCTGATGGTGTATGCCGAACAAAAGATCCGTAACCGCCTGCCGCAACACGGATTTTCCGGAACTGTTCGGCGCCCATAACAGATTCACCGCGCCGGGCGTGGGATCGAAGCGGATCCGCTCTCCCTCGTAGTTCCCGTAACGGGTCAACGCTATCGAGGTTAGCCGCATTACATTATTCCAATATCGATCCAAGAAGAAGGTCGCGCGCGCGCCGCACCAGTTCGCGCGTAAAAACCTCGTTCGCCGCGGCGTGACCTTCGCCAAGCGCGAGGCGCAGCGGCGCGGCTTTGTCGAGCATCGTGGCGGCATATTGTTGGATTTCTGGGATAACCTCGTCCTCGGTCACGGCTTCCAGCGCCCGGATCAACTGGCCGATCGCATCCGCCCGGTCCCGCGGAATTGTGCCTCCGGCCGGCGCCGTCGTCGCGATCTCGACCGCCTCCATCCAGATCGCGCCGTGCTCGGCGACGTTCAACGCCTCGGCGCGGATTTTTTCACGCGCCGAGCCAAGGTCGCGGCTAAAAGCTTCGTGTGCCACGCAGGCGCCGGACACCAAAACACGGGCCGCCAGCAACCGTCCGTCCGCCTTTTCATAAGCCGCCGCCAGTGCGGACCGGACCTGGGCCAGCGCCGCGTCCTCATCCGCGTCCACCGCGATAGCGATGGAAATTCTCGTCCATTGCACGGCATCGAACGTTACATGGCGCACGTCCGATACCTTGCCGCCGGTCACCGTGACCAGGCTCGCGCCTTTTTCCCCGGGTTCGTTGATGTGGCGTCCTTGAAGATTGCCCGGAAAGACGATCCAGGGGTCGCGCGACAAGATCTCTCGTTGGTGAACATGGCCCAAAGCCCAGTAATCGTAACCATGATCTCGCAACTGCTCCACGGAGCAGGGCGCGTAATTGTCGTGTCCTTCCCGGCCATCGATTGATGTGTGTAACAATCCGATATTGAAGCATTCTGGGTCCGGGGCGGGGTAAGTCAACGCGATGTTTTCCGTGACCGCGCGGGCTGGAAAGCTGCGGCCGTGAATGGCGACGGAACGCCCAGGGAGGTAGAATGTTTCGGGTTTGCGATGGTCGAGAAGGCGGGCGGAGTCACCGCGCAGTTCCAGTCGTCGCGTCATCACATTTTCGGCGTCGTGATTGCCCCGAATCGCCACGAAGGGGATGTCCGCCTGTGTTAATCGCCGTACCTGATCGATCAGAAACCGGCCGGTTCGCCAATCCTGCCAGTCTCCATCGTAAAGGTCTCCGGCGGCGACAACGAAGTCGATCCCCTCGGTCAACGCGTAATCGACGAGATTGGCAAAGGCCCGCCGCGTCGCGCCGCGAATGGCGTCGGCGGGGGCATCCGGATCGGCTTGCAGCCCTCGCAGCGGACTGTCCAGATGAAGGTCCGCGCAGTGCAGGAAGCGAAAGTCAGCCATTGTCTCAGCGCGCGCGGGCGAAACGGTCGAGCCGGAATGGCGCCGGGTCCACCACCGGGCGGTCGCCTGAAACCAGATCGGCCATTAATCGCCCCGCGCCGGGCCCGATGCCAAAGCCATGCCCCGAAAAACCCGTCGCCACGAAAAGTCCCGGCGTGCGCGTGACCTGATCGATCACCGGCACCGCATCCGGCGTCACATCCATCAGGCCCCCCCAGGACTCCGCGACCTGGGCTTTCGCGAAAACAGGAAAAGTCCGCGCCAGTACGCTCCGCGCCTCCGCCAGCACCGATTGGTTCGGCTTCGGATCGAGCACGCGGACCGCTTCGAACGGGGTCGTTTGGTCAAGCGTCCAGCGCCGCGCGGTGCGGAGTTCTTCCCATGTGCGCCGGCCCAGCCGCAGACGGATTTCGTGACGGCTGGCCAACAGGCGGGGGAAAAAATCGGACAGAAGCCGGAAATGATCGGGTGTGATCTCGGCCGTGTTCGCATTGCGCCGCGCGATTGAATATCCCCCGTCCAGCCGCTTTCGGATCGCGAAAACCGACCCGGCAGCGGTGATGTTCGGTCCGCCAGACAGCGGGGCCGTGCGAAACACCGAGCCAAGGACTTTCAACTGCGGCAGATCGAGACCCGCGTTTCCCGCGAACAGCCGCGACCAGGCGCCACCCGCCAGGACCGCGGCATCGCAACGAATTCTTCCTCGTTCGGTGATGACCCCGGTCAACCGGTCATTGTGCAGATCGATTCCTCGCACGGCGCAATCCGTGAAAATTTTGGCACCGTGGTCGCGTGCCGCCTCGGCGATCGCGGGTGCCGCGTGCGCGGGTTCCGCTCGTCCATCCGTTGGTGTGTGCAATCCCGCGACGAAGCGCGCGCTGGCGCCTGGCATGATAGCGTCCAGTTCGGCGCCTCGTATCAGGCGGGATTCCACCTGATACATTTTCGCCTGGTCCAGCCACGTTTCCTGTGCCGCGACCTCTTTCTCGTTCTCGCAGAGGTAGACAATGCCCGGCTGCCGGAAGCCGGTTTCGCGTCCGGTGCGCTCGTTCATCCCGCGCCAGAGGCGCAAACTTTCCAGAGCCAGAGGAATTTCGCCGAAATCCCGGCCCATGGTGCGGCACCAGCCCCAGTTCCGGCTGGATTGTTCGCCGCCAATGCGTCCCTTCTCGCAAATGGCGACGGAAATGCCTTTCTCCGCCAGGAACAACGCGGTCGATACGCCAATGATTCCGCCACCAATAACGACGACGCTCACGCGCTCGGGCAGGTCTGTGTTGGATCGGACGAGGTCAACGGGCGGCGACATGGCATTCCATGGTCAGGAGGGAGCGGCCACGCTATCCTGATTCCCCGAAATACACCACTCGAGGGCTGCAAATGACCTGGCGCGTCGGAGTCGATTCAGGCGGAACTTTCACCGATGTGTGCCTGTTCGACGATCAATCAGGCCGCGTGGAGGTGTGGAAGGTGCCGTCCACGCCCGACGACCCGTCGCGTGGCATCGCCAATGGTGTCGCGGAGGGGATGGCGCGGGTCCGAGCCGCGCCTGGCGCGATTGGCTATTTCGCGCATGGCACCACCGTCTCGACCAACGCGCTGATCCAGCATCGCGGCGCCCGCACGGGCCTGATCGTAACCGATGGTTTTCGCGACCTTCTGGAAATTGGCCGGCAGAAGCGTCCCGATCTGTACGACCTGGCCGTCGACAAGCCAGTGCCACTGGTGTCCCGCGACTTGCGGCTGGAGGTTGCGGAGCGCCTGCGCCACGACGGGTCCGTGGAGATTCCACTGGACGAGACCGCGTTCCGGATGGCCGCGCGAAAGCTTCGCGCGGCGGGCGTCGAGGCTGTCGCGGTCTGCTTTCTTTACGGTTTTCTCAATTCCGCGCACGAGGAAATCGCGGCCCGTATCCTGAAAGAAGAATGTCCTGACGCGTTTGCCTGCGTTTCGCACGACATCGCCCCGGAATTTCGCGAGTTCGAGCGGCTCTCCACCACCGTCGTCAACGCCTGGTTGGGACCGGTCATGCGTGGATACATCCAGCGGCTCGGACAGCGCCTGGCGGAACTTGGCGTTGGCGCCATCCCGCATCTGACCCAGTCCAACGGCGGAGTCATAAGTTTCGAACAGGCCGCGCGTCTGCCCGTGCGCACCGTCTTGTCCGGTCCCTCCACCGGGGTCGTCGGCGCCGCCGAAGTTGGCCGCCTTTCCGGTTTTCCGGATTTAATTACATTCGACATGGGCGGCACCTCCACCGATGTCGCGCTGCTCAGCGGCGGTGTCTGCCGTCTCGCGGGCGAGGCTGTTGTGCACGGTTACCCGATCAAGGCGCCGATGCTGGACATTCACACGGTCGGCGCGGGCGGCGGATCGATCGCGCATATCGACGGCGGCCTTCTTAAAGCCGGACCCGCCAGCGCGGGGGCCGCGCCTGGTCCGGTCTGTTACGGACTGGGAAATACCGAACCCACCGTCACCGACGCCAATCTCGTCCTCGGATTGCTGAATCCCACATATTTGCTTGGCGGCCGCATGAAGGTCCATCGCGGCCTCGCGGAGGTGGCGATCGAGCGGCTGGCGACAGAGCTTGGCATGGACAAGATGGCCACCGCGCAAGGCATTCTTTCGGTCGTGACCGCGAACATGGCACGCGCCATCCGGGTGATTTCAGTGCAGCGCGGTTACGATCCGCGAGACTACACGCTGATGGCGTTCGGCGGCGCGGGTCCGCTACACGCGGCGCGGCTGGCGCGCGAACTCGACATCGGCCGTGTTCTGGTGCCACGCAACCCCGGCATTCTCTGCGCCATGGGTCTGCTGCTGACCGATCTCCGGGCCGATTTCGCGGTGACCCGGCTGCGCGCGCTGTCACCCAAGGTCCTCGACGACATGCGGGAGGCGTTCGCCACATTGACCGGCCGCGCCACGGCCTGGTTCGACGCGGAACATATCGCACCCGCCAACCGCCGTGCCGCCAGAACCGTCGATATGCGCTATGCCGGTCAGAACTACGAACTCGCCGTCCCGCTGCCCGAGGGCGAAGTCGGACCGGACACGATCGACGCGCTCCGCCGGAGATTTTTCGACATTCACAGGCGCCTCTACGGTTTTGCGTCGGAGGACGAGCCGGTGCAACTCGTGACGTTCCGGATGGAGGCGACGGGTATTGTGCCAAAGGCCACCTTTCAGCCGGCACCGTCGACCGGCATCGATGGCGCCAAGGCCGTCGTCGGCCATCGAGATATCTGGTCGGAAAACGCACGAAAATTCGAATCCGCGCCCGTCTACGATCGCGATCTGCTGGAAGCCGATGATTGTTTCGCAGGTCCAGCGATTGTCGAGCAAATGGACGCCACCACTTTCGTCCCGCCGGGATGGACCGCGCGGGTCGATGCATGGTCGAACATCGTCATGGAGGCGTCATGAAAAGCCCGGCCATCGATCCGGTTACCGTGGAAGTGATCGGCAGCGCTCTCTCCTCCATCGTCGAGGAAATGGGCGAAGCTCTTATTCGCGCCTCTTATTCCACCAACATCAAGGAACGGCGCGATTGTTCCACGGCGTTGTTCGACATCGACGGCAACACGTTATGTCAGGCCGAGCATATTCCGATGCATCTCGGTAGTTTTCTCGGCCTGATCCCTCACATCATGAAGCGGCATCCGCTTCAGGACATGCGTCTCGGCGATGTGTTCTGCGGCAACGACGCGTACGAGGGCGGGGGGACACATTTGCCGGACATCGTCCTCGCTGAGCCCGTATTCGTCGATGGCGTTGTGACGTTCTGGGCTGTGAACCTCGCGCATCACGCCGATTTCGCCGATCGCGGCCATGCGCATATTTACCAGGAAGGGCTGCGGATTCCGCCGGTCCGCCTGTATCGCGCGGGCGAATTGCAAAACGACGTAATGGAACTGATTCTTCTTAATTGTCAGGTTCCGCGCGAACGCCTGTCGGATTTCCGCGCGCAGATGGCGGCCAATCGCCTCGGTGTCGAACGTTTGCGGTCGCTTTGCGGAAAATACGGACGGACCACCGTGCTCGCGGCGGGCGAGGCGTTGCAGGGGCACGCGGAGCGCAAAATGCGCGCGGGGATCGCCGCCATTCCCGACGGCGTATACCGCTTCGCCGACAAATACGATTGCCCGGAGATCGAGGGCGAGTTCGACGTGTCCTGCGAAATCGCGGTCGAGGGCAATTCGATGCGCTTGCATTTCGACGGCCCGCCGCAGATCCGCGCGGGGCTTAATATGACCTATACAGCTTTACTTTCGACGGTTTATTACGCGGTGAAAGCGATCGTCGATCCCTCGATCCCGCCGAACGCGGGTCTTGCCCGCCCGCTGCATGTCACGGCGCCTGAGGGCACGGTCGTGAATTGCGTTCATCCCGCCGCGGTGAATGGCCGCCTGAGCTTGTGCCAGCGTGTCGTCGATTTGATTTTCGGGGCATTGGGACAGGCGGTGCCGGAGCGTGTCGCAGCGGCCAGCAACGGCGCGTGTTTTTCCATTACGTTTTCGGGACGTCAGCCCAAAGACAATGCGTTGTGGGTGTATCTGGAAACGATCGGCGGCGGGTCCGGTGCGCGGCCTATGAAAGACGGGCTCGACGGTGTTCACGTTCACATGACCAACACGTCGAACCTGCCGGTGGAGGCGCTGGAGATCGAATATCCGCTGACGTTGTTACGTTACGAACTGGTCGATGGGTCCGGCGGACCCGGCCGGTTCCGTGGCGGCATGGGCTTGCGGCGGGTGTATCGCGCGGAGGCCCCGTGCCGCGTGCGAGTAGATGGCGCGCGCTTTCTGTCCGCGCCCTGGGGGCTGGCGGGCGGCGCGCCCGGCGGTAAGGCTTCTGTCACCACGCGCGCCGGCGCCGTCCCTTTCGAACGCGGTCATGGCGGGCTGCGCGCCGGCGAAATCATTGACATCGTCATCGCGGGCGCAGGGGGCCATGGTCCGCCCGAAGCGCGCGACCCGCGGCACGTTGTCCGCGATCTGGCGGAGGGACGGATTGACGCCCGCACGGCACGCGAGGTTTATCGCCTCGAAATTCCCGAGGTGCCCACGCCATGACGTTGTTTCATCGCCTTCTTCTCGCCGCAATCGCGGTGCTGCCCGCGGCCGCCGCGCGCGCGGAAATTCCGGAAGTCCGTATCGCGCGGCAATTTTCGATGGGGTATTTGCAGTTCAACGTCATCGAACACGAAAAACTGATCCAGAAACACGCGACGCTGCTGGGCATTCCCGAGGTGAAGGTTTCCGGTGTGCGTTTCAACGGGCCGTCGATGATGAACGACGCGTTGCTGTCCGATACCGTCGATATCGTCGGCGGCAGCCCGAACGGCATGTACGCGCTATGGGCCAAGACACGGGGCACGCCGCGAGAGGTGCGGGCGATCAGTGCCTTGGTGACCCTGTCCTACCTCGTCACCAGCACCGATCCAGAGATCAGGACGATCGCCGATCTCGGAAAATGCAAGAAAATCCCGGTGCCATCGCTGAAAGTTTCGTCTCCGGCCGTGACAATTCAAATGGCGGCGGCGAAGCTTTACGGGATGAAAGCCCATGATCGTTTCGATCCCCTGACCATCGTGATGTCGCCCGCCGATGCGACGGTCGCACTGCTCAGCGGCTCGGCGGACGTCAATTGCACCGTCGCGCTGCCGCCGTTCATGCAGCGGCAGTTGGAGGACCCGCGGGTCCATACGGTCACGACGTCGTTCGAAATGAGCGGAGGTCCGAACACCTATACGGTCGCTTACACGTCGGCGAAATTCCGCGACAAGAACCCGAAACTCTATCAGGCCGTCTATAATGCGCTGCAAGAAGCGACGGACCGCGTTGGCAAGGATATCCGCGCGGCCTCCAGCTACTGGATCGAGGACAGCGAGTCCAAACTGACCGTCGATTTCGTCGCCGCCGCGGGCAGCGGGAAGGACGTGCAATGGACAATGACCCCGCGGGCGACCATGAAGCAGGCGGAGTTCATGTTCGAGGCTGGAACGATTAAGATAAAGCCGGCTTCCTGGAAGGATTATTTCTTTCCGGAAGCGTACGGCCTGGACGGGAGTTGACGTTACCGGGCGATACGCCCGACCGGACGCCCGTCCTCCAGCCCGATCGCGATGGCGAAGTCGAAACGATCTACGTCCAGCGCGATCTCGACGTCTTCCGGATGCAGCCAGGGGCGCGCGGGATCGTGGAAGCGGGCGACCTCTCCCGCGGCCAGGATCATCTGGCGCGCGGCGGCGGGATCGCCGGGCCGGCCTTCCAACAGGTTGCGGATATGCAACGCGCAGACCTCGTCCTCGTCGGTGCGGTCCAATGCGTTCTTGCCCATCGCGACCAGGGTGATCCGCGCGGGGTTCGCGGCCAGCATCGTCCGCGCGGTGGCTTTCGCGGTGACCAGCGACACGGCGAATCGGCGGTCCGCGAGTACCGCGGCGGTCATCCCCTGCGTGCCCGCGCTGGTTCGTTGCAGGATCGTCTTGCCGGAAAAATCGATTTTGCTTGCTTCGAACGGGGAGTTTCCGAGATCGAAGGTTTCGGGCGGGCGACCATCGACCTCGCCCATACAGATATTTCCAAAACCGCTGGCGCGTAAGGCCAGAGCTTCCTCGACGCCGCTGACCATGACGATCTTTTCCGCGCCATTGGCCAGCGCGACCGCGCCTGTCGTGAAGGCGCGGAACACGTCGATGATCCCAACAATGCCGGTCGCCCGTTTCGCGCCTTCCAGCAGGCTGTCGACGCGAATTTCTGGCTTGGTCATTGGAGGCGGCTCAGGGCATCGGTCAGGCGCGCGGCTTCCGCTTCGAAGGCGACAAGGCGTTCTCGGTTTTCCTCCACGACCTCCGGTTTGGCGCGCGCGACGAAGTCGGCATTGCCGAGTTTCTGGACGACCTTCTTCGCCTCGGCCAAGGCCTTGTCGCGGGCGCCGGACAGGCGTTTCCGTTCCGCCGCCAGGTCGATCAGGCCGGCCAAGGGCAGCACGACGGTCGCCTCGTCCAGCACGGCCTGCGCGGAATCCGGCGGCATGTCGCCAGTCAATGCGCGGACCTCGGAGGCGCGCGCCAGCCGCTTGATCGCGTCCAGCCAGCGCTCCGCCCGCGCCATCGACACCGCCGAGGCATCCTTCAACAGCACCGGCGCCAGAGCGGAGGGCGGCACGTTCATTTCGGTTCGGACCGAGCGGACCATGCCGATGAGACGGACGACCCAATCGAGTTCCTCCCGCGCCTCCGCCGCGCCCGGCACCGCGGCGGCGACCGGCCAGGATTCCCGGATCAGGGTCCATTCCGCGCCGTAGCCGAAACGGTGCCATAATTCTTCCGTTACGAACGGCATGGATGGGTGCAAAATCCGGAGAATTATGCCCATGACATGCGCGGCCGTCGCGCGCACCTCGGCCGCCGCCGCGGGGTCGGCGCCCTCCGCGAAGGCGGGTTTTGCGAATTCCAGGAACCAATCGCAATAGGTGTTCCAGACGAAGCGGTAGCCCGCCTGCGCGTATTCGTCGAAGCGGTATTCTTCCAGTGCCGCCGCCGCATCCGCCGCGGCGCGATCGGCGGCGTCCAGGATCCACCGGCACAGCGGCGAAACCGCCTTCGAGGGATCGAACGCTGGATCGATCCGCACATTGTTCATTTCGCAGAAACGCGCGGCGTTCCAGAGCTTTGTGACGAAACTCCGAAAATCCTTCACACGCGATTCACCGAGTTTCACATCGCGGCCCGGCCCGGTCAGCGCGCAGATCGCGAAGCGCAGGGCGTCGGCGCCGTAGGAGTCGATCAACTCCAGCGGGTCCATCGCGTTGCCCTTGGACTTCGACATTTTCTGCCCGCGCTCGTCGCGCACCAGCCCGTGAATATAGACCGTTTTGAAGGGAACATCGCCCATGAAATGGATGCCCATCATCATCATTCGGGCCACCCAGAAGAAGATGATGTCGAAGCCCGTCACCAGCACATCGCCGGGATAGTAGCGCGCGACCTCGGCCGTCTTTTCCGGCCATCCCAGGGTGGAAAACGGCCACAGCGCCGAACTGAACCAGGTGTCCAGCACGTCCTCGTCCCGCACCAATGCGGTGTCTCCATCGGCGGCCAGCACGAGTTCGGTCCATTTGTCCTCGCCGTAATGGGCGATGGCCTGCTCTTTTGCTTCGCCCTCGCTTTTGGCGACGAACACTTCGCCGTCGGGCCCGTACCAGGCGGGGATGCGATGGCCCCACCACAATTGCCGGGAAATGCACCAGGGCTGGATATCGCGCATCCAGGCGAAGAAGGTATTTTCCCATTGTTTCGGGACGAACACGGTTTTGCCGGTTTCCACCGCCGCGATCGCCGGTTTCGCCAGTTCCCCCGCGTTGCAGTACCATTGGGTCGTGAGCAGCGGCTCGATCGGCACCCCGCCACGGTCGCCGTGCGGGACCTGATGCGTGTGCGGCTCGATTTTATCGACCAGTTCCAGCCGTTCCAGTTCCGCCACGATCGCCTTGCGCGCCGCGAACCGCTCCATGCCGTCCAGCGAGCGGACGAAATCCGTGTCGCCGGTCATCGCGCCTTCGATTTCCGCCAGCGTCACATGGCCGGTTTTGTCGAGCACCGAGGGCATCGGCAGATCGTGGCGCCGGCCCACCTCGAAGTCGTTGAAATCGTGCGCGGGGGTGATTTTCACCGCGCCCGTTCCCTTTTCCGGATCGGCGTAGGTGTCCGCGACGATCGGAATGGCTCGCCCGACCAGCGGCAGGATCGCGCGTTTGCCGATCAGGCCGGCCATCGTGGGATGGTCCGGATGCACTGCCACCGCGGTATCGCCCAACATCGTTTCGGGACGCGTGGTCGCGACGACGATGAACTGACCCGGCGCGCCCTCGATCGGATAGCGCAGGTGCCACAGCGAGGAGCGAACTTCTTTGTTCTCGACCTCCAGGTCCGAAATCGCCGTTCGCAGTTTCGGGTCCCAGTTCACGAGGCGGCGGTCGCGGTAGATCAGTCCCTGCCGGAACAACGTGACGAAGACTTCGCGGACCGCCGACGACAGCCCGTCATCCATGGTGAAGCGCTCGCGTGGCCAGTCCAGCGAGGCGCCCAATCGCCGCAATTGTTTGGTGATTGTCCCGCCGGACTCGGCCTTCCACTGCCAGACGCGTTCGAGAAACTTTTCGCGGCCCAGGTCCCGCCGGTCGACTTTTTCCGCGGCGAGCAGCCGTTCCACCACCATTTGGGTCGCGATGCCCGCGTGGTCCGTCCCCGGCTGCCACAGCGCGTCCCGGCCCATCATCCGCCGGTAGCGGATCAGCGTATCCTGCACCGTGAACGTCAGCGCATGGCCCATGTGCAGCGAGCCCGTGACATTCGGCGGCGGAATCATGATCGTGAACGGATCCGCGTTCGAATTCGGGTCGCAGGCGAAGGCGCCCTCGCGCTCCCAACCCTCGTAAAGCCCGGCCTCGGTGGCGGTGGGGTCGAAGGTCTTGTCGAGTGTCATGTGGCTCTCCCGCGGGCCCGGTCCCGCCGGGCAGCCGTAGGGATGCCGCGGGCGGCGGATCGGAGCAAGCGTTCCGTTGCGGGGGATGCCCTTGGAGGGACCGTTGGGGACGCCGAGAGGCGGCGGGAACGCGCTTTGCCCGGTTTGACAAAAGCCGGGGGCCGGGGGGTAATTGGCGGGAACAGACCATCGCGGATCGTGACCATGTCTCAAGTTAGTGCCTCGTCTCCCGCCGCCGATCCCGTCGCGCGGGCGCGGGAGATCGGCCCGTTCGTCGCCGAGGCCGCGGACGAGATCGAGCGTATCCAGGCCATTCCCGGTCCGGTTCTGGACCGGATCATCGCGGCGCGTCTGCATCGGATGTTGTTGCCGAAGTCGGTCGATGGCGATCAGGTCGAGCCATGGGTTTATGCGCGGGCGATTGAGGAAATCAGCCGTTACGATGCCTCGGTCGGCTGGAATTTGTTTGTCGCCAACAGCGCGGCGTTGATCGCGCCGTTCATTCCGCTGAGCGCGGCGAAGGCGATTTACGACGATCCCCGGGGCTGGGTCGCCTGGGGGCCGCCGAACGAGCACAAATGCCATGCCGTTCCCGGCGGGTATCGGGTCACGGGCGAGTGGCATTTCGCCAGCGGCTCGCGGCAGGCGACATGGATGGGCGCGCATTGCCATGTCGTGGAGCCGGATGGGTCGTTGCGATTGAACCGGTTCGGCCGTCCGACGATCAAGACCTTGCTGTATCCGAAATCGCAACGGACGCCGATCGAGGACTGGAACACGCTGGGCATGCGCGGGACGGCGTCGGAGGGGTATCGCCTCGACGACGTTTTCATCCCCGAGGACTTCACGGGCACGCGGGAAGATCCGGATTCGCGCCGGGATCGAGGCCCGCTTTACGCGTTCACCATGCCGGGCCTTTATTCGGTCGGCGTGGCCGGTGTGGCGCTGGGCATCGCGCGGGCGATGCTGGACGAATTCGTCGCGCTGGCGAAGTCGAAGACCCCGCGCGGGTATGTGCGTCTGGCCGACAGCCCGGTCATTCAGTCGGATGTCGCACACCGGGAAGCAGCTCTCGGGTCGGCGCGGGCCTGGTTAACGGAGACCCTGAAGGAGATCTGGGACCGCGCCGACGATCTCGCGCCGATCGGCACGGACGACCGCGTCAAGGTCCGGCTGATTTGCGCCAACGCGATCAAGGCCAGTATCGAGACCGCCGATTGGGTTTATAAGGCCGCGGGCGTGTCCGCGATCTTCAAGGGGACCCCGTTCGAAAGGCGGTTCCGCGATATGCATACGCTGTCCCAGCAAATTCAGTCGCGCGACGCGCATTTCGAAACCGTCGGCAAAATCATGTTCAACGGCGACCCGGACGGGACGTTTTTGTAACCATCGAGCAACAGGGGAATAAACACATGACGGCGATCACTCTCGCGCAGGCCCAGACCATGGTCGCGGCGGCGCTGGCGTACTCTCGCGAGCACAAGTTCAATCCGATGGCGATCGTGGTGCTGGACGCGCGCGGCGTGCCGAAAGCCTACGCGGCGGAAGATGGCACCGCGCTGCGCCGGTACGACATCGCGTATGGCAAGGCCTATGGGTCGCTGGCGATGGGTGTGGGGTCGAAGACTCTGGGTGTGCGCGCGGTGGAACGGCCGCATTTCATTGGCGCGGTGAATGGCGCCATTGGCGGCGCGATGATTCCGGTCGCGGGCGCGGTGCTGATCAAGGTCGATGGGCAGGTCATGGGCTGCATCGGCGCGACCGGCGATACCTCCGATCACGACGACGACGCGGCTCGCGCGGGCATCGCGGCGGTGGCCGGGCTGACCGCCGACCCGAGCTGACACGACAATCCCCGGTTGGCTCCTTCGGTCCGGCCATGTGCCTGGCCGGGGGTCAGCCGGCCAGCGCGGGTTCCCGGTGGTAAAGCGCAAGGAACCCGTCCGCCATGGCGGCACGGGATGGCGGCGCCGGGATCGCGGCGTGCAGGCGTCCCCACAGACCTTCTTCCGTGCAGGCGCGTTCGATGGCCGCGGCCAGCGCCGCGGGATCGCCGAGTTCGAAATGCAGACCATCGACTTCGTGCGTCACACGCTCCGCCATGCCGCCGGCGTTGGAGCAGATGATGGGCCGCCCGAACATCCAGGCTTCTGAGATTACCAGGCCGAAAATTTCCCACCAGACGGAGGGGACGACGGTCCAGTCTACCCGTGCCATCCGCGATTGCACCCGGTCGAGGCTGTAGGGGCCGTTGAATGAAACGAGGCGCTCGGAGACCGGGCGGTGTTGTTCCGCGGTCTGGAAGGCCTCGATTTCGCGCCGAATGGGTTCCGAGGCGTGTTGGATACCGCCGCCGTTGATATCCACCTGAAAATCGGTGAAGCCTTTTTCCCGCAGCAGGGTGACGGCGCGCAGCAGGATATGCACGCCCTTGTCGTCGTGGAGTTGGCCGAAATAGCCGATGCGGTTGCGCGGACCGGGCGGGCGAACATGGGCTGGCGGACCAGCGATTTCTGCCCGTTCGTGACCCAGACGATTCGGTCTTTTGGCAGGCCCCAGGCCACGTAATGATCGATCATGAACTGGCTGGGACAGGTAAACATATCGACGTGGCGCAACTGGCGCTCCAGCCAGAGTTTCCGGAACGCGAACTCGTCCGCGGGCCGTTCCGGCAGACATTGATGGCAGCGCGCGGGGCTGGCGCGGTCGCACAGGGACCGGTCGGTGCGGCGAACCATGTGGCCGTCGGCGGCGCAGATCGCGGCGAATTCGTGAAATGTGAAGACGATGCGGCTGGCGGGCAGAATGGTTCGCGTCGCGCCGATCAGGTCGGCGCCAATCGACTGGAAGTGATGAAAGTGCACGATATCTGGGTCGAGCGCGCGCAGGAACTCCGCGAAGGCTTCGGTCAACGCGGGGTCGTTGTTACGGTGGAGCCAGGAATCGTGATCGGTCCGGTGCAGCAGATAGACGTTGTCCTGCCCGTCGAAGCCGGTGATTCCGGCGCGGGGACGGTGGGCATCGCCCGAGTCCGGGTCCACCGCCGCCAGCATATGGCATTCGATATCGTCGCGGGTGCTCAGTTCCTCGAACAATTCCTGACAGACGATGGGCGAGCCGCCGGCGACGAGATCGGGGTGGCCGAGACCGATCAGAAGGACCCGGGTGCGCGCTTTCATACCACCCCCACGGGCTTGGAATCGGCGAGGCTGGCGCGGATGGACTCGTGCCATTGGCGGTGGAACAGCCAGTCGTTGAGGATCGCGCCGCCTTTGGACGCTTCTGGCCGTTGGGGACCTCGGCGCTCGAAGTGCCACATGGGCAGGGGATGAACCCAGGCCGGAAAGCCTTGTTGCTGGCTGCGCAGGCAAAAATCGATGTCGTCGAAGGCGGCGCGGGCGTAATGGCGGGAGAAGCCGCCAAGGGTTTCGAACCAGCGTCTGTCCACCGACATGAAGGCGCCCGGCACGCCCATGGCCTGGGCTGGGGCCGGGAGCGCACGGCTGGCGGGCGAGGTCAGGCGGCGGAGGCGGATCGTTTCCCATTCGAACGGGAGTTCCGCCGGGTCCGTCAGCAGCGACCGCACGCGTTCGAAACCGTACCCGCGATGCGATGCGGTCCCATCCGGGCTGAAAAGCACACCGCCGAACAGCCGTGTCTGGTTCATTGGCGCGGAGTCGAGCAGCGCGGTGTGTTGGGCGGTCCAGTCGGGATCGCGGGGGACGATGTTTTGATCCATGAAGATCAGGCGATCGGACCGGGCGATATCGGCGGCCGAGTCTTCGCCGAATCCGGCGGGGTCGCCGCCGGGTTGCAGGACCATTGTCAGCGACAGGCCAAGCGTGGCGTTCGCGACACGGGCGGCGCGGGAGGCGGCCTCGAATTGTCCTGCGTCGGTGACGACGACGATGAATTCATATTCGCGCGCACTGGCGCCGCTGGCCATTAAGGCGAGGCGGGGCACGAGGCCGGTGGCGTCTCCGCGGGCAACGGTGACGATGCTTCCACGAAACGATGCCCGGTCGGGTCCGGTGCGCGAGACCAGCCGCCGCGTCCGCTCCCGATCCACGATCAGGCGGTTGATCGCCGCGATCTGGACCCCGACATGGCGGTCGAGAATATTGTAAATCGCGTCCGGGTCGGGTTCGTCCGCGGCCGCCGTTGGCAACGTGGCCAAAGCGAGGTCGCGCAAATCGGTGTCGCTCGCCACTGCGGGCGCGCGATGCAGGCGTGTTTCCCGTCCGCTCGCGAAGCGGAATACGGGGGCGTTGACGGCGCGCGGGTCGATTTTGCGCGCGTCCTTGCCGCCGACCGGGGCGGCGACAAGGAGGAATCCGAATTTATGCCGTGCCGAGGTATCGAGCGTGCGTTCCACGTCGGCCCGGTTGAGGCGGGGGAAGGAGATCCAGTTGTGGGTCGCGCCGGGCCGCGTCTCCAGGTCCACTTCCGTTAGCGCGTCGCGCCGGTCGTCGCTCCATCCGGTGAGCAATGTCGCGCCGGACTCGGAAATCGTCAGCGTGTCGACAGCGACCTGCGGTGCCGGCGCCGTGTTTTCCGCCAGCAGCAGGGCGCGGTATTCTGGTTTGTCCAGGCGGCCTTCGATCCGTCCGGCGAGCCGGTAGTGGGCGAGGCCGGATTCGAGCGTGCCGCGGCGCACCGCTTCCGCGATGTCTGGAAAGGCACGCAGATAAGATGCCTCGTCGAAGCCGGTTTCGCCATCGAGGCCGGCATCCTCGACGGGGAGGAAGTCGTCGGGTTCGTCGCGGTCTTCAACCGCGCGGACAATCCGGGGGCGTGCCGCCATGACGGTTCAACCCGTGGGTAGCGGAAAGATGGCGGCGGGCATCGCGGACCTCCAGAACTGACAAATGACGGCGCGGACTTCGGTGCCGCCGGGATGGATCGGGACGGGCCCTATGAACCTTTCGCGCGATCCGGATCGCACGCGGTGTTTAGGCCAGGTTTCAGATGTATGCAACCGTAGATAGTATTGTGTGCCTCGTCACGTGCGTTTCCCGCGCCGTTGGCGCGTGCGGTGGGACCGCTCGACCCATCGTAAGGCCAGGGATACGATGTAGAGAAGATGGAGAGGGAATAAGTGAACGGCACCACGCGAGAACCCGGCCCCGACGGCCCGCGCGACGGGGTGGAAGCGGCGATTTTCGAGGCGTTTCTGGACGTCGTCGATCGCCCGCCTTCGCGCGCGGAATTGGCGGAGTGGGTTGGAAAATTGTTGCGTGGTATCCCGGTAAGGGATTTGCGCGCGATTTTGGAGGCATCGGGAGAGCGAGCCATGGCGGGGGCCGCGGCGGCGGATATTCGCCGTTTACGCGCGAGCGGTTTGTTCGATCCGGCATGGTACCGCTATCGATACCCCGATGTCGCCGAGGCCGGCATGGGCGTGGAGCAGCATTATGTTCTGTTCGGCGCGGCCGAGGATCGCGCGCCGAATCCTTGGTTCGACCCGGTTTGGTATCGCGCCTCGCATGGGCTGGCCCAGGGCGAAGATCCCTTGGTCCATTATGTTTCGGCGGGGGAGGCACAGGGGCTCCGGCCGTCGCCGCATTTCGACCCGGCTTGGTACCGGGCGAACTATTCGGGCGATACACGGCGGACGGCGCTCGCCGATTTTTTGCGCCGGCGCAAGACCCGCACGGTGGCGCCGTGCGCCGCCATGTGGTCCGCGCTCGGCTTGCCGGATCGTCCGCTGACCGGGGTCGAGGACGATGTTTTTCTGACCCTTGCCGGCGAACCGGCGGACTGGCTGGCGTTGCGTGGCGAGGGGGTTTTCGACGAGAACTATTACGCTTTGCACAGTGGCGACGTCCTGGCCTCCGGTGGCGACCCGTTACGGCACTATTGCGAGTTCGGATGGCGCGAAAACCGGCAGCCGAATTTTTATTTCGATAGCCGGTGGTACGCGGCGACGAACCCGGAGGTCGTCCGGCTCGGCGTCAACCCATTGGCGCATTATTTGTTGCTAGGCGAGGCGGAAGGCCGCCGTCCGATCGTGTTTTTCGATCCGGTTTGGTACCGGACGACCTACGAGGTGCCAGAGGAGAGGTCGGCGCTTGCGCATTTTCTGGAGCACCGGCGTACCGGGAAGGTCGCTCCGAACCTGTATTTCGATCCGGTTTTCTATGCCGAGCGGCGTGGCGAAAAGCTTCGGCCGGGACGGGATCCGTTCGCGCGGTTCCTGGTGAACGGTCTGACGGAGGATTTTTCGCCGTCGGAACATTTCGATCTCCCGGCCTGGCGGCGGCGGAACACGGGACGCGTGTCGCGGCATTTCCGGCACTTGCTGGACCCGGCCGTGGATAACCCACTGGTGCGATTTCTGCTGTCGACCTACGAATGAGGCCGCCTTTGGCCGGAATGGCCGCGTGCGGCCGAAGACTTCAATGAATATCGATGGGAGCCAAACGTGACACGCAACGCGAAACCCGCGCTCAACCTGGCGGCGGCGCCTGGGCAAAGACTCGCGACTCTGGATTTGGCGCGAGAGATCGAGCGCCGCGGGTTTGCCGGCATTTCGGTCGCCAGCCCGTATGGAATTATCGGACAATGCGCCGGCCTCGCCTTCGCGACCAATCGTATGGCCATCGCCAGCGCGATCGCGCCGATTTACGCCCAGACGGTGGACGAATTCGCCCAGAGCGCGGCGTATTTGCATGAAGTCTCGGGTGGACGTTTCCAGTTCGGCATCGGTATCGCGCATGGGCCGGCGTACGTCCGGATGGGTGTGACGCCCGGCAAGCCGTTGGGCGATATCCGCGCCTTCGTGACCAAATTTCGGGCCACCGGCGATTATGGTCCGCTGCCGCCGGTGATCCTCGCGACGCTCCGGAAGCGGATGGTGGCGTTGGCCGGGGAGATCGGGGACGGGTTGGTGTTCGCCAGCGGATGCTTGTCGCACATGCCGGAGTCGCTGAGCGTTATCCCCCAGGCGAAGCGGGACGATCCCGCGTTTTTCATCGGTGCCCGGATCAGGGTTTGCATCGATCCAGATCCCGCCACCGCGCGCGCTGTCCTGCGCAAGGCCCTCGCGAACTATGCCCTGATGCCGAACTACCGGAATTACTGGATCGAGGCGGGTTATGTGGACGAGATGAACGCGGTGATGGCCGCTGTCGCCGAAAATCGGATGGGAGATGTGGCGGGGTGTGTCTCCGACCGGTTGCTGGCCGATACCACTCTGTCGGGAACAGCGGCGCGGGTGCGGGAGGGGCTGGAGGCCTGGCGCGCGGCGGGGATCGAGGACCCGGTGCTGGTACCGCTTTCCGCCGATGGGAATCAGGTCACGGCACTTCGGACGGTGTTCGAGGCTTTCGCGGACTGAGGGAAGCGCGGTTACTCGGACGCGCCACGCAGTGCGATTCCGGCGGCCAGAGGGCAGAGCGGCGCGGCGGCGCAGAGCAGAGCTGCCAGCAGCAGCAAATGCGGGCGCGGTGACATCCCCGTCGCCGCCGCGTCGGCCGCGGCAACTCCGAAGATCAGCACGGGCATGGCCAGAGGTAGCACCAGCAGCGGCAGCAACATGCCGGCGCGGCGCGCGCCCACGACAATCGCCGCGCCGGCGGTGCCGAACAGCGACAGCAGCGCGGTGCCCGGCAGCAAGCCCATGAGCAGCGCGGGGTAGGCGTCTTCTGGCATCCGCAGCATCGCGGCCAAGGGCGCGGCGGCGATCAGCAGTGGCAGGCCGGTGACCAGCCAGTGGGCCAGGGTCTTCGCCGCCGCGATGCCCATCCCGGAGACGCCGGAGAGGAGCAGCTGGTCCAGCGACCCGTCCTCGAAGTCGGCGCCGAACAGGCGGTCCAGCGATAGGAAGGCGGAGAGCAAAGCGGAGACCCAGATGATTCCTGGGGCCATGCGCCCCAGCGTTTCGGGGGCGGGCCCGATCGCGAAGGGAATCAGCGAGACGATCAGGAAGAAGAACAGCAGAGAGGCCAGCGTATCGGCGCCGTGGCGCACCGACAGGCGCAGTTCCCGTGTCAGGATGGCGATCATGGCGGTAGCAGCCGCAGGGACTCGGCGCCGGGCAAAGGCAAAGCGATATGGGTCGCGGCGACGATCATGCCGCCGTGGTCGCGGTGGCGGGTCAGCAACTTCCCCAATCGCTCGACCGCCGCGTCGTCGAGGCCGAGTGTGGGCTCGTCGAGCAACCAGAGGGGCGCCGAGGACAGAGCGACGCGAGCCAGCGCGAGGCGGCGTTTCTGGCCGGCGGACAGCATCCGCGCGGGCAAATCGGCGAGTTCCTCGAGACCCGCCGCTTCCAATGCGGGCCGGATCTTCCGTCCCGACAGGCGCGCCACGAAGGCGAGGTTTTCGGTCACCGTAAGCCCCGGTTTCAACGCGTCCTGGTGGCCCAACAGCGCGACCCGGCGTCCGTGCGCGGCGCGGTCGGCCAGCGCGTCCGTTTCCTCCCACAGCACCCGGCCCATGTCGGGGCGCGCGAGGCCCGCCAGCAATCGGAGGAGAGTCGATTTTCCCGCGCCGTTGCGGCCCGCCAGGATCAGCGCGCCGCCTTTCGGGACGGAAAAACTCAGGTCGCGGAAAACAAGCCGCTCGCCCCTGATCGCGGTGAGGCCCTCGGCCCGCAGCACGGATTTGTCCTTTCACACGGGGACAATGGACGGCCCCGGCACGGTGTGGTTAAAGCCCGCTGGGTAATAGGACATTGGCGGCCCGGGCTCTACCCGCCGCCTGACAGCGGACGGGATCGACAGCATGACATCCATCGGGACAGACACCCTCAAAACGCGCAGCACCCTGACGGTGGGTGGCAAGAGCTACGATTATTTTTCTCTCGCCGCGGCGGCGAAATCCCTGGGGGATTTTTCGCGGCTTCCCGTCAGCCTGAAAGTGCTGCTGGAAAACGTGCTGCGGTTCGAGGATGGGCGCAGCTACACCGTCAACGACGCGAAGTCGATCGTCGGGTGGCTGGCGAAAGGGACCTCCACCGCCGAGGTGCCGTTCAAGCCGGCGCGTATCCTGATGCAGGACTTCACCGGTGTCCCCGCCGTCGTCGATCTGGCCGCGATGCGCGACGGCATCATTCGTCTGGGCGGCGATCCCGCGAAGGTGAACCCGTTGGTCCCCGTCGATCTGGTCATCGACCACTCGGTCATGGTGGACGTGTCCGGCACCGCCGATTCCCTGCAAAAGAACGAGGACCTGGAATTCGAACGCAACGGCGAACGCTACCGCTTCCTCCGCTGGGGCCAGGACGCCTTCGCCAATTTCCGCGTTGTCCCGCCGGGCACCGGCATCTGCCATCAGGTGAACCTGGAATATCTGGGCCAGGTCGCCTGGACCTCCGTCAATGACGGCACGACCTTCGTCTATCCCGACACGCTCTACGGCACCGACTCGCACACCACCATGGTCAACGGCCTCGGCATTCTGGGCTGGGGCGTCGGCGGCATCGAAGCCGAGGCGGCGATGCTCGGACAACCCATCGCCATGCTGATCCCGGACGTTATCGGCTTCCGCCTGACGGGCCGCATGCCGGAAGGCGCGACCGCGACCGACCTGGTGCTGACGGTCACGAACATGCTCCGCAAAAAAGGCGTGGTCGGGAAATTCGTCGAATTCTTTGGGCCGGGTCTGGAGCATCTCGGCCTGCCGGATCGCGCCACCATCGGCAACATGGCACCGGAATACGGGGCGACCTGCGGGTTCTTCCCGGTGGACAAAATGGCGCTTGACTATCTGCGCCTGTCCGGCCGCGACGCGCACCGCGTGGAACTGGTGGAAGCCTACCTCAAGGCACAGGGCATGTTCCTGGAGCCGGGCGCGCCGGAACCCGTGTTCACGGACACGCTGGAACTGGATCTCGGTTCCGTCGTCCCCTGCCTCGCCGGACCGAAGCGGCCGCAGGACCGGGTGCCGCTGAAAGACATCGCGTCGTCGTTCAAAGCCGAGCTGACCAAGGGTCTGGGCGTGCCCGCGAACGAAGTCGATGTTTCCGTGAAAGTCGAAGGCAAGAATTATTCGATCACGCATGGCGACGTGGTGATCGCGGCGATCACGTCCTGCACCAACACCTCCAACCCCTCGGTGCTGGTCGCCGCCGGGCTGGTGGCGCGTAAAGCGAACGCCAAAGGCCTGAAGCCGAAGCCGTGGGTGAAGACCTCGCTGGCGCCGGGATCGCAGGTGGTCACGGAATATCTGGACAAAGCCGGGCTGACGCCGGACCTCGACGCGCTCGGGTTCAACCTGACGGGCTATGGCTGCACGACCTGTATCGGCAACTCCGGGCCGCTAGAAGACGCGATCGTGGATGCCATCGAGGACAACCGCCTGGTCGGCACGGCGGTTATTTCCGGCAACCGGAATTTCGAGGGGCGCGTTCACGCCAATGTCCGGGCGAACTACCTGGCCTCGCCGCCGCTGGTCGTCGCCTATTCCATCCTTGGCAACGTCCGCCAGGACATCACCACGGAATCGCTGGGCACCGGCAACGACGGCCAGCCCGTCTATCTCCGCGACATCTGGCCGACCAACAAAGAGATCGCCGATACCATCGCGGCGTCGCTGTCTCGCGACCAGTTCACGAAGCGCTACGGCGAAGCGACCAAAGGCACGAAGCACTGGCAGTCGATCCAGGTCGATCGCGACAGCGCCACCTATCGCTGGGTCGATGGCTCCACCTATGTGAAAAACCCCCCGTATTTCGAGGGCATCACGATGGAGCCCGCGCCGGTGCAGGACGTCCAGGGCGCGCGCATTCTGGCCCGTCTCGGCGACTCCATCACGACTGACCACATCAGCCCCGCCGGCAACATCCGCAAATCCTCCCCCGCCGGCGAATATCTGGGCGAGCGGCAGGTCCAGCAGAAAGATTTCAACAGCTACGGCGCCCGCCGCGGCAACCATGAAATCATGATGCGTGGGACGTTCGCGAATATTCGTATTCGCAACGAGATGCTGACCAATGTCGAAGGCGGCATGACCCGGCACGTGCCCTCGGGCGACCAGATGCCGATCTACGACGCGGCCATGCGTTACAAGGCCGAGGGCGTGCCGCTGGTGATCTTCGGCGGCAAGGAATACGGCACCGGCTCCTCCCGCGACTGGGCCGCCAAAGGCACCTTCCTCCTGGGCGTCAAGGCCGTGATCGTGGAAAGCTTCGAGCGCATCCACCGCTCCAACCTCGTCGGCATGGGCGTCCTGCCCCTGACCTTCAAGGACGGCATGGGCCGCGCCGACCTGAACCTGACGGGCGACGAGACGATCGACATTCTCGGCCTGGACAAGCTGAGCCCGCGGATGGAGCTGTCGCTGCAAATCCATCGCCCGAACGGGACCACGGATACGGTGCCGGTGCTGTGCCGGATCGATACGGTGGATGAGATCGGGTATTATCAGCACGGAGGTATTTTGCAGTACGTGCTGCGGCAGATGGCGAAAGCGGCCTGATCCTTCTGGATCGGGTTTTTTGACCCCTCGCTTTCGGGCGAGGGGGCGTCCGCTTCGGTTGGGCAGCCAGTTCTGACCTGTCGGGTCCAACCCTGTCCCGATGGCGCGGTGCGCGAACCAGGGGCAGGCGCGCGGCTTTGCGAGCGCCGGCCAAAACTTTGGCCGGGGGCGAGCAAAACGGCTATCTTGTCCCCATGGACACGTTGAACCTGGACACTGGCGGTTTGATCGATCTGGAAACCGAAGCGGAACGGCTGGCTCGCGTCGCCTGGGAAGCCGATAAGATCGCCGAGGCCCGCGACGATGTCGCCGCGGGCCGGCTGGTCGCGTCCGCCAAGGTCAAAGCCTGGATCGATAGCATCGGCACTGACAACGAGTTGTCGGTCCCCTACTCTGGCCGCTGATCCGGCCGTCATTTGCCGCGCGCACTGGAATACACCGACAAGGCGCTCGCCGACCTCGTCGTCATTCGCGACTGGCTGACCCAACCGGGCGCGGGATCGGCTGCGAGACGGCGGCTCCAACGCATATGGGCTTCAATCGAGCGGTTGATCGGACAACCCTGCCTCTGGCCTGCTGGTCAACATACCGGCGTCCGGGAGTTGCCGTGCGACGGTGGCTATCGCGCGCTTTACGAGGTTGATTCCGATACTGGCCGCAACGCAACCGCTGGCGACATTCGCGTCTTGCGGGTCTTCGGGCCCGGACAGGATCGAAGCACGCTCTGACCGTCCGCGCATCCCCGACGGAGAACCCGTGTACGAACCCACATTGGGCGTCCGGATGGCCTGATCACCAGGGACGGAACATCCACGATTTTCGCGATGCGACAAAATCGCGGATGGCGCGCCCGCGCGCACGACGACATGGAACGTCTGCCTTTGGGACGGTCAAAGGTTCCGCCGGTTGGTACACTCACCCCGCCCGCATCCCCAAATCCTCGGCCTGCCGCCGCTCGTACTCCCGCCTCGACTCGTCGTACGCCTGCCCGAGAATCCCGCCGCGCACTGTCGCCGCCTCCACCGCCCCATAAGCCGGACGCCAGCTTTCCGGCAGACGCGGCCAATCCGGTGGCGCCAGCCACAGGCGAAACAAACACCGTTTCAGCGCGGGTTCGTCGAAATCCTCGAATTCCGTGCGGGAATGCAATGTGACGTGATTGTTCAACATCTGCATGTCGCCGGGCCGCAGATACATCGAGTGCATCAACGCGGGCCGGCGCAGAATGTCGTCCAGCAGCGCCATCGCCTCGATTTGTTTCGCCGACAATGCCGGCACGCCCTCCATCGCCTGTGCCATCGTCACGCGGTTGCGGTTCCATTTGCTGCACAGCACGCCCTCGGCCTCGTCCCAGACGGGGTTGGGGTAGAACAGTGTTTCGTGCGGCGCCTGTTCCTGCTGGCGGCTGAAATACAGCGGTTGGTGCAGCAGTTCCGCCAGGTCGGGGCGTTCCCGGACCATGACATTATGCGCGGCGACGGAGCTGGAGACCATGCTCTGTCCGCCGGATTTCGCGACGTTGTAGCACGTCAGAAGCACGATATCGGCGCTGTCGGTGTGGAAATCGAGTTCGGCGGCGGAGGAATATCCCCGGCCTCGGCCGGTCCGGTAGGCGACGCCCGCGTCGCGCACGGCTGACAGATATTGGCTGGCTTTGCCCTGGGGGCGCGCCACGCCGATGTGCAGACCGATCGCCCAGGTGAGAAGTTCGAACTCCTCGACGGAGAGACCGTCGCGGGGGAGGCCGCGCAGGATGGTGAAGCCGCGGCCCTCTTTGATCACGCGCACCGCGTGGGAGGTCGGTCCCCAGGCGCGGCCAAGGTCGAACTCAGCCCGGCGGTAGTCCAGCAGGGATTTGCCGGGTTCGTAGGCCGCGCGGATGGCGCCGGTCAGATCGCGCCGCGCCGCGTCGTCCAGCTCGACGATCCAGGTTTTGTCGCCGTCGAGATCGGCGGCCAGCCACGCGGAGGGGGCGGTTTCGTTGATGGGTCGCATCGCGGTCGTTCCTCCATGGGCGGGGCGGGGCCCAGGGGTGAACGGGCCGCCCGATTTTGTCGTGCCTCCGGCGCCCGCGAGGGGCCATTGTGCCGTCATCCCCGGGACGAGCCCGGGGATGACGGCGGTTTGACCGGCGTGGCGGGTTACTTGCGGCGCCACCATCCGCGTTTGGGTTGCGCGGGGGCGGTGACATCGGCGCCGATGACGATGGGCTGGATCGCGGGTCCAACGACGGGTTCCATGGGGACGTCGGACGCGGGCGGCGGTGCCAGGGCCTCCACCGCGGCGGGTTCCGTCGCGGTGGTTTCTGGCGCGATGGGTTCCGGTGCGATGGCTTCCGTCGCTGGCGCCGGCGCGGTCTCCAGGGGTGCGACCTCATTCGGCGCCGCGTCTATGGGGGCGGCCTCGACGGGGATCGAGACGGTCTCCGGTTCTGGCGATGGCGCATCCGGTTCGGCGGGTGTTTCAGCCCGCGGGAGTTCAGCCTTTGGAAGTTCTGCCCAGGGGAGTTCAGCCTGCGCCTGGCGCGCTGGTTCGGCCACGGGGCTTACCACGGGTTCCACCGGGGGGGGGGCGATGGCGCGAACGGGTTCCGGCGGAGGACCGGCTTCGATCGGCACCGCGACGGGCTCCGGTTTTGGCGTGGTGGTTTCGGCCGCGATCATGGACGGCAGATCGGCGGCGGCCCAGACCTCGGCGGGCGGTGGTGTCACGGGTGCCACGGCTTCCGGTGCCACTGCATCGGCGGTCACCGCGGGCGCGGCGTCGCGGTTGCGGCCGTTGCGGCCCCAGCGCGGCTGGTGCCGATCGCGCCGCAGCATGAAGGGGCGCTGCGGCAAAGCCCAGGCCTCGGGGCGATCGGGGTCGGGACGGTCGGAAGGGTGCTCGGGCAGCAGCATGGGCGGCTGCGAGGGCACCGACCAGGACAAAGGCTGCCAGCGCGAGCGGCCCCCCTGGTTGCGGTCGTTCCGTTGCTCGCGATTGCGCGCGGGCTGGCGGCGCGGCGGGGAGGCGGCGAGTTCCGCCTGTTCCATCGCGTCGAAAATGTCGAAGGCCTGACCGCCGAAGGGATCGGCGGGGGTGGGGCCGGCGTAAACCGGGATCAGATCCGGCTGTTCCGCGCCCGGCACGCCGAGCGGCGACAGGTTGCCATCGTCGTCCCGGCGGCGGCGTCCGCGGCCGCGGCGGGAGCGGCGGCGTTCGGACTCCTCGGCGGCCGCGGTGGCGGCGGGATCGGCGAGCGCTTCCTCGACCGCGGCGTGGATTTCGTCCGGTGCTTCGGATTCCGTGGCGACGGCGCGCGGCGCGGGTTCGAAGGGCGCGTCCTGGTTCGGGGCGTCGTCCTCGCGTCCGCCGCGGCGGCGGCGGCGGCGGCGCTTGCGGCGCTGCTCGGCCTCGCGGCTGGCTTCGGTTTCGTTGGCGGTGCCGTTGGCGGAGGCCGCGATGGCGTCGGCGGCGTCTTCGGCTTCCTCGTCGTCCTCGTCGATCTCGTCGGGGTCGGGCGGCGCGATCGCCGCTGGACGTGGCGCGTCGGGGGTGACGAAGCGCGGTTCCTCGCCGGGGGCGAAGCTACGCACGCGATCGATGCGGAAGCGCGGGGCGATCAACTGGTCGTCGGCGGCGATAATGACCCGCATGCCGTAGCGGCGCTCGATCTCGTTCAGGCGTTCGCGCTTGTGGTTGAGGATATACATCGCGATTGGCGTGGCGACGTGGACGATTACCTCGGCGGAGCGGCGCTTGCCGGCTTCTTCCTCTACGCCGCGCAGGACGTGCAGCGCGGCGCTTTCCGTGCCGCGGACATGGCCGGTGCCGTTGCAATGCGGGCAGACGATCAGCGTCGTCTCTTCCAGCGAGGGGCGCAGGCGCTGGCGGCTCATTTCCATCAGGCCGAAATGGCTGATGTGGCCGACCTGGATGCGGGCGCGGTCGTCTTTCAGCGCTTCCTTCAGGCGGCGCTCGACCATCGCGTTGTGGCGCTTCGACTCCATGTCGATGAAGTCGATGACGATCAGACCGGCGAGATCGCGCAGGCGCAACTGCCGCGCCACTTCGTCCGCCGCTTCCAGATTGGTGCGGAGGGCGGTTTCCTCGATGTTGCGTTCGCGGGTGGAGCGGCCGGAGTTGACGTCGATGGCGACCAGCGCCTCGGCCTGGTTGATGACGAGATAGCCGCCGGAGCGCAGTTGCACCGTCGGCTGCATCATCGCGTCGAGTTGGGCCTCGACCTGGAAGCGGGCGAAGAGCGACTGGCCCTGTTCCGGCCAGTGGATGACCTTCCGGGCGTGGGAGGGCATGAGCATACGCATGAATTCATGCGCCGCGCGCCAGCCGTCCTCGCCGTCCACGGTGATGTCGTCGATTTCGCGGGAATAGACGTCGCGGATCGCGCGCTTGATGAGGCTGGCTTCCTCGTAAACCAAAGCGGGCGCGATGGATTTCAGCGTGTGGTCGCGGATGTCGTCCCAGAGGCGCAGCAGGTATTCGCAGTCGCGCTTGATTTCAGGTTTGGGGCGTTGCGCCCCGGCGGTGCGAACAATGAGACCCATCCCCTTGGGGATGTCCAGCTCGACCATCACTTCTTTCAGGCGGCGCCGGTCCGCGGCCGACGTGATCTTTCGAGAAATGCCGCCGCCCCGGGGCGAATTGGGCATCAGGACGGAGAAGCGGCCGGCGAGCGACAGGTACGTCGTCAGCGCCGCGCCTTTGGTGCCGCGTTCTTCCTTGACCACCTGCACGAGAAGGATCTGACGGCGGTGGATGACTTCCTGGATGTGGTAGTTCCGCATGAAACGCGGCGGCGGGCGGCGTGTGGCGCGCGCCTGGGTTTCGGACTCATCGTCGTCGTCGTTGGTGGCGTCCTCGCCGCCGATGGTCTCGGGCGGGGCTTCCTCGGGGATGGACCCGAACATATCGAGGTCGTCGCTGTCCGGCTGGTCGTCGTCATCGGTGGCTTCGGGCTCCGCGGTCAGAATCCGCGCGGCCAGCACGGGCGGGGGCGCGATCAGGGCCGGCACGGCGGCGATGGCCCATGCTTCGGGCGCGGGATCGGGTTCCGGAGCGATGGCGGGGACTGGTGTCGCGGCGATCAGGGCGGGGACGTCGGGGTGCGCCCAGGACTCGACGGGCGGGGGCGGGGCGAGCAGTGCGGGGGAGTCGGGATGAGCCCAGGCTTCGGGACCCGCGGGCGCGGCATGTGGCGCGGCGGCGGGCTGGGCGGGCGCGGGGCGCGCGGGCTTCGGGGGCGGCGCGGCGGCCGCCGCCTGGCTCAGCGCGAGTTCGAGGTCTTCTTCCTCTTCCTCGAGGCGGGCCTGTTCGGCCTGCCATTCCAGCAGCCGCTGCCGGTCGGCGACCGGAATCTGATAGTAATCCGGGTGGATCTCGCTGAAGGCGAGGAACCCGTGCCGGTTGCCACCGTATTCGACGAAGGCGGCCTGGAGGCTCGGTTCGACGCGGACAACCTTTGCGAGGTAGATGTTGCCTTTGAGTTGGCGCTTGGTCGACGTCTCTATATCGAAGTCTTCGAGGCGGTTACCGTCCAGGACCACCACGCGGGTTTCTTCCGCGTGGGTGGCATCGATTAACATACGCTTGGACATCGGGGGGAGAACTCCGGTGCGCCACCCGCCGCGGTCCGGGGAGCCCATTGGGCGGGCTCCAGGGATTTTGTCTTGGCAAAAGACCGCGGTGAAATATGGGAGTGGCGAGGCTTGTGGATGAGGCGATGTCCGCGCCGCCAGAACGCCGCGCGCGCGCGATCGGCCACGCCCAAAGGCCATCCGTCCGGATGGTTCCTGGGCCTGGCGCTGTCGTTTGCCGCGCGCGGTTGGTCATCTGGTCCTGGTGCTCGGACGGCACGCTCCCGTTGAGGGGCGCGGCCCGGTGAAAGTCGTTTCGTGCCTCCGTCCGAGGCGATCCATCCGGCACGGCGAGCGGCCCGGACCCGATGGTCCGGACGGCTTGCCCGCGTGCCAAAGACGGACGAGCGGCCGAGATGGCGCGGACCCTCCCCAAACAGGCTTGCGGTCGTATGGGCGGTTGAGCCCTTCGCGCCGATCCCCCAGGGGTCACGCATCCACCGGTTCAGGCCATGGCGCACCGGCGACCGGCGCGCCCCTTCGCGTCGACGGGGCTTCATAAGAATGAAGCAATCGACGCCGCACTGCAATAGTCTTCGTCGCGTCAAGGTGATAGGAGCGCCTGGATGATCTCCGAAGCGTGTTTTTCCAGGCGATTTTTGTCCCGCAGGCGGTTGCTCGGCGGCGGATTGACCGCCGCGCTCCTGGCGGGTCCACCGGCCCATGCGGTGTCCGGCCAGCCCTTGATCCTGATTGACCCCGGCCATGGCGGACGCGATCCCGGCGCGACCGGTGGCACCGGCACGCTGGAAAAACACGTGACCCTGGCCGCCGCGCTGGCGCTGCGGACGGTGCTGGAGGGGACCGCGGCCTACCGCGTCGAACTGACCCGCGATCGCGACCGGTTCCTCTGGCCGGAAGACCGCGCGGAGATGGCGGTCGCGCGCGGCGCGCATTTGTTCCTGTCGCTGCACGCCGACAAAACGGCCGATCCGGCGATCCGTGGCGCGTCTGTTTACACTCTGTCCGCGCGCGCATCGGATCCGGAGACGGAGGCCTTGGCGGCGCGGGAGAATGGCGGCGAGTCTGGACCGGACCGCCCGCCGGAGGTGTCGGACATCCTGAACAGCCTCGCGCAACGGGAGAACCGGGCGATCTCGGCGCGGGCGGCGGGCGCGCTGGTGCGGGGGCTGGAAACGGACGTGCCGTTGTTGTTCTCGCCGAAGCGGCGGGCGAATTTCATCGTATTGCACGCCGCCGGAGTCCCGAGCGTGCTGCTGGAGATGGGGTTCCTGTCCAACCCAGCCGACGAGGCGTCGTTGAACGACCCCACGCACCGGACCCGGCTGGCGCGGGCGGTGGCGCGGGCGATTGACGCGTGGTTCACGCGGGGGGCGGGCGCCGGGTAGCGGCGTTCACTCCGCCTCCCGCTCCAACGCCACACGGATCGCGTCCAGTTCCTCTTGCCGCGAGTCGTCGCTCTTCGGATAGCGGAGTTTCATCCCGGCCATCGTGTCGGCCACGATCCGCGACACGATCAACCGCGCGTTGCGTTTGTCGTCGGCGGGAACGACATACCACGGCGCGCGGTCGGTGCTGGTGGCGCTCAGACAATCCTCGTAGGCCGTCATGTAATCGTCCCAGAAGGCCCGTTCCTGGATGTCAGCCGTGCTGAACTTCCAGTTTTTCCGCGGTTCCTGGATGCGGGCGAGAAAGCGGTTCCGTTGTTCCTCCTTCGACATGTGCAGGAAGAATTTTACCACGCGCGTGCCGTTGCGGGACAAATGCCGCTCCAGGCCCGCGATGGACTGGTAGCGGCGGTGCCAGAGTTTACCCAGGTCCTTCGGCATGTCGGCGACGCCTTGGGCGTGCAGGATTTCCGGGTGGACGCGGACGATAAGCACTTCCTCGTAGTAGCTACGGTTGAAGATGCCGATACGGCCGCGTTCCGGCAGGTCGCGGGTGCAGCGCCACAGGAAGTCGTGTTGCAGTTCTTGCGCGCTGGGGTGCTTGAAGCTGACGACCTGGCAGCCCTGCGGGTTGATGCCCGACATGACGTGGCGGATGACGCCGTCCTTGCCCGCCGCGTCCATGGCCTGAAAGATCAGCAGCACAGCCCGCGTGTTGGAGGCGTAGAGGCGCTGTTGCAAACGGTCTAGTTCTTTCACATGCGCGGCCAGCCGGGCCTCGTAGTCCGGTTTCGAGTCGTAGAATGGGTCAACCCAGGTCGGACGGTGACGGAGTTTGACTGTCTCGCCTTCGGCGACGCGGAAGGGGGCGGTGTTCATGGCCATGCGCGACAGTCGGACGGCGCCGCACGCGGAGCAAGAGGCGGGTCAGAATCCCAGCAGGTTGATGCCCGCGACACCTGCGGCGGCGCCGCCCGCCGCGAGGAGGCTCAGGCCGAGCAATACCCAGTGCAGGCGTTCGATCAGGCGATAAGTGGCCTCCGCTGCATGGGCCGCGCGGCGTTCCAGGAGGCGGTGGAGAAACAGGGGCTCGGCGACGAAGAGCATCGCGGTGAAGATCGCCCATGTGACGACCATCGCGTGCATCCACCAGAAAGACGGGGTGACGAAGCGATCCCAGGCGCCGATTCGCCAGGTCATGTAGAAGCCGGTCAGTCCGGCGAGGGCGGTGGTCCAGCGGGATTGGCGGGCGAACCGGGCCTCGATGGCGTGGAAGGCGGCGAAGCGATCGGGTGGGGCATAAGCGCGGCGGATGCCCGGCAGCAGGACCGTCGTCACCATGCCGACGCCACCGATCCACAGGACGACGGCGATCACATGCAGGGCGCGGGCAATACCGAAATCGGTCATCGCCGCGCGCCAGGCTTTATCACACCAGGCGCGCCTGGCGGACGGCGGCGGCGATGAAACCGGCGAACAGCGGATGCGGGTCGAAGGGCTTGGACTTTAGCTCGGGGTGGTATTGCACGCCCACGAACCAGGGGTGGCCGTCCAGTTCGACGATTTCCGGCAGCACGCCATCGGGCGACATGCCGCAGAAGCGCAGGCCGGTCGCTTCCAGTTTCGCGCGGTAGTCCACGTTCACTTCGTAGCGATGGCGATGCCGTTCCTCGATACTGGCGGCGCCGCCATAGATGGAGCGGACGAGGCTGTCCTTGGCCAGGTTCGCCTGATAGGCGCCGAGGCGCATGGTGCCGCCTTTGTCGTCGGTTTCGGCGCGGCGCTCGACCTGGTTGCCGCGGTTCCATTCGGTGAGCAGGCCGACGACCGGGTCCTCGCAGGCGCCGAACTCGGTCGATGACGCGCCCGCCATGCCCGCGAGGTTCCGGGCGGCCTCGATCACGGCCATTTGCATGCCGAAGCAGATGCCGAAGAAGGGCACGCGGCGCTCGCGGGCGAAGCGGACGGCGGCGATCTTGCCGGGGGTGCCGCGCTCACCGAATCCACCGGGGACCAGAATGCCGTGGACGTCTTCCAGGCGTTGCACCGCGCTGGGTTTTTCGAATTCCTCGCTGTCGACCCAGTCGAGTTGCACCGTCACCTTGTTGGCGATGCCGCCGTGGATCAGGGCCTCGGACAGGGATTTATAACTGTCCAGGAGGTTGGTGTATTTGCCGACGACGGCGATGCGGACGGTGCCTTCGGCGTTGTCCATCGCGTTGACGATGTTCCACCAGCGGCTGAGGTCGGGTTCCTCGTGGAAGGGCAACTGGAAGTGGCGTAGGACTTCGCGGTCCATGCCTTCTTCGTGGTAGCGGATCGGGACCCAATAGATGCTGGGGACGTCGAGAGCCGGAATCACCGCTTCGGCGCGCACGTTGCAGAAGGCCGCGATCTTGCGGCGTTCGCCATCTGGGATCGGGCGGTCGCAGCGGCACAGCAGCATTTTTGGCTGGATGCCGACGTTCAGCAGCTCTTTTACCGAGTGCTGGGTTGGTTTGGTTTTCAGCTCGCCGGCGGATTGGATGTAGGGCACCAGGGTCAGATGGACGAACAGGGATTGCTCGGGTCCGAGGTCGTTACCGAGTTGGCGGATGGCTTCGAGGAAGGGGAGGGATTCGATGTCGCCGACGGTGCCGCCGATCTCGATCAGGACGAAGTCGAAGGCTTCGGTGCCTCGCAGGACGACGTCCTTGATGGCGTCGGTGATGTGCGGGATCACCTGCACGGTCGCGCCGAGATAATCTCCGCGGCGTTCGCGGGCGATCACATCCGAATAAATCCGGCCGGTGGTGGCGTTGTCGAGTTGGGTGGCGTGGACGCCGGTGAAGCGTTCGTAGTGGCCCAGATCCAGGTCGGTTTCGGCGCCGTCGTCGGTGACGAAGACTTCCCCGTGCTGGGTTGGGCTCATGGTGCCGGGATCGACGTTCAGATAGGGGTCGAGCTTGCGCAGCTTGACCTTGTAGCCGCGGGCCTGCAGCAGCGCGCCAAGCGCCGCCGCGGCGATACCCTTACCGAGGGAGGAGACCACGCCACCGGTGATGAAGACGTACCGCGTCATGGGCGGTCCTTATACGGGGGCGAAGCGGGGGGTGGGAAGGCCACCCCGGCGAAAAGGCAAATCAGTTGGCCGGCGCGGAGGGCGCGGCCGGAGGCGGTGGCGGCGCGGGTGCCGTTCCGGTGGCGGGCACCGAGTCCAGGATCGACCGGTTGCTGCCCATGGTGCCGCGGTTCATCAGTGCCAGGGCCAGCGACAGCGCGAAGAAGATCGCCGCGAGGATTCCGGTCGCGCGTGTCAGCAGGTTGGCGGTGCCTCGCCCACTCATGAACGAGCCCATCCCCTGGGAGGTGCCAATGCCCAGACCGCCGCCCTCGCTGCGCTGGATCAGCACGACGCCGATCAGAGCCAAGGTGACGAACAGGTGGATGATCAGGAGGACAGTGCTCAACGTGGGGTTCCGGATGGGTGGTACGGGCGCGGCCGACTTCTAGCGGTGCCGCCGGGGCTTGAAAAGCGCTCAATCCCCGGCCGGTGTGTTTTGCCGCTCTCTGGCGGGGCTTTTCGATCAGGCTTTGGCGGCTTTGGCGATGCCCAGGAAGTCGGCGGCGTTGAGGGCGGCGCCGCCGACGAGGGCGCCGCCGACGTGGGGGACCGCCAGCAGGGTGCTGGCGTTCGCGGGGCGGACGGAGCCGCCGTAGAGAATGCGGACTTTGTTGCCGGCGTCGCCGAGTTGTTTGACCAGCGTTTCGCGGATGAACAGGTGCATTGCGGCGACGTCGGCCTCGGTCGCGGTTTTGCCGGTGCCGATGGCCCAGACGGGTTCGTAGGCGACGACGCCCGCGAAGCCTTCCGGCAGGCTGCCCGCGAGTTGGCCGCCGACGATTTTGTTTTGGTCGCCCGCGACGCGCTGGGCTTCGGTTTCGCCCACGCAAACGATTGGGGACAGGCCGGTGGCGACGGCGGCTTTGGTTTTGGCCTGGATCAGGGCGTCGGATTCGCCGTGGTCGGCGCGGCGTTCCGAGTGGCCGAGAATAACCCAGGTGGCGCCGGCGTCGGCCAGCATGGCGGCGGAGATATCGCCGGTATGGGCGCCTTTTTCATTCACGTGGCAGTCCTGGCCGCCCACGGCGACGGCGGAGCCCACCAGAATATTGGCCGCGGTGACGATCCGCGTGAAGGGCGGGCACACAAGCAGGTCGCAGGCGAGGCCATCCGCGCCGGTACGCAATGGGCCGCATATGGCGGCGGTGTCTCCCGCCAACCCGTTCATCTTCCAGTTCCCGGCGATTAGCTGACGCATTCAACTCTCCAAGGCAAAGATTTCCTCCATTGAACCTGGCGCGGCGGTGGATGCAAGGCGGGCGTCCGCCATTCGGGTTCGCCGCCTCTTCGCCGTGCGCTTGACGCCTCTGGGTTGGGTGGCCATTGATCGTGGCCAATCATGGAGGGGACGATGGCCGCGAGATCGAAAGTCGTAGGCGGGTTCCGGGAGGCGGTGGCCGACATTCCCGATGGCAGCACCATCGCGTTTGGCGGGTTCGCCATGCCGGGGACTCCGTTCAATTTGATCAGGGCGTTGCTGGAGCAGGGCGCGAAGCGTCTGACTCTGGTCGCCAACAGCACCGGCGGGGCGCAGCAGCCGCGGATGCCGGACATTGGGATGCTGGTGGAGAATGGGCAGGTGGCGAAGGTCATTTGCGCGTTTACAGCCGCGACCCGGCCGACCGATCCGATCCCGTTCACGAAGTATTACGAGGCGGGCGAGGTCGAGGCCGAACTGGTGCCGCAGGGCACGCTGGCGGAGCGGATGCGGGCGGCGGGCGCGGGCATACCGGCGTTTTACACGCCGACCGCGGTCGGGACCGAACTGGCGGAGGGGCGCGAGACCCGGGTGATAAACGGCCGAGAATATCTGTTGGAATACGCGTTACCGCTGGATTACGCGTTCATTCGCGCGGCGCGCGCCGACACGTTCGGCAATCTCCGGTTCCACCGGGCGCAGCGCAATTTCAATCCGCTGATGGCCACGGCCGCGAAATGCACGATCGTGGAGGTCGACGAGCCGATTCTTCCGGCCGGCGGGATCGACGCGGACGATGTTCATACCTCGGGTTTGTTCGTGCACCGGCTGGTTCAGGTGCCGCCGGCGCCGGAGGGGATATGGCCCGCGAAACGGCAGGAGCGACGCAAATGAGCGGGAGCAAGGGACTCAACCGTCAGCAGATGGCGGATCTCGCGGCCGAGCAGTTCCAGAACGGGTGGGTTGTCAATTTGGGTGTCGGTATTCCGACGATGTGTTCGAATACCGATATTGGCGACACCGATATCGTTTACCATTCGGAAAACGGGATCATCGGCTATGGCCAGGTGGCGGCGGAGGGGACGGAAGACCTGAACCTCGTCAACGCGGGCGGGCAGAATGTCACGTTGAAGCCGGGCGCGGCGGTGGTGCATCACGCCGACAGTTTCGGGATTATTCGCGGCGGTCACATTGATGTGACCGTGATGGGCGCGTATCAGGTGTCCTGCGGAGGGGATTTCGCCAACTGGAAGCTGAAGGGCCAGAAGGGCGGCGGGATTGGCGGGGCGATGGATCTCGCGGCCTGCGCGAAGCGGGTGTTCATTATTCTCGAACATACGACGCGCGACGGGTCCTCGCGGTTGATGGCGGCCTGCGATTTGCCGGTGACGGCGCGTGGTGTGGTGAAGCTGGTCGCGACCAATTTCGGATTGTTCGAGCCGACCGGCACCGGGTTCCTGATGCATCAGATCGCGCCGGGCCTGACGGTGGATCAGGTGCGGGCCGCGACGGGGGCGCCCTTGTCGGTGGTGGATAACCTGCCGGTGGTGCGGCTGGCGGGGTGAGCGGCGCTTCGGCGGACACGATTTTCGCGCTCGCGTCGGGCGCGGGGCGTGCCGCCATCGCGGTGTTGCGGATCAGCGGGCCGGAGAGCGCGGCGGCGTTGACGGCGTTGTGCGGGCGATTGCCGCCCGCGCGCCGGGCGGTCGCGCGGGCGTTGCGCGGCGCGGATGGCGAAGTGCTGGATCGCGCGATGGTGGTGTGGCTGCCTGGTCCGGGCACCTACACGGGCGAGAATTGCGCCGAGCTTTTTCTTCATGCGGGTCCGGCGGTCGTCGATGCGGTCGCGGGCGCATTGGGCGAGCTGGGCTTGCGTCCGGCCGAGGCGGGAGAGTTCACGCGGCGGGCGTTTCTGAACGGAAAGCTCGATTTGGTGGAAGCGGAGGCGGTGCACGATTTGGTCGCCGCCGAAACGGATGCGCAGCGGCGGCAGGCGTTGCGGCAGTTGGACGGCGCGTTGGGGGCTTTGTATCGGGGCTGGTCGGAGCGGTTGCGGCTGGCGCTGTCCCGGCAGGAGGCCTTGATCGATTTTCCCGACGAGGATTTGCCGCCGGAGGTAGAGGCGGATTTGGTGGGTGCGGTGCGTGCGTTGCGGGCGGAGATCGCCGCGCATTTGGACGATGGGCATCGCGGGGAGAAATTGCGCGAGGGGTTGTTTTTCGCGATAGGCGGCGCGCCGAATGTCGGGAAATCGTCTCTGATCAATGCGTTGGCGGAGCGCGACGTGGCGATTGTGTCGGCGTTGCCGGGAACGACCCGGGACGCGATCGAGTGCCGGGTGGTTCTTGGCGGCGTGCCGGTGACTCTGGTCGATACCGCGGGTTTGCGGGAGACCGCCGATCCGATTGAAGCCGAGGGGGTGCGGCGGGCTCGGGCGCGTGCCGGGTCCGCGGATTTGGTGGTGACGGTGATCGAGGCGGATGCGGTGTTCGAGCCGGTTTCCGGTGGTTTGGTTGTCGCGAACAAGAGCGATTTGCGTTCCGATCCGCGGCCGGAGGTGATCGCGGTCAGTGCTTTGACGGGCGAGGGGCTCGATGTGTTGCGCGCGCGTCTGGCGGAGCGGGCGGTTGCGTTGACGCAGTCTGGCGGGCCGCCGCCGTTAACCCAGGCACGGCATAGGGTCGCGCTTCAGACGGCTGGGCGATGGCTGGGGGAGGCGGATGACGCGGCCGCGCCGGAGTTACGGGGCGAGGCGATGCGTCTGGCGTTGCGTGCTTTGGGCTCGATCACCGGGCAGGTGGGGGTCGAGGAGATTTTGGACGCGATTTTCCGGCAGTTTTGTATTGGAAAGTAGGTGGCTGGTCTGGGGCGAGGGTGCACGGACAGGTGTTCTCGTCGTTATTTCTGATCGGGTCCTATGGCGGTCGTACAAGCGCGGCACGGTCGGGCCACGGACGTGCCGCACCCGGTCCCCCGATCGAGTCGGGGGACGATGATCGAGCGGTGTCCGAAACCAAAACGGGAACCGCTGGTCCCCGGCTCTATTTTTCTCGCCAGATCGTGAGACATGCGGCGCCGTGGACTCGTTCCGAGAGCGGATCGTCTACCGGCGCGGGTTCGTCGCGGCCGGTTTCCGCGACGATCAGAGTTCCCTCCCCCAGGCGTTCGATCGCGCGGAGACGGGTCAGTGTTTTTGGGATCAGGTCCCGTCCGTAGGGTGGGTCGAGAAACACGATGTCCGCTTTTGGGCCGGTTGGCATGGACAGGGCTTCGACGGCCAGGACCTCGCAGCGGTCCACGGCCTTGCACGCGGCGATATTCGCGCGCAGCGCCGCCAGGGCGGGCCGTGCCTGTTCCACGAACACGGCGCGCGCGGCACCGCGGGACAGGGCTTCCAACCCCAGGGCGCCGGTGCCCGCGAAGACGTCCAGGATCAGCGCGTTTTCGATCAGGGAGCGGCCGGCCCAAGGGGCGTGGAGCAAAATATCGAAGAGGGCCTGGCGGACGCGGTCGGCGGTCGGACGTGTGTCCAGGCCGGGCGGCGCGGTCAGAGTCCGGCCCTTCCAGGTGCCCGCGACAATTCGCACGCGCTCAGGACCGGCGCAGGCCGCGCGGGGGTTTCGCGCCGGGCGCCGGTTCCTTCGGTAATTGCTCGCGCAGTACGCGGGTCGGCACTTCCTCGATCCCGCCGCGAGGCAGGGTGCCCAACTGGAACGGGCCGTAGGCGATGCGGATCAGGCGCGACACTTCCAGGCCGAGATGCGCCATGACCCGGCGAATTTCGCGGTTGCGGCCCTCGCGCAGGCTGACGGTCATCCAGGCGTTCTCGCCCTTTTTCGCGTCCAGACCGGCATCGATCGGTGCGTAGCGGACGCCGTCGACGGTGACCCCGTTCGCCAGGGCGGCCAGGGCTTTCGGGTCCACGTCGCCATGCACGCGCACGCGGTAACGCCGGATCCAGCCGGTGGACGGCATTTCCAGTACCCGCGCCAGGGCGCCGTCGTTGGTGAGAAGCAGCAGCCCCTCGCTGGTCAGGTCCAGCCGTCCGATGCTGATGACGCGAGGCAGTTGGTGACGCAGCTTGTCGAACACGGTGGCACGGCCCTCCGGGTCGCGGTGCGTGGTCACCAGGCCCTCGGGTTTGTGGTAGCGCCAGAGGCGGGTGCGATCCGGTTCCTCGACCAGCAGGCCGCCGATGGTGACGAGGTCGCCGGGCGTGACGAAGGTCGCGGGATGGGTGACGACGGCGTTGTTCAGCTTGACCTTGCCCTCGGCGATCATGCGTTCGGCGTCGCGGCGGCTGGCGACGCCGGCGCGGGCCAAATATTTCGCGATGCGGTCGCCGCGCGGTTCGGCGGATACGGAGGTCTCGCTCATGGCCGGCAGGCCTCGATCAGCGCGTCGAAAATCAGCCGGTCGCCGGGGTCGATGAAATATTCGGGGTGCCACTGCACGCCCAGACAGAAGCGGTAGCGCGGGTCTTCCAGGCCTTCGATCACGCCGTCCGGCGCGGTGGCGTTGACGATGGCATAGGGGCCGGGCGCGCGCACCGCCTGGTGGTGCGCGGAGTTCACGCGCATTTCCGCCGCGCCGACGATCCGATGCAGCAGCGTGTCAGCGACCACCGCGATGGTGTGGCCGGGTTCGTGTCTTGGGTTCGGTTGTTCATGCGCCAGCGCGTCCGGCACCGAGTCCGGGATGTGCTGGATCAGCGCACCGCCCAGCGCGACCGCCAGCAATTGCTGCCCGCCGCAGATGCCGAGCACCGGCAGATTCCGTCCCAGCGCCCCGCGTGTCAGCGCCAGTTCCGCCTGGGTTCGTCCCTCTTTCAGGGTCACCGTCGCGTGGCGATCTCCCTCGCCATACAACGAGGGGTCGACGTCGAAGGCGCCGCCGGTGACGATCAACGCGTCGATCCGGTCCAGATAATCGGCGGCCAGCGCCACGTCGTGCGGTAAGGCCACCGGCAACCCGCCGGCGGCGGCGACCGCCTCGGCATAGTTCTGGCGTAGCGCATACCAGGGATATTTCGAATAACCGCCGGGTTGCTCGGAATCCAGGGTCACGCCAATGACGGGTCTTCTGCTCATGCGCCGTTGCTAGACCCCATGGACGGGCACGGGCAAGAGAAAGCGCGAAGACCTGGAGGGGTGAGTGGGTGTAGAAGGGGGAGCCTTGGGGCTTTGCCCCAAACCCCACGGGGGGCTTTGCCCCCTCGACCCCCACCAGGGGAACGTCCCCTGGACCGCGATCGATTTGTTGCCCTGTGGCTGGGGAGGTGCCGTGACCGGTCCCGGCACCTCCCCAGCCACAGGGCAACAATCCCGGGGTTCCAAGGGCGAGCCCTTGGTGGGGTCGAGGGGCGAAGCCCCCGTGGGGTCCGGGGCAAAGCCCCGGGGCGTCCCGTTCGCACCCATTCGACCCTCTCAGGACCCCGCATGTCTCACACCGCGTTCCCCGCCATGGACCTCGCGCTGGACGAAGCCGGCGCCGCCGCCCGGCGTGGCGAGGTTCCCGTCGGTGCCGTTCTGTTGGGGCCGGATGGGACGGTGTTGGCGTCCGCGGGCAACCGGGTGGAGGCTGCCAGCGATGCTTCGGCGCATGCGGAAATGTTGGTGTTGCGGGCGGCGGCGGCGGCGCGCGGATCGCCGCGGTTGCCCGATTGCGATCTGGTGGTGACGTTGGAACCGTGCCCGATGTGCGCGCAGGCGATCGGCCTTTTCCGGATACGGCGGCTGATTTTCGGGGCGTACGACCCCAAAAGCGGTGGCGTCGAGCATGGCGCGCGCGTTTTCGACGCCACGTCGTCCCATCACCGGCCGGAAATCGTCGGCGGAGTTCGCGAAACCGAATGCGGCGCCCTGCTGCGCGCGTTTTTCGCGGCCAGGCGGTGAGGCGATACAACCTAAGGTTTCATTTCCGCCGTGCATTCCATAGAATGCCTGTCGCGCCACGGCGCTGGCGCGGATGGGAGCGACGATGACCGCCGAAACCGGAACAGCCGAAACCAGCCCGGAGACCGTGGGGCCGCCCGCCGGGCCCGAGGTCAAATGGCCTTACCCCCCGGCCGCCGCGCGCCCGGTCCTGCTCGGCCCAGAGGGCATTCGATTCGACTTCAATCTGGGCTGCCGCGTCCTGTTGCCGCCGCGCGAAACGGGCCGCTGGCGCGTCCGCCTGCGCGACCTCGACACCGGCAATATTTTGTTCGAGAGCGAGAACCAGGGCGCTTTCGTCAATTCCTCGAAACGTTGGTACGTCCGCTTCAGGATCGAGATCTGGTCGATTGACGACGCGGCACAAGGCGAACCCGTGGAGGTCATGACTCACGACCACGACCCCAACCACCAGAATATCGTGATACAATTTCCCGTGGGCACATTGGGCGACATTCTGGCGTGGTTTCCCTATGCCGCCCGTTTCGCCGAGAAATTCCCCGCTTGCCGGGTCACCTGCGCGTTGTCGGGCCTGATTATCCCGCTGTTGCGCGATGCTTATCCCAATCTCACCCTCGTCACGCACGAGGAGATGGTGGCACGACATATCGCCGACACCGCCTACGCGACGTATTCTCTGGGCGTGTTCTTTGGCGACGAGGCGCATGACTGGCAGCCCACCGATTTCCGACTGGTCGGTCTGCACCGCACCGCCGGTTACATTCTGGGCGTCGATCCGTCGGAGGCCGCGCCGCGGATCGCGCTGGCGGACGAAACCCGGGCGATTAAGGAACCTTATGCCGTTATCGCGGTGCAGAGCAGTAGCGGATGCAAATATTGGACAAATCCGAACGGCTGGCGGGACATCGTCGCGTTTTTAAAAGAAAGCGGCTATCGCGTGATTTGCATCGACCAGAAGCCCGTGCACGGGTTCGGTCTGATGTGGACGCAGATCCCGAATGGGGCGGAGGACCAGACCGGCGATCGTCCTTTGGAGGAGCGAGCGCGTCTGCTCCGGCACGCATCGCTTTTTGTGGGCCTGTCGTCCGGTCTCGCCTGGCTCGCCTGGACCGCCGGTTGTCCGGTGGTCATGATCAGCGGGTTCACGCATCCGAGCAACGAGTTTTCCACGCCGTACCGTGTCGTTAACTGGCACGCCTGCAATTCCTGCTGGAACGATCCGCGGCACAAATTCGATCACAACGATTTTTTGTGGTGTCCCCGACATAAGGACACACCACGCCAGTTCGAGTGCACGCGTCTGATTACCTCCGCGCAGGTCAAGCGGGTTATCGAGACCATTCCCGGTTTTGGCGAAAGGGCGGCGGCGGGCGATTGAACCGTCAGCTTCGTTCGGCCAGATCGGCGATCGCCTGAACCACGGCTTCGGGGGCCTCGTTCGGCAGGAAATGGCCCGCGACCGGAATGACCCGGCGTTCGTAAGAATGCCCGAAATGCCGCGTGTGCCCGGCGGAGGACGCGACGGGACCGACGCCGTCCGCCTCGCCATGGAGTACGATCGCCGGCACCGCGATCCTGGGCTGCACGGCGATCAGCGCCTCGATGGCGGCCAGCGCCGGGTCGCCGGGCGCGTTCTGGTGGCGATGGCGGTAGGACTGGACGACGACATCGACGAAATCCGGATTTTCGAAGCTGGCGGCGGTGCGGTCGTAATGCGCGTCCGAAAAAATCCAGTTTGGCGACCACATTTTCCACAGCAATTTGCAAATACCGTGCCGATGGGCCGTCAGTCCGGCGATGCCGCGTGCCGTGTTGAAATACCACTGGTACCAGTGGCGTGCTTCCTGCTCGGGCGAGGCCGGTTTCAGTGCTTCCGCGATGTTTTGGATGTTGTAACCATTGATCGACATCAGCGCCCGGCAGCGTTCCGGCCACAAAGCCGCGACCGCGCAGGCCGCGCGTCCGCCCCAGTCGTAACCGCCGAGAATGGCGCGCGGAATGGCCAGCGCATCGAGAAAATCGAGCAGATCCTTGCCCAGCGCGGCCTGTTCCCCGGATCGCGGCGTATCGGCGGACAGGAAACGCGTCGGGCCATAGCCGCGTAAATACGGCACCAGCACGCGAAAACCTCGCGCCGCCAAAGGACCGGCGGCGCCGTCGTAGGCGTGGATGTCGTCGGGGAAGCCGTGCAGCAGCACGACGGGGGGACCGCTCGCCGGGCCGGTTTCCTCGTAGGCGATTTCCAGAACCTGTGTGCGGATGGTTTTGTGGGTCATGGTCAGTATGCCAAAAAACCGCCATCGACCGGCAGTGTGACGCCGGTGATGTAACGCGCGAGGTCGGAGGCGAGGAACACGGCGGGACCGGCGATGTCGCCAGGCTCGCCCAGACGCCCCAACGGAATGCGCGAGGCGAAGTTCGCCATGTAGTCTGGATTTTGGCGCGCGTCGGCGTTCAGCGGTGTCGCGATCATGCCCGGCCCGATCGCGTTGACGCGGACGCCCAGCGGCGAAAGCTCGATGGCCAGAGCCTTGGTCAGGCCGCGCACCCCGGCTTTGGACGTCGTGTAGGCCGCCGAATTCGGCAGCGCGACGAAGCTCTGAATGGATCCGATGTTGATGACGGAGCCCTTGGTTTGTTTCAGTTGTTCCTGAAACGCCGTGACCATGTTGTAAGGGCCGTCGAGATTGACCGCCATGGTCGCGTCCCACAGGCTCCGCGTCGCCGGGTCGTCGATTTTCGCGCGGCGGATGATGCCGGCGTTGTTCACGAGGATCGAGATCGGCCCAAAATCCTTGGCGATCGCCGCCGCCAGCATATCGACCGCGGCGCGATCGCTGACATCCAGGACGAAATGGGCGGCGCCGATCGCGGCGGCCACGCGGGCGGCGCCGGTTTCGTTCACGTCCGCGACGATGACGCGGGCGCCGTGTTCCGCCATGGCGCGGGCGATGCCCTCGCCAATACCCGAGCCGCCGCCCGTGATCAAAGCGAGTTTGCCGTCGAGGAGGCTGGTCATGCCGGGTTTCCTTTTCTATCCGCCGCCCGTCCTGTCCCGCGCGCGGCCCGCGCCGCGGATGGGTTCAGTGCTTGTCCGGCGTGTTGCCGAGCCTGTCGACATAGGCGATGCCGAGCGCGGAGAGAATAAACAGCGCGTGAATGATCGATTGCCACATCACACCTTCGCCGGTGATACGCGAATGCGCCGAGCCGATTGCGCCCGCCTCGATAAAAGTCCTGAGCAGACTGATCGACGAAATGCCGATGATCGCCGTCGCGAGCTTTACCTTTAGCACACCGGCATTCACATGGCTGAGCCATTCTGGCTCGTCCGGATGTCCGTCGAGGCCGATCCGGGCGACGAACGTCTCATATCCACCGACGATCACCATGATCAGCAGGTTGGAGATCATGACGACATCGATCAGTCCCAGCACGACCAGCATGATCTCGTGCTCGCTAAACGTCGTGGCATGCGACACGAGGTGCCACAATTCCTTGAGGAACAGGAAAACATACACGGCCTGTGCGACGATCAGTCCGAGGTACAACGGAAGTTGCAACCAACGAGAGCTGAAGATGATCAACGGCAAAGGCTTTAACGCCGGCACCGGTTTCGGTGGAGACGAATGAGCGGAGGATTCGTTCATGACCGGACCATATGGTTCGTCCCATGTCGTGTAAATCCAAAAACACCGGTCGCCCCGGCTGGCCACCCCGTCTGGCCGCCCGGACCGGCCGCGCGAAACGATCGCGAAACGACGATCGCGCGGTCCGGAGGCGGCCCGGTTCAGGCGAAGGCGCGGCGGATCCTGCCCCAGTCTTCCACCGCGTGTTCCTGACCTGGCAGGATAGAGAACACGATCTGATTGAACCCGGCGGCCTCGATCGCCTGTATAAGCTCGATCAGTTCCGGCGCGGTCGCGGTCCAGGTGGCGTGACGAATCAGCTCGGCCGTCAGATAAGGCCGTTCGTCGTCGCGCACGAACATCAGATGTCCCCGATGGTTTTCCAGATAATGCGCGCCCTGAGGTCCGAAGCCTTTCGCGTGTTCGACGTATTGGGTCGCCAGATCCCGGAACTGGGGCGGCAGCGGCGTGCGATTTGGCAGGCCCATCGCCGCCTCGTCCGCCGCCCGGTGCAGCATCACCGCCGTCCGCGGTCCCGCCTGGGCGATCGCGCGCGGACTGTCATACCGCTCGCCCGGTTCCAGGACCGCGCCGCCAGCCCATGCGACCGCGTTCAGCGCGGCGGTGTCGCGGCCCGCCGAGGTCCAGGCCTCGCGCATCAGACCGAGATTGGCGGTGGCGTGCGCGACCGACGCGGCGCCATCGATCCAGCCGGCGTCGAGTTTCGCGGTCAGCGCGCGGGCTTTCGGACCCGATGCCGCGATATACAGTGGCATCGGATCGTCGACATTGATCAGACCCAGATCGGGGTTGAGAAACCGGATCAACCGCTTCTTGCCCTCGATCTCCGCTTCCACCGTATCGCGTCGCCACAGGCCCTGAACAACGCGGATATATTCCTCCATGTCGGAGAGCTTAATAGCGCCCAACCCCATGGTGCGGCGTCCGGTGAAGCCGGTGGAAATACCGAAGTCGATCCGTCCGGGCGCGAGTTTGTTGAGGGAGGCGAAGGCGTTGGCCGTAACAGCGGCGATCCGGTTGGAGGGGATGAGGACGCCGGTGCCCAGCCGGATGCGAGTGGTTTTCATGGCGCACGCGGCCATGGCGACGAAGCAGTCGGCGCTGAGAAGCTGGGTGTCGTAGAACCAGGCATGGTGGAAGCCGAGTTCCTCGGCGCGGCGCACGAGGCGCCAGGAGTCGGAATCCGTGGGGATGGCGATGCCGAATTTCATGGTGGGGTTTCCTCCGCGCGTTGTCGCGACCATGTAAAGCCATCGGGTCCCGCCGCGAAATCCGCGCCGTAACCGCGGTGTAACCGCCCTTGCCAGGCCCGCCCCGCCTCCGCATAAGGGCGCCGCGAACCCGCGCACGCGGGACGGAACAGGGGGACTGAACATGTTCAGGCGTGGGCTTGCCTGCCTCGCGGGCGTACTCGGACTGATGGCGGCGCTGGCCTTTCCGGCCGTGGCGCAGGAAAAAAAGATCAAGATCGGCGTCGTGTACGACCTGACCGGCCCCTTCGCCGGCGGCGGGTCGGAGCTGCACAACCTCGGCGCCAAGATCATGATCGACCACATCAACGCCACCGGCGGCATCGAAGGCTATAAGATCGACGCCATTTACGCCGACGCGCAGAGCAAGCCCGACGTCGCGATCAACGAAGCCGTCCGCCTGATCGAGCAGGAAAAGGTGGACATGCTGCTCGGCTTCTTCTCCTCGGCCGAGTGCGTGCCCACGGCCGCCCGCGTCGAACAGTTCAAGAAGTTCATGTGGATCACGACCTGCATCGCGTCCCCGGTGCTGGAAAATCGCCATCTGAAATATGTGTTCCGCGCGCAGCCCTATGGGACGCAGTGGGGCCTCGCCTCCACGGCGATGCTGACGGCGTACGCGAAGGAAGCTTTCGGGAAAGAACCGAAGGACCTGCGGGTCGCGATCATTCACGAAGACGGCGCCTATGGCGTGGACGTCGCCCGCGGCAATTCCGAGGGCGCGGCCAAGGGCGGACTGAACGTGGTGCTGAAGGAGGGGTATTCCGTCACGGCGCCCGATCTGTCCTCGCTGGTCACGAAGCTGAAACGCGCGCGGCCCGACGTGATCCTGCATACCGGCTATAACCCCGACATCAGTCTGTTCCTCCGCCAGGCGCGCGAGGGCGGACTGCGCTTCCAGGCGCTGATCGGGCATGGCGCGGGTTACACCGATTATTCCAAGTTGAAGGCCGCCGGCGGCACCGACGTGAATTTCTTCATGGACGTCGATCCGATCTCCATTTGGGAAGTGAAGCCGGACGCGCTGAAGCCGGGCCTGGCGGAACTGACGAAAATGGTGGGTGAGGCCTATAAAAAGGCCAAGCCGGAAACCGTGATCATGTCGGCCCATGTCGGCATGGCCGCGTCCAACACGCATCTGTTTCTGAGCCAGGTGCTGCCGCGGGCGATCAAGACCTATGGCGGGATCGACGCGGAAGCGCTGCGCAAAGCCGCGCTCGACGTCGACGTGCCCGAAGGCGGCACCATGCTGGGCTTTGGCGCGAAGTTCGAGCCGGAGACAGCGGTGATGGCCGGTCAGAACAACCGCGCCTATCCGGTCGTGATCCAGTATGTCGATGACAAGGCCTATGTGGTGTGGCCGAAGGCGTTGCAGCAGCGAGCGCCGGTGCTGAAGCTGCCCGACTCCTCTCCTTATGCCGTGAAGTGATCCTCCGCGCGTGTTGGAAGTATCCGGACTGATCAAGCGATTCGGCGGATTCACCGCCGTTTCCAACGTGTCGTTCAAGGTCGAGCAGGGCGAGATTCTCGGCCTGATCGGCCCGAACGGCTCGGGTAAAAGCACCACCTTCAATCTGCTGTCGGGTACCCTGGCCCCGACCGCGGGCACCATCCGGTTCATGGGCCAGGAGATCGGCGGGCTGCCGCCCTACAAGATCATCAACCGCGGCATTGGGCGGACATTCCAGATTCCGCGGCCCTTCAAGCGACTCAGCCTGTTCGAGAACGTGGCCCTCGCCGGATATTACGGCCAGGGGCAACCGTCGCGAACCCAGGCCTTCGACGCCGCGGAGCGCGCGCTGGACATGGTCGGCCTGACCACCGACCGCAAGGCCGGGATCGGCGGACTGGGCGCGGCGGGCCTGAAAAAGCTGGAACTGGCGAAGGCGCTGGCCACCCAACCGAAACTGCTGCTGGCCGACGAAAGTCTGGGCGGGCTCGACGAGGCCGAGATGGACCAGGCCGCCGACATGCTGCGCCGCATCCGCGCCGAACTCGGTATCACCATCATCTGGGTCGAACATATCATGGGCGTGCTGATGCGGGTGGTGGACCGGGTCATGGTGCTGGACCACGGCGAAAAGATCGCCGAGGGCCTCCCCGCCGAAGTCTCCGCCGACCCCCGCGTGGTCGAGGTCTATCTCGGGACGGACGCCAGCGAAGTGCAGGCCGCCGCCGCGGAACGCGCCTGATGCTGACCCTGAACAACATCGACGCGGGCTACGGCACCTTCCAGGCGCTGTTCGGCGTTTCCCTGGAGGTCAAAGCGGGTGAGGCCATTGGCGTCATCGGCCCCAACGGCGCGGGCAAAACCACGCTGATGCGGGCGATCTCCGGCCTGATCAAACCCACCGCCGGCAGCCTGTCGATGGAAGGCGCGGACCTGCTGACCACACCCGCGCATCGCATCCTGGAACTGGGCATCGCCCATGTCCCCGAAAACCGCCGCCTGTTCCCGGCGATGACGGTCGAGGACAACCTGCGCATGGGCGCCTACATCCCCGCCGCCCGCGCGAAATTCCGCCAGCGTCTGGACTTCGTCTACGACCTGTTCCCCCGGATGAAGGAACGCCGCCACCAACTCGCCGGCACCATGTCCGGCGGCGAGCAGCAGATGTGCGCCATCGGCCGCGCGCTGATGTCGGAACCGCGTTTGCTGCTGCTGGACGAACCCTCGGCCGGCCTCGCGCCCGTGGTGGTGCAACAGGTCTTCGGACTGGTCGCGCGCATCCGCGCCAGCGGCCTGACAGTTCTTATCGTGGAACAAAACGTCCGCCAGGTGCTGAAAGTCGTCGATCGCGCCTACCTGCTGGAAGCCGGCTCGATCCGCGCCAGCGGCACTTCGGCGGAACTGGCCGAGAACGAACAGATCAAGGAGGCGTATCTTGGCGTGTAGGTCCGGCCATGTTTGACATCTACCTCCTGGAAGCCGGGATCAACGGCATCCTCCTTGGCGGCGTGCTGGCCCTGCTCGCGCTTGGCTGCAACCTGGTGTTCGGCGTCATCGACGTCGTGTGGATCTGCTACGCCGAGATGATCATGATGGGCATGTACGGCATGTTCTACCTGGTCTCCGTCTACCACTGGCCGTTTCTTCTGGCGGCACCGGTCGCGATCGCGCTGGTGGGAATCATAGGCGTACTGCTGCACCTGATCGTGATCGCGCCACTTTTGAACGCGGCGCCGATCAACCAGTTGCTGGCGACCGGCGGCGTGCTGGCATTCCTCCAGGCCCTCGCCACCGTCCTGTTCGGCATCGATTTCCGCAACCTCGGCATCCGCATGCCAGTGATCGAGGTCTCCGACATGTATCTTAGCTACGCGCGGTTGCTGGCCTTCGGCACGGCGCTGGCGGGAATGATCGCGGTGTATCTGTTTCTGTCGCGAACCTATACCGGCACGGCGATCCGGGCGATCTCCCAGGACCGGCAGATCATGCCGCTGATGGGGGTCGATAGCCGGAAAATCTACCTCATCACCTCGCTGATCGGCGGCAGCCTCGCGGGCCTGGCGGCGTGCCTGCTGGTGCTGCAATACGACGTGCACCCCTTCATCGGCCTCACCTTCGGCCCCATCACCTTCATGATCTGCGTCCTTGGCGGACTGGGCAACATGATCGGCGGCTTCGTCGCATCCTTCATCTTCGCCGAAATCATCTCCGTCGGCGGACTCTACATGGACCTGGAGTGGGGCTACGTCTTCGCCTTTGTTTTCTTCATCGTCACCATGTTCGTCAGGCCGCGCGGCCTGCTGGCGCGCAAATCGTGAACCGCGCTCTGCCCTGGGCATTGGGCGCGTTCCTGATCGCGCTGCCGCTCGTCTACCAGGCGCCATACCCGCTGCACCTGATGGTCGTCGTGCTGATCTGGTCCTTCGTTTACACGTCCTGGTCGGTCATGGGCCGGTTCGGACTGGTGTCTCTCGGCCACGGCGGCTTCATGGGCGTCGGCGCTTACGGCACCGCGCTGCTGTGGAACCATTTCCACCTGACCCCCTGGATCGGTATCCCCATTTCCATGGCGCTGGCCGTCGTGCTGGCCCTGATCGTCGCCTACCCCTGCTCCCGCTTCCGCATCACCGGCCACTACTTCGCGCTGGTCACGCTCGCGCTCAGCGCCATCGTCCTTCAGGTCGCCACCGCCGCCCGCGACATCACCGGCGGATCGCTTGGCTACACACCCGAGAAAGCCGCCGGCGCCAGCCCGATCTTCGCCCTGCAATTCACCGAGAAACTGACCTGGTACTACATCGCCCTCTTTGTCTGGGCCTGCGGCCTCGCCATCCGCTGGTGGATCGACCACTCCATGACCGCCTACGCGCTGGAAGCCATCGCCGAGGACGAGGACGCCGCGGGCGCCGCGGGCGTCAACGTCACCTCCGAGAAACTGAAAGTCACGGCCCTCAGCGCCGCCATGACCGCCTTCGCGGGCGCG
>CANJJS010000022.1 GCA_947474705.1 Acetobacteraceae bacterium | reverse complement strand
ATCAGGGTCTCCAGAGGTCCGGAAACCTCCGGCCCCAGCGCCAGAGCCGCCGCCGCGGTGGCGACCATCGCCATCGGCACGCCAGCCCGCAAAGGCCGCAACGGGCTCGTGCCAAGCGCTCGCCCATTGGCCCAAAGACTGAACGGGGTGACGAACAACTGCGCCCAACACCAGACCATCGCCGCCTCCCACGGCGAGTCCGGGCGGACCAGCACGGCAAGCCCCAGTGTCCCGGCGGTCCCCGCGAGGTTCGCGTACAGCGTGAACCGCGCCTGCCCCACCGCGATCAGCGCGACGCCGGACGGAAACATCAGGGCCAACACGCCCATCAGCCCAGCCAGCGGCACCGCCGCCATCCCCGCGTCGTGCCAGGCCGGTCCCAACACCAGCTCCACCAGCGGGACCAACGCGATGGCGAGGCCGCCGCACAAAGGCAGCGTCGCGATGCTGGACAGTTCCAGCAGCCGGTCCACCCGCGCCAGCAGCGCATCGCGGTCGTGCTGGTAGCCGGAGAGGACCGGCAAGAACACGCGCCAGAGCGCGGTGAAAACCACGTCGCGCACCGCATCGGCCAGCCGGAACGCCATGTGAATATGGCCCAGCGCCGCCGCCCCCGCCGTGCCCCCAATCAGCAGCGCGAACAGGCGGTATCGGCCGATTTGCACGAGCGTGCTCGCCGTCAGGGGCAGCCCGATCCGCAGCAAATCCCAGGTGACATCCCAGCGGAAAACCGCCCGCGGATGCCATCGGACCAGTCCGAGCAGAATCGCCGAGGAGACCGTGCAAGCCGCCGCCTGCTGTGCCACGGGTGCCCATGCCCCATGCCCCCGCATCGCGAGCCAAAGACCGGCCGCGGCCCCCGCCGCCTGGCCTCCCAGGCTCCGGATCGCCAACGCCCGGTACCGCCGGTCGCGCGTCAGAAACCCCTGCGCCGCGCCAGCCAGACCCACCAGCGGCAACGGCAGAGCCAGCACCGCCGACATCGCCGCCAGCCTTGGCTCGTCCAGCATCCAGGCCAGCGCATATCCCCATCCCGCCTGCGCGCCCGCCGCGGCGCAGCCCGTGGCGAAAGACGCCCAGCACGCGCTGGACCGGGCAATCGCGTCCAGGCTGGGGCGCTGCACGATCGCATCCGCGAACAAGGCGTTCGCCGCGATCCAGAACAGCACGTTGCCCGCCACCGCGGCGGCGCCGATCCCCAGTTCCCCCGGTCCGATCGCCCGCGCGATCGCGAACGCGGCGATCACGGACAGCAGTCCCGATCCGGCGGCTTCCACCGCCGGCCAGATCGCGTCACGGCGCATCCGCGGCTTCCCCCTTGGGCCCCCGGTGCCGGCGCAACGCGGGCACGCTGAGCAAGGCCACGCAGGCCGGCAGCCAAACGATCCGGCTTTGGTAACGATCGTGCGGCGTCGACAAACCGCCCGTGACAGCCGCGCCGATCGGCAAGGTCAGCAGCGCCATCGCCAGAAACCCCGCCGCCGGATGCCGCCGCCGCCAGGCCAGCGGCAACAACAGCGCGGCCGCCACGATACCCGCCACCGCCGCGGCGCGATGCAACGCCGCCAGCGGCGCGGGCACCGTCAGCGCGCTGTTCTGTTGCCGCGCCGCGCGGAACATGGCGCGTTCCCATCCCGGAAACTCCTTCTCGATCAGCGGCGCGACCTGTGTCCCCCAGGGTTCGAGGCCGTCGCCGCTCTCGAACCGGGTCAGTTGTTCGAGGGCGTTGCCCAGAAACGCGCGCGCCAGCCGCCCAGGCTCGGTCAGGGCGGCGGCGAGGAGGATGGAGTCCGCGTCGGCCGAGACCGCCTTGTGCCCGCCGGCGAGCACGATGGGACTGTCGGCGTTCCACAGAAAATCGTCGGATGTCGGCGGAAACCGGTCCAGCCAGGGGCACAGCCGCCACCCGCGTCCTGGGCAGTCGCGCCGCAGCACCGCCATGCCCGGCCCGTCGTAGATGACGCGTGCCAGCAAATACACATTGCCGAACGGCGAAACCGAGGCGCGGCCATGCGCGGCGAGATTGGCGGACATCAGCGCCCCGGCCGCCAGCCCGAAGGCCAGGACTGGTCCCAGGACTGGCGCCAGGATTGGGGTCATGGCCGGGGCCAGCGGCGGGACGGCGCGAAACCGCCAGCCGATCGCCGGGAAGATCGCGATCAGCATCGCCGCCAGCGGCAGGCTGGAACTCTGCGCCGCGATGGCGAAACCGGCCAGGGCCGTCATCGCCCGTCGCTCCCAGACCCGGAACCCGGACGGCGCGAACAGCAGGATACTCAGCAGCAGGACCAGCAACGGGGTGAACAGGTCCGGCATTAACTCCGACACCGTCCAGGGGAACCAGGTGGCGACGGCGAGAAATCCGCAAACCGCGGCCAGCCAGGCCCGCGGCGCGCCCAGCGCCCGGCGGGTCAGATCCAAAATGAAAATCGCGAGACATGCCTGCGTTAGCACCACTGGCCAGGTCGTCGTCCGCAGGTGCTGCGTGAAAATGAACACGCTGTAAAACCCGGGCCGATCCCACCCGAGATACCGGTGCATCGCCTGGGAGAGATAAGTGCCGGTATCCGCGAACACGATCGGATACCCGTTCCACAGCGCGGGCCAGATCAGCATCGGCATGCATAGGGCGAAGATCCAAAACGCGGCGCGGTCGTCGCGCGCGCCCCGCGTCCACGGCCATCGCCCGGCACCGGGCAGGCCACCCGGCGAGACACGCGCCGCCTCGCGAAAGGACGCGAGGCCGGTCATGCTTCCGGAAAATACGCTTTGTAGCGCCGGTGATAGACCTCCGCGTCCGCGTAACCGGACCGGACATGGGTGCGCGGATCGACCCTTGTCAGCACGATCCCCGCGACATGCGCGCTGGCGTCTTCCAGCAATTCCAGCGAATGGGCGACGACATCGCGCGGCGTGTCGCGCCACCGCACGCAGAGGATCGCGGCATCGGCGATGGCGCCCAGAACCCGCGCCTCGGTGATCGCCTGGACCGGCGGCGAATCGAGGATGATTAACGTGTATTCCCGCCGCGCGTCCGCCAGCAAGGCCGCCATTTCCGGGCCCATGAACAGGTCGAACGCATCCCCCGACGGCCGCCCCGCCGGGATGAAATGCATCCCCGCGCCAGGACTGCCATAGGCATCGCCATGCAGCACGCTCGCCAGATCGGTCTTTCCACGTAACAGATCGGACAGGCCCGCGCTGTTGTCCGCGCGCAACCGGCGCGCCAGCGACGGCCGCCGCAAATCGCAATCGATCAGCAGCACTTTCTCGCCGCTCAGGCTCGCCGAACGGGCCAGCGCGAGGGCCAGCACCGATTTGCCTTCCGCCGGCCGCGCCGCCGTGATCGCGACGACCCGGGGGCGCTCGACCCCCAGCCACAAACCCGCGCGGATCGCCCGGATTTGTTCGGAAAACAGGGTTAATGGGCGCCGGACGACGTAATCCTCGATGGTCGTGTTGCGCAGATCGCGCCGGGCCAGTTCCGGCAACATGGCGAAACATGGCAGTCTCGCCACGGCGCGGACATCGGCGCCGCTGTGCAAAGTGGTGTCGATCAGATGCAACAACTGCACCGCCAACAATCCCAGCGCGATCCCGGCCGCCACCGCCGCCGCCAGCATCGGCACCGGTCTGGGCCAACTCGGCTGCCGCGGCGGCAAAGCCAGCGAGATTTCCCGCGCCTCCGAGGTTTCCAAAGCATGCTGCTGCGCGGTTTGCTGAATGCGTTCCAGGACGGCCATCAATTGCGCCCGCGCCGCCTCCGCGTCGCGTTCCAGCGCGTTCAGCGGGATGCGCGCCTTCGCCTCCGCGTCCGCGTCGCGGCGGGCTTCGGCCAGGTTGCGTTCCAGCGCCGCCACCCGATCGGCGGCGGCACGGCGCTCGGAGGTCGTGGCGGCGACCACCCGCGCGACCTCGGCGGCGACCGCGCGTTTCGCGTCATCCATTTGCTGGCGGGCGGCTTCCACCTCCGGATGTTTGGCGCCCAGCCGGCTGAGCCGGGCCTGGTTTTGCGCGGCGAGTTGTTCCAGATTGGCGCGCAAGGGCACCACCGACGCCGCGATCTCCGCCTGCGCGGCGGCGCCCGCCTTGCCCCGCGCGGCGTCCAGACGCGCGTCGGCGGCCGCCAGTTCGGCCCGCGCGCGGATCAAATCCTCGTTCAGATGCGAGATCTTCTCCGCGTCCAGCCCCGCGTGCATGCCCTGGGAGAAATGGTGCTCGGCGCGATACGCCGCGATCCGGTCCTCGGCGCGGCGGACCTCCGCGCGCAGCACATTGGCGCGCTCGTCCAGCCAGGTGGTGGCGCGGCGCACGGCGGCGCCCTTCGCCGCGAACTGGTCCTTTATATAAATATCCATCGCGTTGTTCACCGCCGCCGCCGCCACCAGCGGGTCCGTCGCGGTGAAGCTGACCTCCAGCACGCGCGAGAACTTCACCGGCATGGCCCGCAGCGCGTCGCGCACCGCCAGCGTCGTCGCGTCCCGCGCCGCGTCGGGGGAGGGGCCATAGGCCGGCGCGGCCGCCGCTTCCGGTTCGCCCCAACCGAATCGCGCGCGTACCCAGCCCATCGGACCGCCGCCACCGGGCGGGCGCGCCAAGGCGCTGAACTCCGGATTGTTGTAAAGATTGCCGCGATCCGCGACGCGGCGGGCGATCTTCAGGCTTTGCAGAACTTCCGCCTGCGACGCCATGACGGCCTCGGTCGTCGGATCGGTCCGCAGGATGCTTTGCAGTTCGCGCGCCTTATAGTCGCTGGGCTCGTAAATCAGCGTGCCAACGGCGGTGTAGCGTGGCGTGACCCGCTGCAAGGCGATCCAGGCACAGCAGGGGACGAGCAGGGAGATGGTCAGAAAGGCCCAGAAATGACGCCGGAACACCGCGATCGCGGCGCGCGCGCCCTGTCCCTCGCCACCGGGGGAACGGCGTGGCTTGCGGGGCTCTGGACTCGCCGGCCCAGAAGGACCCTGATCGCCTCGTGTGTGCCGGGGCCGGTCGGACATCCCGTGTTGGGCCTCGTGTGACGCCCCGCGCGTGTTGCCGGGGACCGTAGATGACACGCCGTTCCTAAGCCCGGACCGTGAATCGGGAGTTAACGAAACGCCGAAATTTCACGCCGCCCCATTAACCCTTCGTACATCTTCGGGGCTTAACCTCGGCACGGGTCACCCTCAAAAGGAGGATGAATCGTGGTTGGGGCTGTCGCGCTGGTTTCGCGTTTGGCGCTGTGCGCGCCTTTGATATTCGCCGGTTGCGCGCCCGGCCGGGGGTTGCCGGATCTGCCGGCGCGGACCGAAGGCGGATATCGCCTTGGGCCCGGCGACGCGCTGCGCGTGATTGTCTACGGCGAGGAACCGCTGACCGGCGAGTTCCGCGTGAACGACCAGGGCGCCATCGCCCTGCCGCTGGCGGGCGCCATCCGCGCCGCCGGTCAAACGCCGCGGGAACTGGAGGAAACCATCGCGGGCTCCCTGCGCGGGCGCGCGGTGCTGCGCCGGCCCTCGGTCTCCGTGGAGGTCGCCGCCTATCGCCCGATCTACGTTTTGGGCGAGGTCAACAAACCCGGACAATACCCCTACCAGCCCGGCATGACCGTGGTGACGGCCGCCGCCGTGGCGGGTGGCTTCACGTACCGGGCCGTCGAGGACTATGCTTCGGTGATCCGGACGGCGGGCGGCGGTTCGGTCGAGGGCAAAGCCCATCGCCAGGCGCCGCTGCAACCCGGCGATGTCGTCACTGTGTTCGAGCGAAGATTTTGACCCTCCTCCGTCTGCTGGCTTTTGTTCTTCTCCTCTTGTCGGCCCAAACGGCCTCGGCGCAGTACGGGCCGGTCGGACCGCCGCTGCCGGGACCGCTGCGCATCGTCGGCGGCGGATCGAATGGCGGCTGCCTCGCCGGCGCGGCGAATCTGCCGGACACCGGCGAGTGGTACCAAACCATCCACGGCCGCATCAGCCATTTCTGGGGCGCGCCGGTCACCGTGGCGGGGGTCCAGGAACTCGCCCGCAAAGCCCATGCGAACGGACTGCCGCCGCTGCTGATCGAGGATATTTCGCGCCCCCGCGGCGGGCCGATGCCGGGCGGGCATGTCAGCCACCAGGTCGGGCTGGACGTCGATGTCGCCATCGACATGCGCATGCGCGGATATCTCAGCGAGTCGCATCGCGATTCGATCCGAATCGCCAGCGTCGTGCGATCCGATTACCGCGACATCGAACCGTCGATGTGGAACGAAGGCGTCGTGCGTCTGCTGTGGATCGCGGCGACCTTGCCGGGCGTGGACCGGGTGCTGGTGAACGCGGCGATCAAGCAGCAATTGTGCCGCACAGTCTCCGGCGACCGATCCTGGTTGCGCTTCATTCGCCCCTGGTACGGCCATGCCGCCCATATGCACATCAGTTTCAAATGCCCGCCCGGACAGTCCGAGTGCGTGGCGAAAGCGCCGCCCCCGCCCGGCGACGGTTGCGACCAGCTCCAATGGTGGTTCGACCAGCTCAGCGCCCCTAAAGCGCCCCCTGGGCCGCCTCGCGCGAAGCCGAGATTGCCCGAGGCCTGCTACGCCATGCTGGGCTGGACGCGCTGACACGCGGGCATCGAGGCCGGTAAGCGACCCCCGGCCGGGCGAACCCGGCCAAAGGTCCAGACAAAATCGCTCGGCGTCAGGGCGCCGCGATATGCCACACGTTATTGTTGAACCCGTCGCCGACGACATCGCCCGGTTTCGTGTCCTTGACGAACGTGTAAAGCGGCTTGCCCTTATACGCCCACTGCTTCGACCCATCGTCGCGGGTCACCACCGACCAGTCGCCCATCCCCGAGACGCCGCCGCTCGCCGCCAACGGTGGCCAGTTCACCGCGCACTGCCCGTTGCAAGCGGATTTCCCGCCCGCGTCCTTGTCGAAGGTGTAAAGCGTCATGCCCTTGGCATCCGCCAACGCCTTGCCCTTCGCCGTCGCCGCGACCGTGGTCGCGGGTTGCGACGGACCCTGGGCGCAGGCCGCCAAAGACAGACCGGCGATCAGCATCGCCGCCATTGTTCGTGCGAACATGAAAATATTCCCCGTTTCTGGCGCGCGCGATGAACCGGCCGCCTTCCTGAAACGACGTTTCGCGGCGGCGTTTATTCCAGCCAAAGATCGGGCGGTCTGAGTTTGGAGCGGGCATTGGCGGCCATGGCGCGGGCGCGTCGTCCGGCCCGGCCAGATCGTTACTCCCCCGACAGCTCCCGCCGCCGCCGGTCCAGCTCCTCGCTGTAACGCCGCAACGCGTGCTGCTCCGTCAGCAGACCGATCACGTGTCGTGTGTAGGGACCGTCCACCACCGCCAGCGCATCGCTTTCGGCGTTTTCGAACATCGCGACGGCTTCCTTGATCGTCATTTTCGGCAGCAGCACGCTCTCAGCGTGATGCAGCAGGTCGCCGACGATATGGTCGTCATGCGCGTCGGCATAGACCTCGGCGACCTGGACCAGACCGACATAGCGGTCTTCGTCGTCCAGAACGACGACGCGGTGTTCCGACCCCAGAACGAAATCGTGCTTGAATTCGGGCAGCGGCATGTCCGCGTGGACCGTCCGGACCTCCCGCCGCATCATTCGTTCCACCGTCAGGTTGCGCATCCAGCCGATATCGACCGCGCTGCGGATGGACTCGCCGCGCAGATGGAAGCGCCAGGTGGCGAAGGAATACCCGAAGGTGCGCCGGACCGTGACGGCGGAGACCACGCAGGCCGCCAGGACCGCGACGGTCATCGGCAGGCTGCCCGTCGATTCCAGCGCCAGAAATCCCATCGTCAGCGGCCCGCCGATGACGGCGACGGCCAGGCCGCTCATGCCGACCAGCGCGCAGAGAGTCGGAGAAATCATGTGTTCCGGGCTGACCGCGCCGACGACCAGGGCGAAGGCCTTGCCCAGAACCGCGCCCAGAAACAGCGACGCGAAGAACAGGCCGCCACGAAACCCGGAGCCGATCGAGATGGCGGATGCGGTGGCTTTCAGAACGACCAGCACCAACAGATATTTCAGCGAATATTCGGCCCCGACCACGACCGACAGGGCCCCGTGACCCGACGACAGAACAGCGGGCGTGGCCAGCGCCAGCAGCCCGACGGCCAGGCCGCCGATCGCGGGCCTCGACCAGGCGGACAGGCCCAGACGCCGGAAAATTTGTTCGGTGAGCGTGACGCCGCGCATGATGGCGATGCCCAGCAGGGCGCAGAGCATGCCCAGCGCGAGGATGGGAATGTAATCGAGCGGAACGATCTCGGCGGGTAGCAGGTGCAGTTCGAACAACTCGCCGCCAAGTCCATGGACGACGGCCATGGAGACCAGGGCCGCGACGGCGACCGGCCCGAACGTGCCAATGGCATAGGTCCCGATCACCAGTTCGAAAGCGTAGAAGGCACCTGTCAGAGGCGCGTTGAAGGCCCCGGCGATGGCGGCGGCGGCACCGCAGCCGACCAACAAACGCAGGTCGCCCCGGCGGACCCGGAAAGCATGGCCGACGCGCGAGGCCATGGCGGAGCCGATCTGGGTATAGGCGGCCTCCAGCCCGATCGAGGCACCCACCCCGTTGGAAATGATGGTTTGCAGCACGACGACCAGGCTACCGGTGAAGGACATGCGCCCGCCGAACAGCGCGTTCGCCTCGATGGGATCGACCGCCCGGCGGCTGTAGATTTTCGCGATGCCGAGCGTCACGAGGCCCAGCATCGCGCCCCCCAGCACCGGCACGGCGATCATGACGAGCGGATTGAGCCGGTCCATCGCGCTGAGGCGTTGATCGTGGCCGATTCCGAACAGCACCTGATGCAGGTATTGCGCGGCGCCCGTTATGAGAAAGACCGCGATCCCGGCGGCGACGCCGATGAAGGCGGCGAGGACGAGCAGCCAGATCTCGTCGGCGCGAACCAGGGCCCGCAGGACCTGTGGGGCGTGCGCGACGATGGAGCCCAGGGCGCGGCGAGGACGTTTGGCGGTTCCGCGTTGCCGATGTTCCCGGGTTTCGCGCGCGGTTCTCCCGTGACGGGCGGTGCCCGGGACGGCTGTTTCTCCAGGCGGTGGCGGCATGCGCGACGTTCCATGGAGCCAGAGAGCGGCAACGCCCTTGTTTTGGAACGATGCGCGGGCCCGATCAACGGGCCAGCGTCCGATTATTCGCGAATCGTGGTGAAAAAATGGTTTCGGCGGCCCATGATTTGCTAATTGACGAGTCCGCGATCGCGTTTCGTCGCCTCCAGGTCGTCCTCGACGAAGGCGCGGATCAGTTCGACGACCGTTTCGTGGCGGCGGAAGCCGAGCGCATGGGCGCGGACCGGGGTGAAGCAGGCCGGCCATGGCCCGACAATGGCCTCCACGCTGGGGTCCGGGACGCGCTTCACCAGCGCGGACGCGCCGGGCGAAACGACGTCCAGGCCGGCGAGCAACTCTCCGATCGTCGCGCTGATGCCGGGCGGGTTGATGCCGCGGTCGAGGCCCAGCGGCGACGAGTCCATGGCGGCCGCGTGCAGCAGCCAGTCGGCGGCGGCGCGAGGGCCGCAGAACCAGGCGGCGAAGCTGTCCGCGACCGGCAACTCGGTTTCAAGGCCCAACAGCGGTTCGCGGACGATGGCGGAAAAGAACGAACTGGCCGCTTTGTTGGGACGTCCGGGCCGGACGATGACGGTGGGCAGCCGAAGCGACACCGTGTCCATGAACCCTCGGCGGCAGGCGTCGGCCAGGATCAGCTCGGCGGCGGCCTTTTGCGCGCCATAGGAATTGGCGGGGATCTGACGGGCATCGTCGGCGAGGTTGGCGCTCTGCCCGCCGCTGAAACTGGCGACGGAACTGGTGAACACGACGCGTGGCGGCTTGCCGCCGGCCGTCACCAGACGGCGGCAGGCATCGACGACCGCATCCGTTCCCCTGAGATTCACCCGCCGCCCCAGTTCGTAATCCGCCTCCGCCTGGGCGCTGACGACCGCGGCAAAATGGAAAATCACATCGGTCCCCGGCGGAATCGCCGCCTCGGGCGGGCTGACGATATCGCCGGCCAGGCAAACGACCGGGAAGGGCGCGTCGAGCGGGGCCGGTTCGTGAAGGTCGAACAAGGTCAGGCTTTCGACCGCGCGCCCGCCAGGCGTGCCGGTCGTGGCGAGGTGGCGGGCGATGCGCCGGCCCAGAAATCCGCCGCCGCCAAGGATGACGATGTTCATGGCTGTCTCCGTTTCGTTCCGGCGGTCGTTTCCCGTGTCCGGGCCGGTCTGGCAAGGGCTGGATTTTTGGCGTGTCGAAGCCGATTCCCAGCGCCGAAGAATGGGACAATTGGTCGTTCAAAGGATTAATATCGTATTAATAGCCCTTTTTTCATTGATCGTCGTCGATATTCTCGTTATGTCCCGGCCCAGGCCATAATCGGGTTGACCGAAGCAAGGGAACCAACATAGAACGAAATTCAAGTTTCCGGTTTGTTCCGGCGGAACAAAAACCGCCGCGAGAGCAGCCCGGTTCCGGAACGCCGGCGCGGAGAAACCGTCATCATGCTGACCCGTAAACAATACGAGTTGCTGACCTATATCGACTCCTACCTGAAACGAACCGGCTACTCGCCGAGCTTCGAGGAAATGAAGGAAGCGCTGAACCTGAAGTCGAAGTCGGGCATCCACCGGCTGATTTCGGCGCTGGAGGAACGGGAATATCTGGGGCGCCGCCATCACCGTGCCCGCGCGCTGGAAGTGCTGCGTCTGCCGGACAACATGCCCCGCGCGAACGAGGGCGCGATGGAACCCGACGATTTCGACGACGACACCGAGGAAGCGCCTCGCTTCGCGCCGAATGTGATCAAGGGCGATTTCACCGGCCGCTTCCAGGCGGCGCGGGTGGCCAACGATGCCATTTCGGTGAAGTTGCCTTTGTACGGCAAGATCGCGGCGGGTCTGCCCATCGAGGCATTGCGCGATTCCAGCAACTCGATTGACGTCCCGGCCGCTTTGCTCGGCGCGGGCGAACATTACGCGTTGGAAGTGTCCGGCGATTCGATGATCGACGCCGGCATCCTGGACGGCGACACGGTGCTGATCCGCAAAGGCGAGACAGCGGATAACGGCCAGATCGTGGTGGCGCTGGTCGACGATATCGAGGTGACGTTGAAACGAATCCGCCGCCGGGGAAATTCCACGGCGCTGGAACCCTGCAACGCCGCCTTTAAACCGCAAATACTGCCGGCCGACAAAGTCAAGGTGCAGGGACGTTTGGTTGGGTTGTTGCGGCGTTACTAACCGCTGTCGACCGGCGCGACGGGTAAGGGGGAGGGCGGCCTCGCCCGAGGTTTGGGCGGGGGTGGCACCCAAGGGCGAACACCGCGCACGTCGCGGTCGGTGACCACAACGGCGCCGCCCGGTTCGAGCCAAACGGCGGTGGGACCGTATTTCCAGACAGTGAAACGGTCCACCGGACGGGCCCCGCGGTAGGGGCAGAGGCCCCGGGCCGGTTCGGCGGAAATCAGCGCCGCGATCCCCTCGCACGCCGGCGCTTTCGTCGCCCCCCGCATCAAAATCGCCGCCTGCGCGTCCGCCCGGGGCCGGAACACACAAAACTCCTTCTCGCAGCGCAGCGCGCCCGACGCGGCCTCGCCAGACGCGGGCGCGGGCACCCCGGCCGCATGCCAACGCGTCAGCCAGGCATCGCGGGTGAAGTCGGTGCCGCTGCGCGTACGGTGCAGGAACACGCCTTGCTCGGTGCGAAGCCCGATCAACCCGGCGTCGCCAGAGAGAAGAATGTCGGGCGGGCGGTCGAACAGCGGCGACGCGATGCCGATACCGATCGCGATCAGCCCGAACAGGCGGATGCGAGACCGCCAAATGCCCAGAAAGGCGATCCCCGCCGACAACACCGCCAGCCCCCATTCGGGCATATGCGGCACGGCCAAAGTCGCGGCGGGCAGCGCGGCGGTCGCCTTGGCGATCCAGATGATGCCGGTTACCCCCCAGCCCATGGGCACCAGCGCCAGCGCCTCCAACCCCAACGGCATCAGCAGCAAGGAGATCATCCCCGCGGGCATGACCCAGAAGGCGGTCAGAGGAACCGCGGCCATATTGGAAAAGATATAATACAACTGTATGTGACCGAAATGATAAGCGCCGTACGGCAGCGACGCCGTGCCGGCGAGCGTGCTGGTCAAGGCCAGCGCGACCAGATGCGACAGGAATCGCTTGCTCCAGGATTTTCCGTAAAGCTTGCGCAGCCAAGGGCGCATGGCCTCGTAACCGGAGATCAGCGCCAGCACCGCCGAAAAACTCATCTGGAACGAAACACCCGGCACTTCCTGCGGCGCGATCGTCATCAAAGCCAGACCGGCGATACCAAGTCCGCAAACGGAGACCGGCTGGCGGCCCGCCAGAATCGCGAGCGTGAACAAACAGGCCATCGCGAAACTTCGGATAATCGGAACATGGGCGCCGGTGAGCACCATGTAAAAGCCGCCCACCGCCAGCGCGAAGACGGCGGCGATTTTCCGCGTCGGCCAGAACAGGCTGGCGCGTTCCGACAGCGCCATCGCGGTGCGGATGCCGGTCAACGCGAACCCCATGACGATCCCAATATGCAGGCCCGCGACGGCCAGGATATGCGCCAGTCCCGAATCCCGGAACGCGGCGTGGTCCGCTTCCGGGATGCCGCGGGCGGCGCCGGTCAGCAGCGTGATGGCGATCTTGCCCTCCGCATTCGGGAGGACGGCCGTGATCCGGGCGGCGATGGTTTCGCGCAGCCATTGAATCCAGGAGGCGAGGCGGTCGGGCGGGGCGTGCTCGACGATCTCGACGCGCCCCAGCGCGTAGCCGGAGGCGCCGAGATTGGCGAAGAAAGCGTCGCGCTGGGTGTCCCAGCCGCCTGGCCAGGCCGGCGGCAAAGGCGGTCGGGAAATCGCGCGGACCCGGACGCGGTCGCCGGTGACGATGTCGGTGGTGTCCCCTTTGGCCATGCGGAACCGGACCATGCGGACCAGGTCGCGGGCAGGCGTGGCGACCAGCGATTTTTTCTGGAGGTCCGGGCTGAGTGTAACGGTTTTCAACGTGACGCGGCGGCCGTTTGGCAGGATTTCGACGGCGCGGACGGTGCCGGAGACGGACATGGCTTTCGCCGGCAGATCGGTTTCGATCGGCGCCATGCGGGCCGTGGCGAACTGCGCGGACGAAAAGCCCAAAGCGGCGAAAGCGGCCGAGAGCGCGGCCGCCCTTGGCACGGACCAGGACCAGGCCGCCAGCGCCAAAGCCAGGCAGGCGGCGGCGATCTTGGCGCCAAGCCACGGTGGGGGTTCGTACGCCAGTTGAAAATAGGTCAGCACCCCCGCGCCCATGAACACGGGCAGCCAGAGAATAAAACGCCCCCGCTCGGCCTCCAGCAGGCGGTCCCACCACGCGGGACTCGCCCATGTCAGATCCCATCGGAGGACAAGCGCTTGTGTCAGGCCCATGCCGCCCATGATGGGCGGCATGGGTCAAGATTTCGTTAACGGGTCAGGCGACGATTTTGTCCCGGCGCAGCGCGGCGATCTTTTCGGCGTCGAAGTCCAGAACCCGGCTGAGAATCTCGTCGGTGTGCTGGCCCGGCGTGGGGACTGGGCCAACCTTGCCGGGGGTGGCGGACATTTTGACGGTCACACCGGGCGCGTAAATCTCCCCGGCGACGGGGTCGTCCATTTTGACCATCATCTCGCGCGCCCACATATGAGGGTCTTTGACGACCTCCGGGATCGTTTTCACCGGCGCGACCGGAACGCCCAGATCCAGCAGGGCCGTCACGATCTCATCCGTGGTACGGGTGGCGCACCAGGCGTCCAGGGCGCGGCGGCGGGCGTCGCCGGTGGACGAATTGATCGGCCCGCTGTCCGCCGCCGCGCCGGACACCAGAGTCATCAGCCGGCTGGCCATGTCCCGGCTGGTGGCGGAGATCACGACATAACCGTCTTTGGTCTTATACGGCGGACGCCCGCCTTCGCCCCCTTCCTCGCCGGTCGCGAGGTAATAGGCGGCGGGGATTTCCACCATCGTCAGCGCCGAGTCGAGCAGACAGACATCGACCAACTGGCCCTCGCCCGTGCGGTCGCGGTGGCGCAGCGCCGCCAGGGTGCCAATGGTGGCGTGCAGCGCGGTGTAACGATCGACGACGGACGAGGCGACGCCAAGTGGCTGGCCCACCGGTTTGCCGGTTAGGTCCATCAGCCCGCTCATGGCCTGGCCCAGCGGATCGAAGGCGGGCCGGTCGGTGTAAGGCCCATACTGGCCGAAACCGGAAACGGACGTCAGGATAATGCCCGGATTGATGGCTTTCAGTTGCTCGTAGGCGAACCCCATGGCCGCCATCGTCCCCGGACGGAAATTCTCCAGCACGACGTCGGATTTTTTCACCAGTTCGGTGAACAGCGCCTTCCCGCCCTCCGCGCGCATATCCAGGCAAAGGGATTTTTTGCCGCGGTTATAGACCGTGAAATAAATCGACTGTCCCCGCACCATGGGCGGGTTCTTGCGGGTTTCCTCGCCGCCGGGCCGTTCGATTTTGATGACTTCGGCGCCAAGGTCGGACATGATCATGCCGCCCCGCGGGCCAGCCTGATAACGGGCGAGTTCAAGGACGCGTATGCCGGACAGGCTAAGGTTCATGGTGGTCCCCTCTGGGTTTTTTGCTCGCGGTATAGGAGCCCAGGGCGGATGCGAGGGCAAGGTGGAGCCCGCGCGAGTCAGGCGGATGGGCCGGTTCGGTCCGGATGGCCAAAGCTGTGCGTGGTGCCAATGACGGCCATGCCGCCGGCGTCCGGCTCCTGGCGGGCATGCGCGGAAACGCGGCTGGGTCGTGCCCCGCCGCTCCCAAGGCTCTCCGATCGGTCCGGGTCAGTCCGAGGATCGGGAGCGCCGGACCCTGGATCGTCGATTAGCGCCGCTTCCGGCCCCAACCGAGCAGTCCGAGCCCGGTGGCGAGTACCAGCGCGGAGGCCGGTTCCGGTACATCGACAGTGGTGAATGTCGCGGCGAAGGCCGTGGAATCGAAGGTGAACTCCGTGTTCGGATCGATCTCGATGAAGACCGTGTCGCCGGCGTTTAACGCGATCGTGCCGGTCGCCGTCGTGGAAGAGCCAAAGACCGCCGGCAAAACCGTGCGCGCCAGCAACGTCGACGCTCCCGCCACGACCGTCGCGCCAACCCCATCGCCGGCAGGCCGCATGTCCGCGCGCCGCACGTCGATCGAATAGTTGTAGGCGCTTGTAACAGGTGCCGTGAACTGTAACAGGAACGACGCGGACGGTCCGGGGTGCACGCCGGCAAACCCCACCGGGACCGACAAATTTGCGAAGGTCACCGCGTCATAGCTGGGGTCCAGCACCGACGCGGTGTGGTTGGCGAAGATGGACGGTGTCAGGAATGGGCCTCCAGCAGTGCCCCACTCATCGAAGGTCACCGTTCCGGCCAACGCCGTGAAGGAGGTCGAGTGGCTGAGCGGCGTGAACGAGCCAATGGTGCCACGCCCATATGTCCAGACACCGTTGGGATTCGATGCGGTCGAAAAATCCGCCGCCGCGTCGTACACCGCAGCCGTCGCGGGTCCGGCGAAACTGACGCCCACAAAAGCCGCCAGCACAATCCAAGGATGTTTCATTGGCCATTTCCTCGCTTGAATAAAGCGTCGAACTTCACGAAATCCTTTGAGACTGTATCAGATTAATACGAGGCGGGCTCTTGGACAAGATTCGATTGCCCGTTGCCGATGCCTTGCGATCCGTCCGGCGCGAACATGCCCGCCATTGCCGGCCCATGCCGCGCGGGGAAGAAGAGAAGCGGCCGCTCGCCGGGCCCCAATACGCGAACCACGGCGAGCAACCAGGCGTTACCTTATCGTAGCTTCGACAGCACCCCATCCCGGAACCGCCGCATCGCATCCACCGTTTCATCCGGCGACCGCCGGAACAGCCGCACATCGACCGCCGACACGCCCAGTTCCTCCAGCGCCTGGATGTCGGACACCCAGTCCGCGTCCCCGCCAGTGAACATTTCGGCCTCTCCGTCGATGCTCGCCCGCGGTTTCCCGCCTGGCCCGGACAACACACGGAGCGCGATTGAGATCTCCGCCGGGTTCCGGCCCGCCTTGTCGCAGAAGCCGCGGAACCGCTCCAACCCCTTCTTGAACCGGCTGACCGTGTTCATCGGGAATTGCGGATTGGTGCCCACCGGATACCAGCCGTGCGCGTATTTCGCGGTCCGGCGCAGCGCGGGCGCGCTTTCCCCGCCCACCCAGATCGGAATCGGCGCCTGCGTGGGTTTCGGGTAGAACGTCACGTCGTCGAACCTGACGTATTTCCCTTCGAACTTCGGAAAATCGGCGGTGAACAACTCCTGGCACGCCGCCATCCACTCGTCCGTGACATGCCCGCGATCGTCGAAGGGCGCGGCGCCGATGGCCTCGAACTCCTCCCGGCACCAGCCGACGCCGATCCCCAGAGTCAGCCGGCCCTTCGACAAATGATCGATGGTCGAAAGCAGCTTCGCCGTCAGCACGGCGGGCCGGTGCGGCACCACCATCACCGACAGTACGAAGCGCAGCTTTTTGGTCATCGCCGCGATGAAGGCGGTGGCGCCCAGTTGATCCAGCCACGCCGCCTGCGTCCCCGCCGGAAACTCCCCTGTGTCCGTATAGGGATATTTCGACTCCAGGTTACGCGGCACCATGATGTGATCGCTGATCGTCACATAGTCGAAGCCCAGCGCCTCGCCCTCCGCGATGATCCGCGTGAAGGAATCCGGCTCGATCAGAGGTCCGGATGTCGGCGCATTGAAACCGATCTGCATGGTCACCGCACCCCCGCCATCACATCGTCGCGGAACTTACGCATATTGCCGATCGTCGCCTCCAGCGTCGGCCCAAACAGCCCGAAGTCGAACGAGGTCACCCCAACATCCGTCAGCGCCTTCATGTCGCCCACGAAATCCGCCGCGCCACCGGAAAAAAGCTTCCGCTGCCCATCGACGGTGCCCTTCGGTTGCGCCTCCGGATTAGACGATACCCGATACGCCAGCGCCACCGCATTGGGATCGCGGCCCGCCTTCTCCGTCATCCCGCGCAGCTTCGCCACACCCGCCTGGAACCGGCCCAGCGTGTCCATCGGAAACTGAGGATTCGTGCCGATCGGATACCACGCGTCGCCATATTTCGCCGTCCGCCGCAACGCCGGATTGCTTTCGCCGCCAATCCAGATCGGGATCGGCTGCTGCACCGGCTTCGGCGGAAACAGCACATTGTCGAATTTCACGTATTTACCATCGAACTTCGGCGTGTCGGAGGTCCAGAGTTCCTTGCAAACCATCATGAACTCATCCGTCACCGCGCCGCGTTCGGCGAAGGGCAGGGCCCCGATCGCGATGAACTCCTCCTCGCACCACCCCGCGCCGATCCCCAGCGTGATCCGCCCCTTCGACAACACATCCAGCGTCGCCAAAATCTTCGCCGTCAGCACGGCCGGGCGATGCGGCACCACCATCACCGATGTCACGATCCGCAGCTTCTTCGTGACAGCCGCGATGAACGTCGCCGCCGTCAACTGCTCCAGCCGGTCCGCCGCCGCGCCCGACGGAAACTCTCCCGAATCCGAATAGGGGTAACGCGAGGCAATCGACGTCGGAATCATGACGTGATCGCTCACCGTCACATAATCGAACCCCAAAGCCTCCGCCTCCTGGGCGATCGCCACCAAATTGTCCGGTCCGATCAAAGGTCCGCTGCTGGGCGCGCTGCAACCGATCTGCATGTTGTTCCTCCATTGGGGGCGAATTGCCACTCAGCCGCCGATAGCACACGATGCGGCCGTGACTGGCAACCGGGGGAACGGCCAAGGCGTTCGGGGTTCGCGCCGGCACAAGGGGCCGCGAGACCATCGTGGCCGCCACCCAGGCGGCCGGGGCACCGGCGAGGACGGCATGTTTACGGGACCGGGCGAAGCCATGTTAGAAGACGCCGCCGCGCTGCGAGGCGTGGGCGTCAACCACCTCATCGCCGGCGTGCAGCGCCCGGCGATTGAGCAAGCCCAGGAAATGCTGCATCGCTTCGGCGAGGACGTCGTTCGGAAAGCATTGTCATGAACAGAGACTGGATCGAGACCGCCGCCCTCGCGGACCTGATGGAAGCCGCCGCCGCGAAGCGCGACGCCGCCTATGGCCGCCTCGTGACCTATTCTCGAAAAGTGTTCATCCCGCTGACAAAACTGTGCCGCGACGTGTGCCATTATTGCACCTTCGCTGAGGTTCCACGCGCCGGCCACGCCGCGTATTTGTCCGCCGAGGAAGTGCTGGCGATCGCCAAAGCCGGACAGGCCGCCGGCTGCACCGAAGCGCTTTTCACGCTCGGCGACAAACCTGAACTGCGTTACCAGGCCGCCCGCGACGCCCTCGCCGCCCTGGGCCACGAAACCACGATTTCCTACCTCCGCGCCATGTGCGCGCTGGTGATGAAGGAAACAAATCTCCTCCCGCACGTGAACCCCGGCGTCATGACGCGAGAGGAAATCGCCGCGCTCCGCGAAGTCTCCGCCAGCCAGGGGATCATGCTGGAATCCACCAGCGAGAAACTGTGCGAACCCGGCGGCGTCCATTTCGGCTCCCCCGACAAACACCCGGCCGTGCGCCTGGAAACCATCCGCCTCGCCGGCGAGCTGAGGGTGCCCTTCACCACCGGCATCTTGATCGGCATCGGCGAAACCCGCGGCGAACGCCTGGACGCGCTGGAAGCCATCGCGGCACTCCACGCCGAGCACGGCCATATCCAGGAACTCATCGTCCAGAACTTCCGCGCCAAACCCAAAACCAAACGCGCGGACGCCGAGGAACCCGATCTCAACGACGAACTCTGGACCATCGCCGCCGCGCGCCTGCTTTTGCCCTCCGACGTGCATGTCCAGGCGCCGCCAAACCTCTCCCCCGGCGTCTACCAAAACCTGATCGGCGCGGGAATCGACGACTGGGGCGGTGTCTCGCCCGTGACCATCGATCATGTGAACCCAGAGGCGCCCTGGCCCGAACTGGACGCTTTGGCCCGCCACACAGCGGACATGGGCAAAATCCTCGTCGCGCGCCTGCCGGTCTATCCGGGATGGAACACCGAAGCCTGGCTCGACAAGAAGGTCGCGCCGCGCGTCATCCAGCAATCCGATTCCGAAGGTCTGGCCCGCGACGACGCCTGGTCGCCGGGCGAAACCATCCCGCCCGAATCCCGTCCGATCCTGCTGTCCGAGGCCGATCCGGAGATCGAACGTATCGTCGCGCGCGCCACCGCCGGCGAGCGCCTGGACGAACCCGAAATCGTCCGGCTGTTCGCGGCGCGCGACATCGATTACGAACGCGTCATCCACGCCGCCGACGACATGCGCCGTTCCGTCAGCGGCGAAACCGTCCGCTTCGTCGTCAACCGCAACATCAACTACACCAACGTTTGCTACTACCGCTGCAAATTCTGCGCATTCTCCAAAGGCAAGACTCACGAGGAACTGCGCGGTCCCGCATACGATCTCGACACGTCCGAAATTGTCCGCCGGTCCGAAGAGGCATGGGCACGCGGCGCCACCGAGGTCTGCCTGCAGGGCGGTATTCATCCAGATTACACCGGGATGACATATGTAAACATATGCAAGGCGATCAAGGCCGCCGTGCCCGGCATGCACATCCACGCCTTTTCCCCGCTGGAAGTAACCCAGGGCGCGGCGACTCTTGGCATCTCCCTCGTCGAATTTCTGTCGATGCTGAAAGATGCCGGTTTGGGCACGTTGCCTGGCACCGCGGCGGAAATCCTGGACGACGAAATCCGGGCGATTATTTGTCCGGATAAAATCAATACCCAGCAGTGGATCGACGTCGCCCGCGCCTCTCATTCCTTGGGCCTGCGCACGACATCCACCATCATGTACGGCCACGTCGAAGGCCCGCTGAACTGGGCTCGGCATTTGCTGGTGCTGCGCGATCTTCAGGCGGAAACCGGCGGAATCACCGAATTCGTGCCGCTGCCCTTCGTCCACATGGAAGCGCCGATGTATCTGCGCGGCATGGCCCGCAAAGGTCCCACCTTGCGTGAGGCCGTTTTGATGCATTCCATCGCCCGCTTGGTACTGCACCCGCTGATTACCAACATCCAGACCTCCTGGGTGAAAATGGGACCGGCGGGCGCGGCCATGTGTCTCAACGCGGGTGCCAACGACATGGGTGGCACGCTGATGAACGAAAGCATCTCGCGCGCCGCCGGCACCCAGCACGGCCAGGAATTCCCGCCCGAGGAAATGGAAAATCTTATTGGCGGGATCGGCCGCGTGCCGTCGATCCGCGACACCACCTACGGTTCCGTGGGGAATGAACGGCGGGCGATGTCGTTCGGCGCGGCGGAGCTGGCGCCGGTGATCCAGACGCCGGTGCGGAAGAAGGTGGCGGCGGAATAGTCATAACCGGCGCTACTGTTGACTCTCCGCGAACGACCCCAACTCGTCATCGTCCGCGAAGGCGGACGATCCACGACTTCAACGAACTCGACGCCTTGAAGGCGTCATGGCCGCTCTTCGGCGGCCATGACGACGGGGCAGCGCGAACGCCGTCACGGTCGCTGTTTACGCCGGCTGGTAAAACAGGCTTTGGAATGGCGCCCTGCTCGCGTTTCATCGACGCATAGGGCGGGCACCATAACGGTCCGGCCCAGCTCGCACCATATCGAGCCTATCGTCATCGCGGCCATCGGCGAGGGCGCTCCCTCGCGCCGCGAACGTTGTTGAAGCGAACGACGCCCCTCCGCCGCGCGATCGCCCACCCCGAGCCGTTAGGAGCGGAACCGCGGCAATCGTCGAACCTTAACACTTGATTCGTTTTTTTTGCAATAAAAATTGAGCGGTGAAGCGAGTTTCGTAACGCGTGGCCGTGCGCTCCGTCGCGTGACGCGTCTGAACTTCACGCGCACCGTGGACTCGGGGAGAGACGCAAGAATGAAAAATCTACAGATTGGCGCGGTTCTCGGACTTGGCGTAAGTCTTGGAGGGTGTGTCGCCGGACCGGATTACGGTGCGATACAACAACAAATTTCTTTCCAGTGTCAATCCGAGGCTCAGGCGAATACGTATCAGGTGACCGAAGCTCGCCTGCGGGCGATCAGTGCGCCGCCAGAGGATAATCGGTTGACATACGCTGTGTTGTTTGGGCTCGGCGGGTGGTGGCTCCTCGACTCTCCCGGACTGGGAGTGAAGCTTGGACTTGCGCTCGCGGAATCGTCGATGGATACGCAACGGAACCTTCGACCGTTGACGGACGACGAAAAAACGAGCGCGTTTAACGGATATTACTTGGCATGTGTCAACCGGGAGGCCGCGAAATATCGTCAGGCCGCGGCGGCATATGCACCGGCGCCGGCAAATGTATACGGTGGCGTAAAAATCAATTTCGGCGGCGGCACCCGTTATAATTATGGCGGCGGCAGACGACGGTAAGCCCGTTCGAGGGTGTTTCGTCGCGACAGGGATTTTACTTGTCTCACGGGCTTGCCCAGCCCCCCGTTTCCCGCACAATGCCGCCCGAGAGTCCCGGGACAAACCCGGGACAGCCCGCCGATGGCGGGCAGCCAAACACGGGAAACGTCGCACATGACCCTGGAAGAACGCATCCGCCGCCTCGAAGACATCGAGGAAATCCGCCACCTCCGCTGCCAGTACCACGCCAGCCTGAACGAAAGCCGTTATGAAAATTGCCGCGCTTTGTTCACGGACGACGCGGTCGTGGAACTCGGGTACCTGGCGCGCTACGAGGGCATCGATGCCATCGATCGCGGTTTCCGCGCCATGGGCGAGCGCGATCGCTTCTTCATCAAGCAATTCGTCCACGGCCACGACGTGCATGTGGACGGCGATACCGGCACCGGCACATCTTACCTCGAGGCACGCTACGGGCGGTTCGGGGTCAGCTATGTCGTCGCCGGCCGCTACGACGATGTCTATGTCCGGATCGACGGCGTCTGGAAGTTCAAGGCCATGATCGCCGAGTTGTTTTACACCGTCCCGAATGGCGTGGGCTGGAGCGGCGACGAGCTTCACTACCTCCGCCCGAAATCCTGACACAAACGTCGAAATCCCCGGTTCCGGAGCGCCGGCACCGGGGATCGCGCGATCAGGCTTTGGCGCCGAGCACCTCGGGATTGGTCACCCGCACCGGCGTCCCATCCAGAAACGCCAGCGCGTTTTCGATCATCTGCGGATAGAACTGGTCCCACGTCTCCTTCACGCCGTAGCCCATGTGCGGCATCAGGATCGTGTTCGGCAGCCGCCGGAACGGATGATCTTCCGGCAGAGGCTCTTTGTCGTACACATCCAGCGCTGCCGTGATCCGGCCGGCATGCAACGCCATCAGCATCGCTTCCTCGTCGATCAACGGCCCGCGCGACGTATTGATCAGGATCGCGCCCTGCTTCATTTTGGAAATATCGTCCTCTCCGATCAGCCCCCGGCTGCGCGGAGACAGCACCATATGCACCGAAATCGCGTCGGACTGCCGCATCAGATCGTCCTTCGAGACCAGCGTCACGCCGACTTCCTTGCAGCGTTCCTCGGTCAGGTTTTGGCTCCAGGCGATCACGTTCATGCGCAATGCGAGACAATATTGCGCCATGTAACCGCCCAGACGCCCCAGCCCCACGATCCCGATCGTCTTGCCCGCGAGCCCCAGGCCCACCGGCACGCCCATCTGGAACCGGCCCCGGCGCATGTTCAGATCGCCCTGCGGAATCCCACGGGCCGCCGCGATCAACAATCCCAGCGCCAACTCCGCCGTCGCCGAATCCGCGTAACCGCCGCCACGCGTGTTGCACACGACAATCCCGCGCGCCGTACACGCCGGCGTGTCCAGCGAGGCATTCCGCGCGCCCGTCATCCCCAACATCCGCAGCTTCGGCAGCCGGTCGATCAACGATCCCGGCAACGGCGTCCGCTCCCGCATCGACAACACGATGTCGTAACCGGCGAGCCGCGCCGCCGCGTCGTCTTCATCCCGAAACGCTTCGGAAAAAATCGTCACATCGGCACGAGATTCCAGTTCGAACCAATCGGCGCTCTGGTACGCGACGCCCTGCCAATCGTCCAAAACCGCGACTTTCGCTTTGTTCCCGCTCATGCGTCCCTCCTGATGTTCCCACCCAAACGTGGCGCGGGCGGCAGGTGGTGGCAAGGGGCCGGGTCCGGGGCAGCACCCCAACGCCTCAACGCTTCCCCATGCCCCACCCCCCGCCTATGATCGGCGCCCCGAATCAGGAGACCCCCACATGACCAAAATCGCCGTCATCGGCGCCGGCCTGATCGGCCGTTCCTGGGCGATCGTCTTCGCCCGCGCGGGATTCCAGGTGAATCTCTGGGACCACTTCCCCCACCAGACCGCCGCCGCCATGACCTTCATCGCCGAGCGCCTGCCGGAACTCCACCAGGCCGGCCTCATCGCCGACGAACCCGCCGCCGTCCTCGCCCGCATCGCCCCGTTCCAATCGATGTGGGAGACAGTGAAGGACGTCGTTCACGTTCAGGAAAACGGCCCCGAGCAAGCGCCGGTCAAACAGGCGCTCTACGCCGAACTGGATCGCGCCGCCGCCCCGGATGTCGTGCTCGCCAGCTCGACCAGTGGCATTCCCGCCAGCGCCTTCACGGAAAACCTGAAACACCGGAACCGCTGCCTGGTCGCGCACCCCGTGAACCCGCCTTACCTCGTGCCCCTGGTCGAACTTTGCCCGGCGCCCTGGACCGACCCGGCCGTGGTGGAGCGCACCCGCGCCCTGATGGAACAGGCGGGCCAGGTGCCGGCCACCGTCAAAAAGGAAATGGACGGCTTCGCGCTGAACCGCCTGCAAGGCGCCCTCCTCGCCGAGGCCTTCCGCCTGCTCGCCGACGACGTCATCTCCCCCGCCGACCTCGACGCCCTGGTGAAACACGGGTTGGGCTTGCGATGGAGCTTCATGGGGCCGCTGGAAACCATCGACCTGAACGCGCCGGGCGGACTGAAAGACTACTGCGACCGCTACGGCCCGCTCTACGCGAAAATGCAGGAACAGGCGAAACCGCTGGACTGGGACGAGACCTTGGTCGGCCGCCTGCACCAGTCGCGCCGCGACGATCTGCCCCTGAACATGGTCCCCGTGCGCCAGGAATGGCGCGACCGCCGCCTGATGGCGCTGCTGGCGCACAAGAAAACCCAGGCCGAAAGCGAATAGGCGTTAACCTTATTTGACGGGTATTTCACGACATTCGCCGGTGGCCCCGTGCTACCGGTGACGCCGCATGAAACATTGGGCATTGGCCATCTCGATCGGACTTCTGGGCCTGGCCTCTCGTCAGGCCACGGCCGCCGTCGAATACCGCTTCGACCTGACCACGGCCTACGCGACCAGCAACCCATTCCCCAATCGTATCGATAACGCCGAGGCCGGCGCCGACACGGGCTATCTGCTGATCGCCAACGCGGGCCCCAGCGACTATCGCGGCATTATCCGGGTCATCGCGGTCTCCCCCTTCGCCGGCGACCAGGGCTTCGATCTCCCCTCCGGCTTCATCCCCTCGGGCGGCTCGGTCTCCATCGCCATGCCGCACGATTTCAGCGACATGGGCGGCTTCAACGGACCGGCGTTCTTTTTCCGTCCCGGCGCCATCGTCTACCTCGAAGGCATCGTCGACGCGAACGGCGAGAGCGCGCCCGTCAAGGTCGCCGCCGCCGATCTCGACATTCACTCCGGCGTCTTCCGCGTCGATCCGCACGGCCTGACCACGGACAATTTCGTCCTGCAAGGCGGCGACCCCTTCGGCTTCGACAATGGCGACGAATTCGAGACAACCCAGGCCTGGGGCCACCTGACATTGTCCGGCACCGTGGGCATTCCCGCGCCGCCAGGTCTGCCCATTCTCGCCGCCGCTCTCGGCGGATTGCTGGTGGCCCGCCAACGCGTATTGGCAAAACGGCACGGTTGAGCGTTATACTCGCCGGTAGGATCGCGCCGGAGACCGCCTGTATGCCCATGTCCTTCCGCCCCCTTACGCCCGCCGGCTTCGCCGGCGAGGTGTCCGACATCGACCTGACCCGCCCTTTGACCCCGGAGCAGGCGCGGGCGATCGACGACGGGATGGACAAGTACGGTGTTCTGGTCTTCCACGATCAGCACTTCACCGACGAAACGCAGATGGCGTTCAGCCGGAATTTCGGCGAGTTGGAGGTGTCGTCGGGCGCGGAAATGAACCGGACCCGCGACCGGCGGCTGCCCCAGATGGAAATGGCGGACATCTCCAATCTGGATGAGGAAGGCAGGCTCCGCGCCGCCTCCGACCGTATGCGCCTCACCGGTCTGGGCAATCGCCTCTGGCATTCGGACGCGTCGTTCCGCGCGATCCCCGCGAAATATTCCCTGCTGTCCGCCCGCGTCGTGCCCGGCACCGGCGGCAACACCGAATTCGCCGACATGCGCGCCGCGTATGACTCGCTGGACGCGGAGACGAAGGCGGAGGTCGAAGACCTGATCACCGAACACTCCAACGCGTTTTCGCGGGAGCAGATCGGGTTTTATAAAACCGATTACGGCGCGGAAAACCAGCTTCTGTTGAAGCCCGTGCGGCATCGTCTGGTGCGGTTCGATCCGCGCACGGGCCGCAAAACCCTGTATTTGTCGGCGCATATCGGCGGTATCGTGGGCTGGCCGGTGCCGGAGGCGCGGATGTTGATCCGCGATCTGACGGAGCACGCGGTGCAGCGGCAATTCGTGTTCGCGCATGTCTGGAAACCGGGCGACCTGGTGATGTGGGACAATCGCACCACGATGCATCGGGCCCGCCGTTACAACGATTTGTCCGACGTCAGGGATTTGCGGCGGACAACGATACGAGGCGACGCCGTAACGGTCGCTCAGGTTCAGGAAGCAGCTTAAGCAAGCAGGAGGACTAACCATGGCCGGAAATGGGTTCAACATCCGCGACGTCAAGAACGGGTTCGTCGGCGAGATCACGGGTATCGATATTTCGAAGCCTCTCACTCAGGATATTGTCGATGCCATCGAGCAGGGCATGGACCGGTACGCGGTCCTGACCTTCCCCGATCAGCCATTGACGGACGAGGAGCAGGTCGCTTTCACCGCGAATTTCGGCGAGCTGGAAATCACCCTGGCGGGCCAAATGGCAAAGCCGGAGGACCGGCGCTTCCAGCAACTGGAACTCGGCGATATCTCGAATTTCAATGGCGCCGACACGTCCCGCCTGCGGGCGCGCGACGACAAGCGCCGGATGTACGCGCTGGCGAACCGCCTCTGGCACTCGGATGCGTCGTTCCGGGCGATCGGCGCGGGCTATACGCTGTTGCATTCTCGGATCGTTCCCAGCAAGGGGGCCGACACGCAGTTCGCTGACATGCGCGCCGCCTACGACGCGCTCAGCCCCTCGGAAAAGAAAGACATCGAGGATCTGGTCTGCGAACATTCGATCGTTTTCTCGCGCGAACAAATCGGTTTCGGCGAATATCGTCCGGGCTTCGAGGAACATCTGAAGCCAGTGCCGCACAAGCTGGTTCTCACGCATCCGAAGACCGGCCGGAAGTCGCTGTATCTGTCGTCGCATATCGGCGGCATTGTCGGCTGGCCGGTGCCGGAAGCCCGCGCCTTCCTGCGCGATCTGACGGAGCACGCGACGCAGCCCCAGTTCGTCTACAGCCATAAGTGGAAAGTCAGCGACATGGTCATGTGGGACAACCGCACCGTCATGCACCGCGCCACCCGCTTCGACGATCTGAAGGAAACGCGCGATCTGCGCCGGACCTCGCTGAAGGGCGTCGGGCTCGAAATGAAACTCCCCGCGATGGCCGCGGAGTAAGTACGTGGCTCTGACGGTTCGTCCGCTGCACGATCTGTTCGTGGCGGAAATCGGCGGCATCGACCTCGCGCGTCCCACGACGCGCGAGGAGATCGCGGGGATTGAGGCCGCGATCGCGGAGCACGCGGTCCTGGTGTTCCGCGATCAAAACATAACCGACGACCAGCAACTGGCCTTCTCCCGCTGCTTCGGCGATTTGGAGGAAACCAAGGGCACCGGCATTTCCAAACCCGGCGAACAGCGGCTGCATCCGGCCTTCGCCGACGTGTCCAACCTCGACAAGGACAACACCGTGCTGGCCCGCGACAATCGCCGGCGCCTGTACGGCCTTGGCAATATGTTGTGGCATTCGGACAGCTCGTTCAAACCGGTGCCCGCGACCTACTCGTTGCTGTCCGGCCGTGTCGTGGTGGAAGAGGGCGGCGAAACCGAATTCGCCGACATGCGCGCCGCCTACGACGCCCTGGACGACGAAACGAAGGCCGAAATCGCCGATCTCGTCTGCGAGCATTCGCTGATTTACTCGCGCGAGGCTTTGGGCTTCGACGATCTGTCGGACGCCGAGCGCGCGACCATGGCGCCGGTGCGGCAGGTCCTCACGCGGACGCACCCGGTCACCGGACGAAAATCGATCTATCTGGCGTCGCATATTGGCAAAATCATGGGCTGGCCGGTGCCGGAGGGGCGAGCGTTCATCCGCGATCTGACGGAGCACGCGACTCAGGATCATTTTGTCTATTCGCACAAATGGAAAAAATACGATCTGGTGATGTGGGACAATCGTTCGACGATGCACCGTGCGCGGCGCTACGATTCGACGCTGGTTCGTGACATGCGGCGGACGACGGTCGCCGGAACCGCGCCAACGGTGGACCAGGGGGCGATGGCGGCGGAGTAGACCGCTGCCCCCCTACCGATCCGTCAGCCTGATCTCGATCCGCCGGTTCCGCGCCCGCGCCTCCGCCGTATCGTCCTTATCCACCGGCTGATTTTCTCCAAAGCCCGTCGCCGCCAAATGCCGCGCCTCGATCCCATGCTCCGTCAGGAATTTGACGACCGCGATCGCGCGGGCCGCCGACAGTTCCCAGTTCGAGGCGAACCGCGCCGTCCGCACCGGCACGACGTCCGTGTGCCCATCCACCCGCAAGATCCACCCCACATCGCCCGGAATCTGGTCGGCGATCTCCCGGAAGGTTGCCGCGAAATCGGCCATGCGCACAATCCCGGCCGTGGTGAGTTCCGCGCTGCCAACCCCGAACAGAACCTCGCTCTGAAACACGAACCGGTCGCCCACGATTGTCACGCCTGGCTTGTCCGCGAGCACCGCCCGCAGCTTCCCGAAAAAATCGCTCCGGTATTTGCGGAGTTCCTCGACCTGGCTCGCCAGCGCCAAATTCAACTGCTCCGTCAGCCCACTGGCCCGCGCCTGCTCCTCGATCCGCGCCTGCTCGCTGACCGCCAGCGCCCGCCGCGCCTGTTCCGCGTCCTGTGCCAGCATCGCGATCTTCGCCCGCGCGCTGTCGGCGAGTTTTTTCTCGTCCGCCAGCAATAACTCCGCCGCCCGCCGCTTCTGCTCCTCCGTCTGCGCCGCCGCCGCCGCCGAGCGGGCCTGCTTCTCCAACTCGTCCCGCAACGCCGTCAGCCCCTGCACCTGCTCCATCAACCGGGCCAGTTCGGACAATTTCGCGTCAATCGTCGCCTTATCGGCCTTCACCGTCCGGTCGAGCGCCGCCAGTTGCTCGCGCATCTCCCGCATCCGCGCCTCAGCCGCGGCGGCCTCCGCGCGCATCTGCGCCACCTCGCCGGTCAACCGCGCATTCGCCTTGCCCGCCGCCTCAGCCCGCGCGGTCTGGTCCTCGACCCGCGCCGTCAGCGTCCGGTTCACCGTCGCGGCGGCGGCGGCGGCCATCTCCACTTCTTTCAATAACGCCGCCAGTCGGTCCCGTTCCACCATCGTCGCGGCCGTCTGGGCGTTCAAATCCCGCAGCCGCCGCAACAACACCCCGCGCGCCGCGTCCGCCGCCGAAAGATCCTGGTTCAACTCCGCGTTCCGTGTCTTTTCCTCGACCAGCGCCCGGTTGGTCACGGTAAGCTGCTCGTTCCGCGAAGCCAGCACCACCGATTCAAACGCCTGCGCCACCACGAAGACCAGCAGCACGAACATGAGAACCATCAGCAGCGTGGACAGCGCATCCACATAACCGGGCCAGGCATCCAACCCGTTGCCGCCACCGCCTCGCCGGGTGCGCGCGGCCATGCCGGCGCTACCGCTTCTCGCCAGAGGACGCCGCGACCGTCCGCGTCAACAACCGCAGATCGTTACGCAACTCGCCCAAGGTCTCGACCCGCCCGCGCTCCGCCTCGTCGGCGATGCGTTGCAAACAAAGGTCGATATTCCGCAGATGCCCGCGCGCGACGTCGTCCCCGCCGGCATAGCTCTCCGACAGGCGCAGCATCAGATGCTGGCTGCTCCGCATCGCCTCCGCCAGCGCCCCGATCTGTTCGTTCAGCGCCAGCAGCACCTGCCGGTCCTGGGCGCGGCTCTCCTCGCCCCGCATCAACACCCGCCGGAGACTTTCCATGTTCTCCGCGGTCTGCTCCAGCAACGCCTGAACATAGACCGGGACCGACCCCTCGCCCTCCGGCACCGCCCCCGACGACAGCCGCGTCAGACCGGCGAGCCATTCCTCCAGCTCATTGAAAAACCGATTCTGCGCCTGCCCCGCCGTCAGATCGAGAAAGCCCAGGATCAACGCGCCCGCGAGCCCGAACAAACTCGCCGAAAACGCCGTCCCCATGCCGCCCAACGGCTTCGCCAGCCCGGCCTTCAACTGGTCGAACATCGCGGCGACATCGCCACTGCCCACGGACATCGCGCCAATGACATCCGCCACCGCGCCGATCGTCTTCAACAATCCCCAAAACGTGCCCAACAGCCCGAGAAAAATCAGCAGGCCCGTCATATACCGGGACAATTCCCGGCTCTCGTCCAGGCGCGAGGACAGGCTGTCCAACAGACTCCGCATGGCACTGGACGACAAGGTCAGCCGCCGCTGCCCCTGCTCATCCTCCCGCGGCCGCAACATTCGCGCCATCGGCGCTAACAACCGCGCGGCGGGCGCGCCCGCCAGCCGTTCCGGGCCCGCGCGGTAATGCTCCAGCCAGGCGACCTCGGGCGCCAGCCGCAGCACCTGGTGCAGATTCCAGGCGATCCCCGATGCCAGCACCAGCAGGATGAGCCCGTTCAGGCCGGGATTGTTCCAGAACACATCCCAGAGCGCGGGGGCCAGCAACCCCACCGCCCCCGCGACCAGCAGCAGGAACACCGCCATGCGGATCAAATAGGTGGTGGGGCGGGTCACCGCGACACCTCGCCAAGCCGGGCGACCGTCAACTCGACCCGATCGGCCGGCCCCGCCGGTGCCTTGGACCCCATGGCCCGCACGTAAATCTGACTGGACGGAATCCCACTGTCCAACAACACCGTCCGCACCGCCAGGCCGCGCGACAGCGACAGGCGCCGCGCGGTGGACGGATCGTCCGGCTTGCCATCGGCGTAAGCGACCACGTTGACGCTGCTGACCGCGACCGCGGGAATGGCGCGCGCCAGAGCCCGGATCCGGGTCTCGTCGGCGGCCGACAGATCGCTTTTCCCGGTCGCGAACGTCACCTGGATGGGCGGCGGCAGAGGCTGGGCCGGAACGGCGGCGGGCGGGGCCACCGCGGCCTGTGGCGGCGGCGCGGGTTGCGCCGTCGGCAACGCCGGGATCGAAGCCGGAACCGCCCCCTTGGCCGGCGGCGTCGCGACCCGATTGGCCGCTTGCCCAGAGGGGATCTGTCCAGAGGGGATCTGTCCAGAGGGGATCTGTCCAGAGGGGACCTGCCCAGAGGCGCCCACCTGCCCAGAGGCGCCCTGGCCGGAGGGGGGCTGCCCAGGCGGGAGTGGCCCGGATGGGGTGCGCGCGGCCGTGGCTGGCAGCGGTGGCGCGGTGGCTGATGGGACGGCGGCGGGCGCGGCCACCACCGGCGCAGTGGGTGCGGATGGCACGGGCCCGGGCCTCGCCGCGCGCCGCTCCGGTGCCGGTTGCCCTTCAACCCGCGGCGTTGGCGCCATTGGTCGCGGCGCCGCCGGCCGAGCCCCCGGTCCCTCCAGCGCACGCAAATCCACCGACACCTGGGCTTTTGCCCCCAAGGCCAGGCAGGTCAGAATGATCGACGAAACCACGATGGCGCGCATGGGATGCAACTCTAAGTGAAATCTCGGCTTTTCTCAACGATTCAGCGCGCGATCCGGCAAGCGGGATCGCCGCGCCACGACGGGCGAGACCCGCCCGCCATCGGGCCCCAAACCTACATGGGGCCGAACACCGCGCGCGCAAACCCGCCGCCGCGGTCCGTTCGTGAAAATCGCGAGGCAGCGAGCTCGCGCCCGTTAACCCGGCGGCGTCATCCCGTGCACTACCGCTTCCCGCAGCTTCGCGTGCAGATGCGGATTGCAGGCGACGACATTGCCGCTGTCGCGCGGGTCTTCGTCGCCCGTGCCAGTGGCGTAACCCCCGGCTTCCCGCACCATCAACAGACCCGCGGCCATATCCCAGGTCTGGATCCCCAGCTCCCAGTACCCATCGTACCGCCCCGCAGCGACCCACGCCAGATCGAGCGCGGCCGCGCCGAAGCGCCTGATACCCGCGACCTGCGGCATCAAGCCCAGCATCGTGCGGCTGAACGCGTTGCGGCGCGCGGCGGACACCGCGCGAAACGGCACGCCGGTCGCGAACACCGCCTCCGTCATGTCGCGCCGCGCCGAAACCCGCATCCGGCGCTCGTTCAAAAACGCGCCCACACCCTTCTCGGCCCAGAACATCTCGTCGTTCGTGGGCGAGTAGATCAGCCCCGCCGCGAGTTCGGACGTCCCATCCGGCAACCGCCGCTCCAGACCGATGCTGATGGCCCAGTGCGGGATGCCATGAAGAAAATTCGTCGTGCCATCCAGCGGATCGACCACCCAGCGCCAGGCCCAGTTATCGGACCCAGAGGCACCGGATTCCTCCATCAGGAAGGCATAGCCCGGCCGCGCCTTGTTCAGTTCTTCCTTCAATGTCGTCTCCGCCCGAATGTCGGCCTGGGAGACGAAGTCGGAGGGGCCTTTGATGGAGACCTGCAATTGCTCGACTTCCGCGAAGTCGCGCAGCAGACGCTTCGCCGCCTTTTGGGCGGCGTTGGCCATCACGGTGACATGGGGGGAGAGGCGGAGGGCCATGGTTCAGCCCTTGGCACGCTCCACGTAAGTGCCATCCTCCGTGCGCACGACGATGCGTTCGCCGGACTCAATGAACGGCGGAACCATGCACTTCACGCCATTCGACAGCTTGGCCGGCTTGTAGGACGAGGACGCGGTCTGCCCCTTCACCACCGGATCGGCTTCCACGACTTCCAGCGTGACGCTGGAGGGCAGGCGGATCGCGACCGGATCGCCTTCCACGAGATCCACCGTCAGCACCATCTGGTCCTGCAGGAACGGCGCCGCGTCGCCCATCAGGTCCTGCGGCACATGCGCTTCCTCGTAGGTCTCGGTGTCCATCAGAACCAGGTTCTGACCGTCGGTGTAGGAATACGTGTATTCCTTTTCCTCGGTGGTCAGACGTTCGACGGTGTCGGCGGTGCGCCAGCGTTCGTTGGTCTTGTTGCCGGTCTTCAGGTTGCGCATTTCCACCTGGATGAAGGCGCCGCCTTTGCCGGGGGTGATGATCTGTTGTTTCAGCACGGTCCAGCGGTTGCCGTCGTGCTCGATCACCTGGCCCGCGCGGATCAGGTTCGCTTGCTGTTTCATCGGGGGAGTCCGTTCGAAGATAGGGAAGATTGGCCGGGCTTCTAGACCCGGGGAGGGCCCAGGGGCAAGGCCAGGGAAGAGATGTGACAATATTGGGACGGCGCGGGGAAACGGGAAAGCGTTTCCGGCCGACGAGGACCATGCTATGTTCGGACCATGAGCGCGGTCCTGAAACAGAGCATGAGCCTTGAGGCGTTCCTGGACTGGGAAAGCCGGGAACCGCTCAAGTTCGAGTTCGATGGGTTCGAGCCGGTCGCCATGACCGGCGGCAGCGCCGAACACGCGACGATCCAGGTCAATATCATTCGCGAACTGAGCAACCGTCTGCGCGGCCGGCCGTGCCGCGTTTTTGGCAGCGAGTTGAAAATCCAGGCCGCCGGATCGATCCGTTATCCAGACACGTTTGTCGTCTGCTCCCCCATTCCGCGTGGCACCCTGGTGGTGACCGATCCGGTGGTCGTGTTCGAAATCCTCAGTCCCAGCACCTCGTCGATCGACCATTTCGAGAAGAACCGCGAATATCGCGCGACCCCATCCATCCAGCGTTACGCGATCCTGGAACAGGCCCAGCCCGCCGCGACGGTGTACTCGCGCATGGGCGACAACTGGGTCGCGGATTTCCTCGTCGCCGGCGACGATCTGGTGCTGCCGGAGATCGGGGTGTCCGTGCCTTTGCTCGATCTCTACCAGGATGTCTTGTTTCCACCCGCCGCCGATCTGGCGGACGCGGGCTGAGGCATCCCGTCAGCCCGCCGCACCTCTTCCCGCCGCCCCCTCTTCCCGCAGGATCCCGAACACATCCCGTTCCCCCGCGGCCACGCGCAATCGCGTGAAGTCCGCGTCGTCCCGCGCGGTCTCGTACAACATCTCCAGCGCGAAGGCCTGGTAGGCCGGACGGGGATCGCCCAGCGCGATTTCGGCGACCCAGCGGGCGGGGGAAGGATGAGACATGTCGACCGGCGCGATCCCGCCATCGAACACCTCGTGGAACAGGCTCGCGTCGATGGACGCGAAGTGACGGAGAATTTTCGTTGTCTCGAAAGCCGTGCGCAATCGCGTATCGGGCCGCTCGGCGCTCATGTTCGCCTGCCCGGCGCGGATGCGGAACGCGGTCATGGGTTCCAGCAGGACATGCATGTTCTGCCCCGCCAGGACCATCCGCACCCACATGTCGAGGTCCTGTAGGTTAGTCAGCCGGGGATCGTAAGGACCAACCGCGCGATACGCGTCCCGCCGGACCATCGCCGCCGGCGCGCACACGCAATTGCCGACGAAAAAAAACTGCCGCAGCCAATAGCGCCGGGAAAAATCCGGAAACCGGAACGGCAGCGCGAACACCGGCGCCTCGGGCATCGGCTGACCGGTTTCGTCCACCAGCAACGGCAGGCCGAACACGACGGCTACCTCGGGATGCGCATCCAGAAACGCCACCTGGCGCGCCAGCCGGCCGGGCAAAGCCCAATCGTCGGAGTTGAGAATCGCCAGATATTTTCCCCGTGCGCGCGAGATGGTGGCGTTCATGACCAAGGATATGCCGCGATTGACCGCCAGCGCCTCCAACCGTATCCGCGGATCGCGATACGCACGCACGACATCCGCCGTGCCGTCCGTCGATCCGTCGTCGGTCACGACGATTTCGAAGTCCTGAAACGATTGCTCCAAAATACTGTCGATCGCGCGCCGGATATACGGGGCATGATTATACGACTTCATCAGAACCGAAACGATCGGCTCCTGCCCGGCGATTTCGATGCGCGCCGCCCGCGACGCCGGAGAGGCCGTGAATTCGATGATTTCCGTCATTCGATCGCCATGTCCCTGTCTCCCGCCTTGCCCGTCCGGACGATCCGCGCCGCCGGACCCAGCGCGAGGCACCCGTCCGGCAAATCCCGCACGACCACGGCGCCCGCCCCAATCGTCGCGTTCTCGCCGATCGTCACACCCGGAAGAAGGGTCGCCCCCGCCCCGATCGCGGTGCCCTTGCCCACGGTCACGTTCCCCGCGATCGTGACACCGGGTCCAATCAAGACGAAATCGCCGAGGTCCGCATGATGGCCAATATTCGCGCCCCGGTTGATCAGCACGAACGCGCCATAACGCCCGCGCGATCCCAGCGCGCAGCCCGCGTTGATGTAGCAACCCGGCCCGAGTTCCAGGTGCCGCGGCGCCGCCACGCTCGGGTCGATCAAACAAAAAGGCGTCGTTAGCCCCAGCGCCGCCGCCTCCCGCGCCGCCGTCTGGCGATGCGCCGGCGTGAACAGCGGCACCAGAAACGGCAGGGCCCGGAGCGCTTCGGTCAACCCCTCCGGCCCCACCCCGCGAACCCCGTCCGGCAACCAACAAACCCCTGGGCGGTTCCGCACCCCGGCCGCAACGCCAATCCCCGCGCGAAACAAACTCTCCTCGACATCCACCAGAAGCGGAGAACCCGTTGCGAAAAGCACGATATTCGTCATGCGGGCACTCCCGGCGGAGCCAACAAAGACATCGCCAGTCCGGTCAACTGCCGTCGCGGTCGTGCAACTCCGGCCAGAACAAATCCTTCCAGGAGGACGGTGCGTTTTTCAACCGCCCGACCTTGTGCATGAACGCCGCCCATCGCATCGTGCCAGCCGGAACCAGCGTATACTTGAACCGGGGATTTTTCAGTAACTCGACCATCAGATCGATGTCGATCTTGCCCTTCGTATCCGCCGCGTAATACTCCGCCGTTTCCCGGGGATTCGACGCGATGAACTCCGAGCCCTCCTGCATCGCGTTCAACAGCGCCTGATACAGCTTCGGATTGGCGTCGCGAAACCGTTTCGACGTCCACGCCGTGCCGCCCGAGGCCACCCCGATCACATCTTCCGAACTCAGCACGATATGCACGCCGGGATCGCGCAACTGCATCTCCTGATACGGCGGCACCGTGAACGCGGCGGTGAAATCGGTCCGGCCCGACAGAATGCCTGCCGTCGCGTCCGGCGGCGACAGGGAAAACGTCAGCGAATCCAAACGATCGTAAGACGCGTCGCCCCACTCCTTCGCCGCCGCCATCTGCAACATCACCGCCTGCGCGGAAACTTTCGCGGCCGGCACGGCGATCCTGTCGTTTCGCCCAAAATCGCGGATCGATTTCAATCGAGGGTCGCGGCTGGTCAAATAAACCGGATTTTGCGACATGGGCGCGATCCCCCGCACCTCTCTGGGCGTTCCGCGCGTCTTGTCCCAGATCGTCAGCAATCCCGGCACCCCGCCCGAGGCCACGTCGATCGCCCCGGACAACAACGCGTCGTTCATCATGTCCGGACCATTGAACACGACGTAATTGACCTTCACCTCGGGAATTCCCAGCGCGGCCGCGTGCTTTTGCAACAAACCCCGGTGCCGCATCACGTCGAATTGCAAATATCCCATGCTGAACTGCTGGGCGAACCGGACCTCCGGCACCTGCGCCCGCGCGCCGGCCCCCCAAAGACACGTCACGGCCAAAATCGCCGATACGAGGAAACGCATCGTCCTGGTCCTCCCCTGCTTCAGGCCGGGATCATCCGGACGGGACCGACGAATGGCAAGACCCGCCTGGGTTCAGCGCAGCGCGGCGGCGATCGGCACGGCGAGGCTCCGTGCCACGCAGGCGAACAACGCCCGCGCGACCCGCGTTTGCTCCGCCGGATCGCGTGCCTCCAGGTTCAACGTGCCATCCTTGCTCCACCGCAACATCATTTCGTGGCGCGGCAACAAAGGAACCCATGCGGCGGAGGCGGCGCCACGCAGGCGGTCGCGATACGGACCGATGGAGGCCATGCGCGCCGGCGAGGGGACGAAGGTGGGATCGATCAGGATCAGATCCGCCCCGCCCCGGCGCGACGCCGCGATTCCCGCCGCGATCGCGTCCCGGAACGCCGCCGGATCCAGTTGCAACGCCACGTCCCGGCCGCCTGGCGCCCAAATGACCAGCCGCGCGCCGGTTTTCTCGATCAGGCCGGGAAGGCGTGGCGCCATGTCGCGCGCGGTTTGGTTCGGCACCGCCTCATTCACCACGGAGACCCGGACACCGGGCAGATCGGTGGCCAATTGGGCTTCCAGGCGCGCCGGATAGGTCGCGCTCTTCCCTTCGGCGGTGTCCCCGGCCGTGTGCGCGCCACCCAGCGTCAGGATGGTCAGCACTTTGTCGCGCGCCATTGCCTCCCGCGCCGCCGGCAGGCGTACATCGCGCAGGACGAGGTCGTCCGGGATCGCGCAAGGGGTTGGTGCGGGGGGCTGGGCCCAGGAGGCGGCGGGGAGGGCGGCGAGGACGATGGCGAAGACACAGCGCCGCGCGAGGGCCGGAAGGGGTGTACCGATCATGATCCGCATTCGATTCGCATACTGTCCCAATACCGCCAAGGATGGCTCATCCGGCCGCGATGACCGATATCTGATGTCCGATCGGACCGCCACCCGCCAATGTGCGGCGGCGATGGCTGAAGAACCGCGCGTCCTCGGCCAGCGTGTCGATCCCCGTCACATGCACCGCGCCGATTCCGGCCGCGGTCAGGCGGGCGCCGCAATAGCTCGCGAGGTCGAATTGCCAGCGTCCGGCGCGTTGTCCTGGTCCGAAAAACCGCGCATCGGCGGGATCGTTGGCCAGAACCGCGTCGCGGAGATCGGCCGCGACCTCGTACGACGCCTGGCCAATGCAGGGACCGACGGCGGCGGCGATACGGCTCCTTTGGGCACCAAGGCGGACCATCGCGTCGATCGTCGCCTCGACGACACCGGCCACGGCGCCGCGCCATCCCGCGTGCGCCGCCCCGACGATTCCCGTGCCGGGATCGGCGAACAGCACCGGCGCGCAATCCGCCGTGATCACTCCCAGCCCGATCCCCGGCCGATTCGCGACCATCGCGTCGGCGCGCGGTCCGGCGCCCACCGCCCAGACCGTGTCGACATGCACCACGTCGATGCCATGCACCTGGGTGCAGCCGACCAGCCGGTCCCGGCCGACATTCAGCGAATCCGCCACCAGGCCGCGGTTTTCCGCCACCGCGGCGGGGTCGTCGGCGCTGGACAGCGAGCAGTTCAGACTGGCGAAAGGCCCAGAGGACACACCGCCTCTTCGGGTGAAGAACCCGTGCGGGAAGGGTAACAGATCGGCTCGCAACGATTCAGCCATGGTCGCTCCTCGCGGCAGTCGCGCCTCTTCGCCCCGTGGCTCCGGCCCGTCAACCGGGCGGCCGGATGGCGCGCGGCATGCCGGAGGGATCGCGCACCGCGCCGTCCGGGTCCAGATACCCCGGCCCGATCGGAACCTTGCCGTGCCCGCCGGGAATATCCAGCACATAGGTTGGCCAGGCGAGCCCCGTCACCCGCCCACGTAAATCGGCCAGCAGGCGCTGACCCTCCTCGATTGGCACGTGAAACCTGGCCGTGCCGGGCGCGGGGTCGAGCTGGTGCAGATAATACGGCTTCACGGAGGCCCGGATCATCGCGCGGAACAGTGCCTCCAGCGCCGCCGGGCCGTCATTGACGCCGCGCAACAGGACCGACTGGCCCAGCAGCGGAATGCCGGCGCGGCGGAGCCGGGTCAGCGCGGCGTTGGCCTCTGGCGAGAACTCGCGCGCATGGTTCGCGTGCACGGCGATCCAGAGCGAGCGGTCCGTGGTCAGCGCTTCCGTCAGGTCCGGCGTGACGCGGCCGGGATCGGTGGTTGGCACGCGGGTGTGGATGCGGATGGTTTCGATGTGCGGGATCGCCGACAGCCGCGCCACGATGGACCCCAACCGGCGCGGGGAGAGCATCAGCGGATCGCCGCCGGTCAGGATGGCCTCGGTGACCGCCGGATGGGCGGCGAACCAACCGATCGCGGCGTCAAGTTCCGCCTCCGTGAGCAACCCGCCGTCCGGCCCGACATGTTCGCGGCGGAAACAGAAGCGGCAATAGACCGGGCAAATCAGCAGCGGCTTCAGCAGCGCCCGGTCGGGGTAGCGGTGTACGACGCCTTTCACCGGGGACAGAAGCTCGTCGCCGATCGGGTCGGCGCGCTCGTGCGGCGCGGTCGTCAGTTCCTCGGCGGAGGGGACGAACTGGCGGCCGATGGGGTCGTCCGGCATATCGATCAGGGAGTGGACGAGCGGCGTGATGGCGATGGCATATCGGTCCGCGACGGCGCGTATCTCCGCGTGCGCCATGGGCGGGATCAGGTTGGCGGCGATCAGGGCGGCGGGGTCGCGGAGTGTCATGGGTAAAGCAATGGTCTTTCGTCCGTTGCCGCCCCATCGCGCGTTCGCCGCCGCGACGCAAGCGCGGGCCTGTTTACCCCTGGCCGGCGGCGGGCGGCATTTTGTTTGGCATAGGCGCATCTTTTCGCTATCGGGCTTCATGGCACCGCCCCCCCCCGTCTGGCATTCGCGAAGTCTGGAAGCCCGTCTCCCTTTCCTCCGCCGCCGCGCCACCCTGACCGCCGATGCCCGCCGCTTCTTCGACGCCCGGGGCTACACCGAAGTCGAAACCCCTTACGCCGTCCCGGCGCCGGGCGAGGAAGTGCATCTCCGCCCCTTCGCCACCGCGCGCGAACACCCGGACGGGACGACGGAGAAGCTCTGGCTCCACACCAGCCCGGAATTCGCCATGAAGCGCCTGTTGGTGGGCGGCATGGGCCCGATTTTCCAACTCGCCCGCGTCTGGCGCAATGGCGAGGGCAGCGCGCGCCACGCCCCCGAGTTCACCATGCTGGAATGGTACCGGCCCGGCGCGGACATGGACGGCCTGATCGCCGAAACCATCGATTTGTTGCGCGCCACGCTGCCGGAAACCGTCTGTTCCAAGGGCGTGACGACATCGCTGTCCAAATTCGAACGCCTGACCGTCGCCGAGGCCTTCGATCGTTACGTGGGCGCGGATGTCCTCGCCGCCGAAAACGACGCGGGCGCTTTGGCGGCCCAGGCCGGGACACGGCTGCGCGATGGCGAGGACTGGGAAGACTTGTTTTTCCGTCTCCTGCTGGATCGCATCGAACCCCATCTGGGCCGCGCCCGCCCCACCTTCCTCACCCACTGGCCGGCCGCGCAGGCCGCCCTGGCGCGCCGCGATCCCACCGACCCACGTGTCGCCGAGCGCTTCGAATTGTTTGTCTGCGGCATCGAACTCGCCAACGCCTTCGTCGAACTGACCGACCCCATCGAACAACGCGAACGTTTCGCCGCCGACCGCGCCCGCCGCCACGCGCTTTACGGGCCCGACTGGGAAATGGACGAGGATTTCCTCGCCGCGCTGACCGAGGGCATGCCGCCCTCCGCCGGGATCGCGATGGGGTTCGACCGCCTGGCGATGATCGCATCCGGCGCGGACCGGATCGGGCAGGTGTTGTGGCTCCCGCCCGCCGATCTGGTGTGAGCTACTCCGGCGCTTCGCCCGGAATCGGTGTGCGTCCAAGGCTCAGGATCAACGCCGTGACCTCCGCGATACACGCCTCCGCGTCGGCCGCGCTGACGCCTTTCGCCACCAGAGTCACTCCATTCCCGGTGCGCCGGTAATAGGGATAACTGCCCAGATCGAGGTCCGGATACCGCGCCTGTATCGCGGTCAACCCGTCGGCGATAATCCCCTCCGGCAGACCCGTCGCATGCACCGCCCGCTGCTCGACCTTCTGCCCGCCCTCCAGATGCGGCGCGAGCCATTCGAACATCGATTGCATGACCCGCGGCACACCCGCCATGACGTATACGTTCTCCATCTGGAAGCCCGGCGCGACCGACATCGCGTTGTCGATCAGCTTCGCCCCGCGCGGCATCGTGCCCATGCGTTGGCGCGCCGCGTTGAACTCGCCCGGCTTGTAAGCGGCTTCCATGCGCGCGAACGCCACCGGGTGCGGCTCCCACGGCACCCCGAACGCCGCGGCGATGCACTCCGACGTGATGTCGTCGTGAGTCGGCCCAATGCCGCCCGTCGTGAACACATAGGTGAATTTCTTGCGAACCTCGTTCACCGTATCGATAATCGTCTGGGCGATATCGGGAATCACCCGAACCTCCCGAACGGGAATGCCGAGTTCGCCCAGCTTCACGGCCAGAAACCGGATATTCGCGTCCTGCGTCCGGCCGGACAGCACTTCGTTGCCGATCACCAACACACAGGCGGTGGGATTTTTCGTGGACATGGTTACGATCCTTTACAGGAAATCGCGCAGGAGGGGGATCAGCGGCTTGTCCGCCGCCGGCATTTCGTAATCGCCCAGCCGCCGCGCGCTTACCCACGCCAGCGTCTGCTTTTCCTTCGGCTTCGGCGTGCCCTGCCACCGGCGGCACAGAAACAGCGGCATCAACAGATGAAATCCGTCGTATGCATGCGAGGCGAACGCGAATGGCGCCAGGCACGCGGCGGCCACGTCGATATCCAGTTCTTCCTTCAACTCCCGGATCAAAGCCTCTTCCGGCGTCTCTCCTGGATTTAACTTCCCGCCGGGAAACTCCCACAGGCCGGCCATCTTCTTGCCCTCGGGCCGCCGGGCCAACAACACGCGGCCATCGACATCGACCAGCGCGCAGGCCGCGACCAACAACAGCGGTTTCGCCCCGCCCGGCTCCGTCTTTTCGGTCTCGGCCGGCCCGAACACATCGTCCCGGGTCGCCTCGAACCGCCAGATCGGCACCGCCGTGCCGCGCGATGCGAACACCTGCTCGCTTTCCCCGACCTGACGAAATCCGATGCGGCGTAACACCGCGGCGGAAGCCGGATTGTCCGTGGCGACGGAGGCCGCGATCCGGTCCACATCCAAATTCGCGAAACTCCAACTGGTCAGCCGCTTCGCCGCTTCTGACGCGACGCCATGACCCCAGTATTTCCGGCCCACCCAGTATCCGAGCCGGCCCGTCCGCGCCGCGCGGTCCACCACGATGCCCACGGCCCCCACCAAAACCTCCTTGGAGTCCTCATCCCCCACGATCGCCAAATGACAGGCCGTGCCATCGGCCAGACCACGAATCGAGGCCGCGATCCACTCATCCGCCAAAGCACGGTCGTAGGGGTAGCTGACCAGCTCCAACATCCGCGCGATGTCGAAATCGTTGATCAAACGATGCAGGCCGGCGGCATCGCCAGGCCGGAATGGCCGCAAGGTCAACCGCTCCGTCTTCAGCGGCGCGAACACGGGCGCCGACGGCTCCGGCGCTTTGGGTACGGCGGCGCGGCGGCGGGCGGGCCGCTTCGCGGGCGGCGTCGGGAGGGTCATGGGCGTGTCATCTGAAGAATCGGCCGGTCCACGCTGGCGGTTGGGGCGGCAACGTGACCCGGCGGCGCCAGGGAGGCAAGGGGAGGGGCGCGCGATTCTCCGGGCGAACCCGAGAGGCGGACGCGGACCAAACCGCGCCCGCCAATGGCTCAGATCTGAGAGGCGATCCAATCTTTCAAACGGCTCTTCGGCAACGCGCCAACCTGCGTCGCGGCGGGTTTGCCGTCCTTGAACAGGATCAGCGTCGGAATGCCGCGAACGGCATAATTGGTCGGTGACATCGGATTGGAGTCGATGTCGACCTTGGCGACCGTCAACTTCGCGCCGAACTCGCCAGCGAGTTCCTCCAGCGCGGGCCCGATCATCTTGCAGGGACCGCACCACTCCGCCCAAAAATCGACGAGGACGGGACCGGACTTGCTGGCCTCGATGACGTCGGTCGCGAAGCTCTGGTCGGTGACGGGTTTCGTGTTCGTGCTCATGGGATGGGCTCCTGCCAATTGACGAGGAAAGTGGGCGTTGGCGGAGGCCGGGTCAAGATCGCTGGCAGGGGAGCGGAGGGGGAAAGTCCTTGGGGCTCCGCCCCCGAGAGCCGCGAAGCGGATCGCGCCCGCGAGGGGCTTTGCCCCTTCCATTCCTGACCCAAAGAGACGACATCCAAGGCCCTGCCTTGGCGGGGGTTGAGGGGGCAGCGCCCCCCACGGGGGCCGGGGCGGAGCCCCGGGACTTCCCCCCTCCGCTCCCTTACCCCGCCGGCTCGATCAGCGGCTCAGTTCTCGCGTCATGTCGTCGATGCCGTTGACCGTCAGCGGGAACATCCGTCCCTCCATCAGATCGTTCAGCAGCGCGATCGACCGCGTGTGCCCCCAGCCTTGCTTCGGCGTCGGGTTCAACCAGGCGGAGCGGCGGTAATGGCCCGTCAATCGCTCCATCCACACCGTGCCCGATTCCTCGTTCCAATGCTCGACGGAGCCGCCGGGCATCGTGATTTCGTACGGACTCATCGCCCCATCGCCGACGAAGATCAGCTTGTAGTCGGGACCGTAGGTCCGCAGCACCTGCCACGTCGGAATCACTTCCTCGTGCCGCCGCCGGTTGTTTTTCCACACGCGCTCGTAGGGGCAGTTGTGAAAATAGTAATATTCGAGGTGCTTGAACTCCGACCGCGCCGCGGAAAAAAGTTCCTCCGTGAGTTTGACATAATCGTCCATCGACCCGCCGATATCCAGGAACAACAGCACCTTCACCGTGTTGTGCCGCTCCGGCACCAACTTCAGGTCCAGCATCCCCGCGTTGTTGGCGGTCGACTTGATCGTATTGGGCAGATCCAGTTCCGTCGCCGCGCCCTGCCGCGCGAACCGCCGCAAACGCCGCAGCGCGAGCTTCATGCCGCGCGTGCCAAGTTCCACGGTGTCGTCGAGGTCCTTGAATTCCCGCTTGTCCCAGACCTTCACCGCGCTGCGATTGCGCGACTTGTCCTGCCCGATCCGCACGCCCTCTGGGTTATAGCCGTAGGCCCCGAACGGCGACGTCCCCGCCGTGCCGATCCATTTCGACCCGCCCTGGTGCCGCTCCTTTTGTTCTTCCAGCAGTTCCTTCAGCCGCTTCATGATCGCGTCGAACCCGCCGAGCGCCTCGATCTTCTTCATCTCCTCGGGCGTGAGCAGCTTTTCGGCGAGCTTGAGCAGCCATTCCTCCGGCAGTTCCTCCGGCTTCATGCCTTCCGGCGGTTCCAGCCCCTTGAAGCACTGCGCGAACACCCGGTCGAATTTGTCGAGATGCCGCTCGTCCTTCACCAGCGTCGCGCGCGAGAGGTAATAAAAATCCTCGATGCTGTATTCGGCGATGCCGGCCTTCATCCCCGCCATCAGCGCGAGCCATTCGGTGATGGAGGTCGGCAGGCCGGCGCCGCGCAACCCCTGGATCAGGTGCGCGAACATCAGCCGCGCCGCGCCAGGAAGGCTAGACGTTCGAACAGATGCACGTCCTGCTCGTTCTTCAACAGCGCGCCATGCAGCGGCGGGATCACGAGTTGCTTTTCGTTGGTGCGCAACGCCTCGACCGGCAGGTCTTCCACCATGAGAAGCTTCAGCCAGTCGAGCAGTTCCGAGGTCGCGGGTTTCTTTTTCAGGCCGGGGACTTCGCGCACCTGGAAGAAGACGTTCATCGCCTCCCGCGCCAAATCCTTTTTGATGTCGGGGTAATGCGCCTGAACGATCTTCTCCATCGTCTCCCGATCCGGGAAGCGGATGTAGTGGAAGAAGCAACGGCGCAGGAACGCGTCCGGCAGTTCCTTTTCGTTGTTCGAGGTGATGATGACGACGGGACGGTGTTTCGCGACAATCGTCTTGCGTGTCTCGTAGACAAAGAACTGCATCCGGTCGAGTTCCAGCAGCAGATCGTTCGGAAACTCGATATCGGCCTTGTCCACTTCATCGATCAGCACGACCGTCGGGTGATCGGCCTCAAACGCTTCCCACAATTTGCCACGGACGATGTAGTTGGCGATGTCGTGCACCCGTTCGTCGCCCAACTGCCCGTCGCGCAACCGGGACACGGCGTCGTATTCGTACAGGCCCTGCTGCGCCTTGGTGGTCGACTTCACGTGCCACTCGATCAGCGGATAGCCCAGGGCTTCGGCGATTTCATGCGCGAGGACGGTCTTGCCGGTCCCGGGTTCGCCCTTGACCAGCAAGGGCCGCTGCAGCGTCACCGAGGCGTTGACGGCGACTTCCAGGTCGCGAGAGGCGATATATCGTTCCGTGCTTTTGAAACCGGCCACCTTGGGCACTCCATGCTCATTCGCCCCGGAGTGTGTTGCGATCGCGGTCCCGCCGCAAGAGGCTTGTTCGGACGCGCCGCCACGGTGGGTTATTCCAAAATGAACCGCCTGAGGACGTCCATCGTCCGCTCTGGCGCGTCGATATGCGTCCCATGGCCCGCGTTCTCGAAAACCTCCAATCGAACCAGGTCCGGCCGGATCGCCGCCGCGAGTTGCCGCGCCAGGACCAGCGGGCAGCGCGGGTCGCGGTCCCCCGCGATTACCAGCGACTTGCATTCGATCCGGTGGAGCAGCGGCCGGAAATCCATGCGCGCGGCGCCATCCCGGAAGAACCGGACGGAGACCTCGTCGTTGAGAACCATGCGGCGTTTGGCGTCGGGATCGCCGGGCCGGGTGTTGTACAAAGGGAAACACGTGGAACGGAACACCGACGTGGTTTCCTTGGTCGGCGCGGCGAAATGCGCCGCGGCGGCGGCGCGGGCCGCGGGACCGCCCAACTTTTCGAACATCTCCAGTTGCGGCGCCTCCTCCAGCACCGGTGCCGTGCTGAAAAAAATCAACTTCCCCGCGTGGCCCGGATGCCGCGTCGCGTAGGACTGCGCCACGAATCCCCCGAACGAATACCCCAGCACGATCGGTGCCTCGATGCCCAGAGTGTCGCAGAAGACCCGCACGTCGTCGCCCCACTGGTCCAGCGTCCACAACGCCGGATCGCCGTGCTCGCTGCGCCCGTTCCCCCGATGGTCGAGCCACACGACCTGCGCGACCTCGGCCAGCGAGGAAAAGGACGGTTTGAACATGCTGTGATCGAAGCCCGGCCCGCCATGCAGCAACACCACCGTGGGCCGCTCGCGCATCCGCCGGCCCTCCGCGACCAGTTTTTCTCCGTGCACGTCGAAGAAAAGACGCAAACCGTTGACGGTGACATACATGGCGAGGCTCTCAAACGACGTCGTTGGGACGCAAACGGCACAAGGCGGCGTCGGCGTCCGATTCGATTTGCACGGTGGCGTGGTCGATGCCGAAGCGCCGCCGCAGCTCCGCCGCCATATCGTGCGGGCGGCGGTCCCCGGGTTCGGTGTCGTAGACAAGATGCACGGTCAGCGCCGTCTCGGTCGTGCTCAGCGCCCAAATGTGGAGATCGTGCACCTCTGTCACGCCGGGCAACGTGGCCAGCCAGTCCCGCACCGCGCCCTGGGACACCCCCGCGGGCACGGCATCCATCGCCAGATCGGCCGCCTCCCGCAGCGCGCCCATCGTGGACCAGGCGATCAAGCCCGCGATGGCGAGGCTGACGGCCGGGTCGATCCAGTGCCAGCCCGTGACCCGAATCGCCAGCGCCGCGAGAACAACCCCCAACGACACCGCGGCGTCGCCCGCGAGATGGAGATATTGCGCCCGAATGTTCAGATCCCCGTGCCGCCCCCCCATGAACAGCAACGCCGACCCGCCATTGACCAGAATCCCGATCGCCGCGACCGCCATCACCGTGCCGGACGCCACGGGCGCGGGATCGTTCAGCCGATGCAACGCCTCGACCAGGATCGCGCCCACGGACACCAGCAAAATCGCGGAATTGCCCAATGCGGCGGCAATCGAGAACCGCCCCCAGCCATAAGTGCGCCGCCCCGTCGGTGGCCGCCGGTGCAGCCACACCGCGAGCCACCCCAGCAGCAAGCCCAGCACGTCGCCAAGATTATGCGTGGCATCGGCGATCAGCGCGACGGAGTTGGCCGCGATCCCGAACCCGGCCTCGGCGAGCGTGAAAGCGAGATTGGCGGCCGCCCCGATCGCGAAGGCGCGGTCGTAACGGGCGGGCGCGTGATGATGCCCATGCGCGCCATGCGCATGCCCGTGACCATGGGCGTGCCCGTGGTGGCCATGGTCGTGGTGCCCATGGTCATCGTGTCCATGGCCATCGTGCCCATGGTCTCGCCGCGAATCCCCATGGCGCCCATGCCCGGACGCGGGGTCTGGCGGCTTTCCTTCGGCGGAATCGGGCTTGCGGGTGTCCATTGCCTCCGGTCTATGCCACGAAAGCGCCGGGCTCGCCCACTCCATCCACCCGAGTCACCGAGGCGCACGGGAATCCACGATGAATACCATTCAGGCCATTGCGATCGCCATTCTTCAGGGCGCCACCGAACTCTTCCCGGTCAGCAGTCTGGGCCACGCCGTCATTCTGCCGGCCTTGCTGAAGTCCGGCATCGACCAACGCTCGCACGAGTTCCTGCCCTTCATTGTCTTTCTGCACATGGGCACCGCCATCGCGCTCCTCACCTATTTCTGGCGGGATTGGTGGACGCTGTTTCTGGGCGTCATTGGGAAGGCCGACGCGCCCATGGTGCGCGAAAGCCGCCGGGTGTTCATGCTGATCGTCATCGCCACCATCCCGGCGGCCATCGTCGGCTTCACCCTGGAAAAAGCGATTCGCGGCCTGTTCGCCTCGCCGGTCATCGCCGCGTCGTTTCTGGTCGTGAACGGGTTCATGCTGTTGTTCGGCGAGCGGCTGCGCAATCGCGGCCACCGCGAACTCTCGACATTGACGGTGAAAGACGCGCTTTTCATCGGCGTATGGCAATGCACCGCGCTGGTCCCGGGCATTTCCCGGTCCGGGGCGACGATCGTCGCCGGCCTGCTGCGCGGCATCCGGCATGAGGGCGCGGCGCATTTCTCCTTTCTGATCGCGACCCCGATCATCTGCGGCGCGACGGTCCTGGAAGTGCCGAAACTGATGCACGCCCATGTGGAGCCTGGCGTGTTCGGGCTCGCCGCCTTCGCGGCGGTGATTTCGGGCATCACCGCCTGGCTCAGCACCTGGTTCCTCATGCGGTATTTCCGTAGCAACGAAGACTGGGCGTTAAGCCCCTTCGCCGCCTATTGCATCGTCGCGGGGCTGGGCAGCCTTGGCATCCTTTTGCTGTGACGGCGGGTGAGGCGGCCGGCACCGCCTCGCCATTCGATCGAGCGAAGACCTGGAGGTTCCCAGTCCGGACCTCATGATCGATGGCCCAGGCCACCGGCGTTCGGGAGGCCGCCTCGCGGGTCGCGCCGCGCATGCGCCGGAGGGTTGCATGGCGGCTGGCTGGCCGCGATGCGCGAAATCAAACCGTAAGAACGGCTGTCCCGATCCGGATTTCGCGGTCCAGCCGTGCCGCCAGGTCCGGGCTGACGCCGGTCATGGGCAACCGGACCTCGGGACTGTCGATCAGGCCCTTGCGCCACAGCCAGTGCTTGATCGGCGCCGGGCTGGGTTCCGCGAACAACAACCGCGGCAAATCCGCCAGCGCCCGCCAGGCCAAACGGGCACCGTGTCCATCGCCCTTCATCAGCAAATGGCGCACCCCGGCGAACGCCCAGCCCGCGACATGGGCCGAGGCGAGGATGCCGCCATCGGCGCCTTGCGCCAGCGCGGTGTGGAACAGCGAGTCCTCCCCGGTCAGCACGGAAAATCCCGGTGGACGGCCGCGGATCAGGTCGAAGGATTGCGTGGCGTCGGCGCAACAATCCTTGACGCCGACGATGTTGGGCAGTTCCGCGAGGCGCAGCATCGTTTCGTTCCCGAGATTGACGCCGGTGCGGTAAGGAATGTTGTAGATCGCGATGGGCCGGACGGTATGTTCGGCCAGCATGGCGAAATGGGCGTACATTCCGGCTTGCGAGGGCCGCGTGTAATACGGGCAGGCGATCAGATATCCGTCCACCGGCCATGCCTCCGCGCGTGCTTGCGCCTTCAGCATCTTACGTGTGTCGCTGCCGGACAGGCCGAGCCAAAGCGGCAGCGGCCGCGCGGTGGCGGCGTTTTCCTCGGCGGCGACGGCGACAAGGCGTTCGGTTTCAGCGCCGTCGATCGTCAGCCCTTCCCCCGTCGTCGCGGCGAGGATCAGACCGTCGATGGGTTCGGCCGCGTAATGGCGGATCATTCGGCGGAGCGAGGTTTCGTCGAGCGCGCCATCGCGGAACGGGGTGATCAGCGGGAGCCAGATACCGGAAGGTGGTGTGTGCATGGTTGTGCCTCCTGTGAAGCCGGAGACGGGTCTGGATATAAAAAAACCCCGTCGGAACCGGCGGGGTTTGGGTCGATCCTGTGTCGCGATATCTACTCGCGCGCGCGATCCGACGGTCCCCTGGTCGGGGGGCGTTTTTTCGACGTTCCGGCGGTGGCGCGGGCGATTGACATGCGAGAATGAGCACACACCGTTCGCGGCCCCGTGTCAACCTGCGAATTGGAGGCCCATGGGCCAATCGTCTGAACGGGGGACTGGCGAGGCGGTATGTCCTGTCCGCCGCGGGCGGCGGACAGGATGGATGCGTCAGTACATGACCGTGTCTTCCAGGACTTTCCGTCCGTCCCACCAGACCTGGCCCGGTTCGATCTGAAAAACGATGGTTTGCCGATACCGTTCCGCGGGTACCGTATAAATTCGTGGCGGCCCGACGATAACCACCCGGGTGATGCTGCCGATGTAATAGGCGGGTTCGCCGTTGGTGGGATCGGTCTCATCGGACGGTCCGACGCGGAAATAGCCGGCCACGCTGGGCGCGGGGATTCCGGAGGCCGGATCGTAGGTCGACCAGATGCCCATCCATTGCATCGCGACATGCAAGGCATTCGTTTCGATCGCCCGCCATCCGCCGCTTTGCTGCCAGCGGCTGGATTGCGGGGAGATATTTTCCGATATGTCGGGACCGCCGAGTTCCAGGGCCATCATATGTCCCTTGTCGGTTCCCATGGCTTTCCCGGTTCCGAAGCCGCTCAGCGGGGATGGCGCGCTGGGCCGTCCCTTGGTCGAGACGGGAACGATGATCCCGTGTACAGCGCGAGGGTTGGCGGCGCTGATGGGCATCATGCCCGGTTGATTGTCCTGAATAATGACGGGTCCGGCCCAGGCGGGGCGAGCGTGACCGCCGACCATGGTGGTGGCATGCATTGTGGCCATGACGAATATCCCTCCGATGCATGCCACATAAAGCCGGATTTAAAACGCGGCAAGTGTTTCCGGTGGCAACGATTGCCGCGCGGGGCCGTTAAATCAGCGTGAAGCGCGTGTGCGCGATCTGTTCGTCCGTCATTTCGGGCCAGAGTGGCAACGATAAAATCGACGCCGAGGCGCGTTCGGTTTCCGCGCAGCCGGACGGTCCGAGCGCGATTCGTCCTTCGTAAGCGGGCTGGCGGTGTACCGGCATGGGGTAATGGATGCCGGTGCCGATGCCTTTTTCGCGCAGCCGGGTTTGTAGCGCGTCCCGATCGTCCGCGCGGATAACGTATAAATGCCAGACATGTTCCGACCCCTTTCGCCGTTTGGGCGCGCGGGCGCCCAGGACCTCGTTATAAATGGATGCGATGTTCTGGCGGCGAGCGTTGGCGGTGTGCAGATGGGGTAATTTGGCGCGCAGGATCGCCGCCTGGATTTCGTCCAGGCGGCTGTTCACGCCAATCAGGTCGCTGATGTAATGTTTGGTCCAGCCGTACTGGCGCAGCGCGGCGATTCGCGCCGCGACATCTGGGTCGCGCGCCACCACCGCCCCGCCATCGCCCAGCGCGCCAAGGTTTTTCGTGGGATAGAAGCTGAAGGTGGAGGCATCGCCGAAGGTGCCGGCCATCTGGCCGTTCCGTTTCGCGCCATGCGCCTGCGCGCAGTCCTCGATGAGAAACACGCCGTGACGGCGGCAGAGCGCCGCTATGACCTCGATATCCGCGACCTGGCCATAAAGATGGACCGGCACGACGGCGCGAATGGGGGGAAGGCCCGGCGGTGGATTGGCCAGGACGGCGGCGAGTTCGGCCGGGTCCATCGTGTAATGATCCGGCTCGATGTCCAGTAGGAGCGGGGTGGCGCCCGTCGACTCGATGGCGGCGACGGTGGCGACGGCGGTGTGGGAGACGGTCGCGACGGTGCTGCCGGGCCCGATGCCCAGACCGCGCAGGGCCAAAGCGATGGCGTCGGTGCCGTTGCCGCAACCGATCGCGGTGCCGGCGCCGAGCCAGGCGGCGAACTCGGCTTCGAAGGCGCGGGTTTCGGCGCCGAGAATGTACCAGCCGGACTCCAGTACGCGCGCGACAGCGGCGTCGATTTCCGATTTCAGGGCGCGGTAACCGGCGCCGGGGTTGGCCTGGGGGACGATGGTGCCGGACATGGGTGCCTCTTGGCTGGGCTATGGAAAGGACGGTTGGCGCGGCGCTTTACCCGCGCCCGGCGCCACGCGCGACTGCCTCGCCCGCCAAAATCGCGGGCCCCTGGGCGGTCCGTTCGCGTTGCCCCATGATGGCCTCCTTTCCGATCGATGTTCGCGTTTCGCGAGTTTGACCCTCGGCCAATGCCGAGGCCGTCCGCTGTTCAAAGATAATCGCCCAGACGCGCCCGATACCATTCGATGGTCCGGCCGATCCCCTCTTCCAGCCCCACCTTCGGCGCCCAACCGGCCGCGCGCCGAAACGCGGAGTCGTCGGCGTGGTAGCTGCCAATGTCGATCTGCTTCCGGTCCGCCGGAAATTCCCGAACCGCGTAATGCGCCGGCGGTCCCGCCAGCCGCACCACCAGATCGGCCAGTTCCCGCAACGACGCCGGCGGCGCCCCGCCAATGTTGAAAATCCCGCCGTGACACATGGGCGAGGCCGCCGCGGCCAAAAACGCCTCGGTCACATCGTCGACATAAGTCAGATCGCGCAGTTGCTCACCGCCCCAAACCTCGAAAGCCCGTCCCTCCAGCACGGAACGGATCCAGATTCCCAAAAACGTCTGCCGTGCGTCGCGGATACGCAGCCGCGGACCGTAACAATTGGTCAAACGCAGCGAGACCACGGGCCGCCCGCGGACGCGGTGCTCCAGCATCCAATATTGCTCGCCGGCGAATTTCGACACGCCGTTGGCATCGGGTGGCGCCACGGGCTGCGTTTCGTCCACCGGCAATTTCTCGACCCGGCCATAAAATTGGCGCGTGGAGGCATGGACCACGACGGCATCCGGCGCCGCTTCCCGCGCCGCCTGGATCAAACGCACCTGCGCCACCGCGTTCACCGCGATATCCGCCAACGGATCGGCCTGCCCGCCCATATGGCTGGTTTGCGCCGCCAGGTTGAAGATCGCCGCCGCGCCCTCGCACAGCGGCCGAAGATCGATGTCCCGAATATCGCCGCGGACAAGCTCGACCCCTGACCCCTCCAGGTTCTTCGGGTTGGCGCCGCCGCCGAACAGGAACCCGTCCAGCGCGGTGACCCGCGCGCCGCGCGCGGCCAGCGCGAGCGATAGATTGGCGCCCAAAAACCCGGCCCCGCCGGTCACGAGCACGCGTTGTCCCGTCCAGTTCATGCGATCTCCGCGCGCGGTCCGGACCCATCATGGGGCGGCCGATGCACCAGGATGTGCCAGAAATCGTGGCGAAACGGTAGCATCGCGGCGGCGGGAAGAAGATTGTTTCCAAAGGCGGAGCCGGTACGCGGTCGACGTGGCGCGCCGTCCAGGGAAGAATGCCACCCGGCCACGCGGAAAACGCCGCGAAAAATTTCCACGTATCGTATGAAAAGAAAAATAATACTCTTCATACCAGCCAAAAATAGGTTCTTCTTTCCCTCCGCGTGTCCCACCCCTTGCAAATGGAACAAGAATCCTCTTTCGCCTGTCGCGGCATTGAAACCGGGAGCCTCGACATGATCCATCTGACCCGCCGCGCGCTGGGCGGCACCGCATTGGCCGCGCTCGCCACCCGCGCCGCCACCGCCGCGCCCTTGACGGAAATCCGCATCGACTGGGCCACCTACAACCCCGTCAGCCTCGTCCTGAAAGAACAACATCTCCTGGAAGACGCCTTCGCCGCCGACAAAATCGCGATACGCTGGATCATGTCGGCCGGGTCGAACAAGGCACTCGAATTCCTCAACGCGGGCTCGCTCGACTTCGGTTCCACCGCCGGCGCCGCCGCGCTGATCGCCAAGGTCAACGGCAACCCGCTGCGCTCCATCTACGTCTATTCCCGGCCCGAGTGGACCGCGCTGGTCACCGCCGAAAACAGCGCGATCAAAACCGTCGCCGACCTGAAGGGCCAACGAGTCGCCGTCACCCGCGGCACCGACCCGCACATCTTCCTGGTCCGCGCCCTCGCCGAGGCCGGGCTTTCGGAAAAAGACGTCAAACTGGTCCTGCTGCAACACGCCGACGGCCGCACCGCCCTCGAACGCGGCGACGTCGTCGCCTGGGCCGGTCTCGACCCGATGATGGCGGCGTCCGAGGTCGAATCGAAAGCGCGCCTCTTCTACCGCAAACCCGAAGCCAACACCTGGGGCGTGCTGAACGTCCGCGAATCCTTCGCCGCCGAGAACCCCGCCGTCGTCCGCAAGGTCCTGACCGTCTACGAAACCGCCCGCAAATGGGCGCTGGCGCACAAGCCGGAACTGACCGCGATGATGGTCGCCGCGACCAAACTCTCGCCCGCGGTGATCGAGCGGCAACTGGAACGCACCGGCATGGCCAGCGGCATGATCGGCGACGTCCAGGCGAAAACCATCTCCGACGCGGGCAAGGCGCTCCAGGCGGCGGGCGTGCTCGACGCGGCGCTGGATATGGTCGCGATTACCAAGGGGATGATCGATCCGTCGTACGCCCAGGCGATCGGGGCCTGACGGATTCGGCATGCGACCACGGTTTTCGCCCACGGCTCTCGCCGGACTGATCGTGCCGGTGGCGCTCGCCATCGGCTGGGAAGCCGTGGTCCAGGCGGGCCTCGCCTCCGGCCGCCTGCTGCCGCCGCCCTCCCGCCTGTTCCTGAGCGCCGCCGCCCTGGTCCGGAGCGGGGAGATGCAAACGCACGTCCTCGCGACCCTGACCCGCGTGCTGATCGGCTTCGCGATCGGCAGCGGCCTCGGCACCCTGTTCGGCATGGCGACCGGCGCCAGCGGCGTGGCGAGGCGGCTGCTCGACCCCTCCATCCAGGGCCTGCGCGCCATCCCCTCTTTGGCCTGGGTGCCCATCTTCATCCTATGGCTGGGCATCTTCGAAACTTCCAAGATCGCTCTGATCGCCATGGGTGTCTTCTTCCCCGTCTATTTGGGCATGCTGACCGCCATCCAAAGCGTGGACCGCAAACTGATCGAGGTCGGACGCGTCTTTGGCCTGACCTCCACCGGCATTGCCTTCCGCATCACCTGGCCCGCCGTCATGCCCGTCTGGATCGCCTCCCTCCGCTCCGGTCTCGGCCTGGGCTTTATGTTCCTCGTCGCCGCCGAACTCATGGGCGCCTCCGAAGGACTGGGCTACTTGCTTGTGGACGGCCAGCAAATGGGCCGCGCCGATACCATCGTCGTCGCGATGATCGTCTTCGCGCTTCTGGGCAAGGCCGCCGACAGCGTCCTCGTCCTGCTGAGCCTGCCGCTGCTGCGCTGGCAAGACACCGTCCGGGCCCGTATGTAATGAAATTGACCATCGACCATGTCGGCAAAACCTACGCCGACGGCACCGAAGCCCTGCGTGGCATCCAGGTCACCGCGGGCACCGGCGAAATCGTCGCGATCCTCGGAGGCTCCGGCTGCGGCAAAACCACGCTGCTCCGCCTCGTCGCCGGCCTGGATCAGGCCAGCAACGGAGACATCCGGCTGGACGACCAAGCGATCTCCGGCACCCACCCCGCCGTCAGCGCCGTGTTCCAGGAACCGCGCCTGCTGCCTTGGCTGAGCGTCGGCGACAATATCGGTTTCGGCGGCCAACGCCTGACCGCACCCGAACGCGCCCGCCGGGTCGAGGCCCTCCTGGAACGAATCGGCCTGGCCGGATACGGCAAACGCTGGCCACGCGACCTGTCCGGCGGCCAACAACAACGCGTCGCCATCGCCCGCGCGTTGATCGGTCACCCTGGAATCCTCCTCTTGGACGAACCCTTCTCCGCCCTCGACCCCTTCACCCGCGCCACCCAGCACGGGCTGGTCCTGGACCTCTGGCGCGAACTGCGCCCCACCATCCTGATGGTCACCCACGACGTCGACGAGGCCGTGTTCCTCGCCGACCGCATCGTCATTATGAAACCCAGACCAGGCCGCGTACACGAAGAAATGGCGGTCGACCCGCCACGCCCCCGCGACCGCCTGGCCCCCGCCTTCGACCTGATGAAACGCCGCGTGATGCGCGCCATCGACCGATCCCTGACCGAGGAACGGCCCCGCGACGGCACCGCGCAGGGACAGTTTTCGCCCTGGGTTTGATCGATCGCGGCGAGGATGCGTTGGGGCGCTGCCCCAAACCTCGCGAGGGGCTTTGCCCCTTCGAACCCCACCAGGGGAACGTCCCCTGGACCGCGATCGATTTGGTGGGTTGTTGAGGGAGGGCCATGCGAGGCTGTCTCGACATCCGTGGAAGGCCCTCCCTCAACAACCCACCACTCCGGGGTTCCAAGGGCGAGCCCTTGGCGGGTTCGAAGGGCAGAGCCCTCGCGGGGTCTGGGGCAGCGCCCCAGCGCCAACCTTCGCCGCGACCGCCCAAACCCAAAGGCGCCAACCGCCGCGCTTGCTCCGCGCGCGTATCCGGCGCAGCTTTGGGGGGACCGGGTTAATCCGGCACGGACGATCGAGGGAGGATTGCCATGTGGTATTTTTCGCGCCTGATTTTTGGCGCGATCGCGGCGTTGGTTTGTGTTTTACCGGCTCAGGCGCAGAAGCACGGTGGGATATTGACCATACCGCACATCGATACGCCGCCAAGTCCGTCCATTCAGGAGGAAGGCACGGCGTCGGTGGTCATTCCATTCATGGCGCTTTACAACAATCTTGTCATTTTCGATCAGCACGTGCCTCAGCATAAGCTGGAAACCATCCGTCCGGAACTGGCGACGGAATGGAAATGGAGCGCGGACGGCAAGGCGCTGACCTTCGCGTTGCGCGACGGGGTGAAGTGGCACGATGGCAAACCGTTTACCTCGGCCGACGTGAAATGCACCTGGGATATGGTGTCGGGCCTCACACCCGGGAAAATCCGCAAAAGCCCGCGGCAGGCCTGGTTCAGCAATCTCACGGAAATCACGGTCAATGGCGACCGGGAGGTCACGTTTCACCTGAAACGAGCGCAGCCGTCCTTTGTCGCGTTGCTGGCCTCGGGCTGGTCGCCGGTTTACCCGTGCCACGTGACGTCGGCGCAGATGCGCACGAAGCCGATCGGAACGGGACCTTTCCGGTTTGTCGAATACCGGTTGAACGAGAGCATCCGGATGGAGCGGAACCCGGATTACTGGAAAAAAGGTTTACCGTATCTGGATGGGATCGAATACCGGATCGTGCCGAACCGCGCGACGCGGATGCTCGGCTTTATCGCGGGCAAGTTCGACATGACCTATCCGACGGACGTGTCGGTGCCCTTGATGAAGGACATCCGGACGCAGGCGCCCGCGGCGCAATGCATCATGCGGCGCACCAATGTCAGCACCAACCTGATCATTAACCGCGATGTCGCGCCCTTCGATAATCCCGACATCCGCCGCGTGCTCGGGCTGTCCCTCGACCGTTCAGCGTTCAACGACATTCTGAACGAGGGCCAGGCCGGCATCGCCGGCAGCATGCTGCCGCCGCCGGACGGCGTATGGGGCATGCCCCCAGAGGAACTGAAAACGCTCCTGGGCTACGACCCCGACCTGAAAAAGCGTCGCGACGAGGCCCGCGCGATCATGACGAAACTGGGCTACGGGCCGGACAAACGCCTGAAAACGAAAATCTTCACCCGCGACATCAACAATTTCCGCGATCCGGCCACGATTCTGGCCGACCAGTTGAAAGAAGTCTGGTTCGAGGCCGAGGTCGACGCCGTCGACACCCCCGTCTACTACAGCCGCGTTTTCAAGCGCGATTACGCGATCGGCCTGAACCTCACGGGAAGTTCGCTCGACGACCCCGACCAGCATTTCTACGAAAACTACGCCTGCGGCTCGCTGCGCAATTATACCAATTACTGCAATCCCGCCATGGAAAAGAAATTCGACGCGCAATCGATGGAAACCGACCCGGCGAAACGCCTGCGCATGGTGTGGGACCTGGAACGGCAACTGGCCGAGGACGTGGTTCGTCCCATCATTTTCCACGATGTCGGCGCCGGCTGCTGGCACCCGCACGTCAAAAATCTGACGATCATGGTGAACAGCATCTATAACGGCTGGCGCTGGGAAGATATCTGGCTCGATAAATAAACAACGGCGGTTCGAACCGCCGGAGGGAGGTTCGCGATGCGTTTCGTGTCTCGTCTGCTTCTGGCTTTTTTCGCTTTGACCCTGACCATGGCCCCGTCGCACGCGCAAAAACGCGGCGGGGTCCTGACCTTGCCGCATCTCGACACGCCGCCGAGTCCTTCGATCCAGGAAGAGGCGACGGTGTCGGTGGTGATTCCGTTCATGGCGCTGTTCAACAACCTCGTCATCTTCGACCAGCACGAGCCACAAAACCGCATGGATACGATCCGTCCGGAACTGGCGACGGGCTGGACCTGGTCGAACGAGGGCAAAACACTGACCTTTCCCCTGCGCCAGGGCGTGAAGTTCCACGACGGCAAGCCCTTCACCTCCGCGGATGTGAAATGCACCTGGGATATGGTCTCGGGCCTCGCGCCCGGGAAAATCCGTAAAAGTCCGCGACAGGCCTGGTTCGGCAATCTGAAAGAGATCACCGTCAATGGCGACTTCGAGGTTTCGTTTCATCTGAACCGTCCCCAGCCATCGTTCTTGTCGCTGTTGGCGGCGGGCTGGTCGCCGGTTTATCCGTGCCACGTGTCCTCGGCCACGATGCGGACGAAGCCCGTGGGAACCGGACCGTTCAAATTCGTCGAATACCGGTTGAACGAAAGCATCCGTCTCGAACGAAATCCAGATTACTGGAAACCCGGCTTGCCGTATCTCGATGGCATCGAATACCGGATCGTGCCCAACCGCGCCACGCGCATGCTGGGCTTCATCGCCGGCAAGTTCGACATGAGCTACCCGACCGACATCACGGTCCCCCTGATGAAGGACATTCGCGCCCAGGCCCCGCAGGCGCAATGCACGATGCGGCGATCGAATGTCAGCACCAACCTGATCGTCAACCGCGATGTGCCGCCATTCGACAATCCCGAGATCAGGCGCGCGCTGGCGCTGGGCATGGATCGTCAGGCCTTCGTGGACATTCTGTCGGAAGGCGAGGGCAAGGTCGCGGGCACGATGCTGCCGCCACCCGAAGGCGTCTGGGGCGTGCCGCCGGACGTGCTGAAGACGTTTCTCGGCTACGATCCCGACGTGGCGAAGCGCCGGGAGCAGGCGCGCGCGATCATGAAAGGCCTCGGCTACGGGCCGCAAAACCGCCTGAAAGCGAAGATTTTCACCCGCGACGTCAACAGCTTCCGCGATCCGGCGATCATCCTCTCGGATCAGTTGAAGGAAATCTGGTTCGACGCGGAAGTCGATGCCGTCGATACGCCGGTTTATTACAGCCGGGTCTTCAAGAAGGACTATTCGATCGGACTGAACCAGACAGGAAGCTCGCTCGACGATCCCGACCAGCATTTTTACGAGAACTACGCCTGCGGATCGCTGCGAAACTACACCAATTACTGCAATCCGGCCCTGGAAAAAAAGTTCGATCTTCAGTCGGTGGAAACGGACATCGAAAAACGCCGGGCGATCGTCTGGGACATCGAGCGCATTCTGGCCGAGGATGTGGCGCGCCCCATCATCTACCAGGGCATCGCGGCCGCCTGCTGGCAGCCCTACGTCAAGAACATCACGATCATGGTGAACAGCATCTACAACGGCTGGCGCTGGGACGACGTGTGGATGGATAAATAGGAAAGGGGCGGGACCTTCGCGGTCCCGCCCCCCCTTCATCGTCCGGCTTGCACCGGCGCGGGCATTCGATTAGGAAACGGGGGCGGCGCGGGTGTAGCTCAATGGTAGAGTTCCAGCCTTCCAAGCTGGGCACGAGGGTTCGATTCCCTCCACCCGCTCCAACCCCGCTCCTTTTCGATCAGGCCGCGACCTTTTCCGTCTCGCTCGCCGGGAAGTTGCATTCCACCGCGATGCCATCCGGATCGAGGTAGAAAAGCTGCGTCATGTTCATACGCGGCAGTACCCGCTCCTCGAACTTCAGGCCGTGCGCCTTCAGATTGGCGCGCATGTCCTTCAGACCGACGCACGAGAACGCGATATGGTCGAGCCGGCCCGTCTTCGCCGGATAGGACGGTCCGTCCGGAATCATCTGCTGGTGCGACTGATACCCCAGCAGATGCACGGTCGGAATGCCGCCGCAATACAGCCAATAGCCCGGGAAGTTCAGCGGCGGGCGGTCGCCGACCGTCAGGCCGACGATGTCGCAATAGAAGTTCTTGGTCTTCTCCAGGTCGCGCGCCTGGATGGTGAAGTGGTTCAGGGTTTCGGCTGGCATGATGTCCTCCTTGCTCAGAACGCGTTTTCCGCCGGCAGGCCCAACATAAGCTGACCCACCGTCTCATAGTGAAGTTGCCGCCCCTGGGCCTGTTGCGCAACCGTGTGCATGTCGCGCAACCGCCGTTCGAACGGATTTTCCTCGAAAATCACCGTGGACCCGGCGGCATGATACAACGTGTTGACCACCTCGCGCGACGACTGAATGGCCCATGTCGAGGCAAGCCGAATGTCGGCCTTCTGCTCCAGCGTCATCTCGCCATCCGCGACGATCGTATCCCAGGCCGCGTCCGCCGCCGCATGCAACATCATCCGCGCCGAGCGCCAGCGCGCCACGCACTGGGCCACCTGCGATTGCACCACATTGTTCTCCCGCATCGGCTTCGCGGCGCCACGCGCGACCTTACCCGAAGGCAGCGCCAGAAACGCATCGATCACGGCACGTCCAATGCCAAGCCCAACGCCGCCGAACCCGATCGAATAAAGCTGGCCAGACGTGAAGTGGTAAAGATGCGACTCCACATAGCGGTTTTTCGCGTTGTCGCGGCTGAGCGCGCGCTCCTCCGGCACGAACAGGTTCTCGGCGGAATACTGGTTGCTGGCTGTCCCGCGCAGACCGATCGTGTGCCAGATATCTTCCATTGTCACGCTGGATTTCGGAAACAGGAACGTCAGAAGCTGTTTGGTCCCATGCACCGTGATGTGCGCGCCCAAATAAGTCGCGTTTTGACTGCCGGACGCGAACCGCCAGGTGCCATTAAGAAGATACCCGCCCTCGACTTTTTCCGCCTTGGCGCCCGGCGTCCAGGCCGGTCCCCAGGCGACGATCCCATTCGCCGGTCCGAAAATCTCCTGCGCCACCTTCGGCGGCAAATACGCGGCGGTGGTGGAACAGCCATTGCCCTGGCAGGTGATCCAGCCGGTGGAAGCATCCGCCATCGCCAGCGCCTCGGTGACCTGGCAGAAAATGGAGGGTTTCAACTCCATGCCGCCCACGGATTTCGGCTTCAGCATGTGGAAGAACCCACCCTCCAGCAGCGCATCGACGACCGGTTTGTCGATTTGCCGGATTTCGTCGTTGGTGGGCGAGGCCGCGGAGATCAAGGGAAACAGATCGCGGGCTTTCTGGACCTGCGGATGGACGGCGGTCATCTTCGTGCCTTCGGGTTCGGGCCGCATGGGGGCGGCGGGCGAGTGGTTGAGGGATTACTCACCCGCGCGGGGTCTGGGTCAAGTTGGGGTTGGGCCGCGTGGTGCCCTTTTCCCCCGCGCGGCCACCGTGGCAGGGAGATGTTCGAACGAAGGAGGTCCCATGCGTATCCGCATCTTCGGCGCCGGCGCGGTCGGCGGTTACCTCGCGGGCAACCTCGCGCGCGGTGGCGCGACGATATCGGCGGTCGCGCGCGGCGCCCATCTCGCCGCGATCCGCGCGCGTGGCCTGACCGTCGAGACGCCGGACGACACCTTCAACGTCCGCATCGCCGCCAGCGACAATCCCGCCGATCTCGGCGCCGCCGCTGGAGATATTGGCGGGTCCGATCGCCGTGAAGGCCCGCGCGCGCGGACTTTATCGTCCCACTTGAAGGGGAAAAAATCGCGCTTATCTGAGTTCTGTCCGGATCGCCCAGATGGGGGTCCGGGGCTCTCCACCGGCCGGCCCGCATGGGCGGCCATGTAAGAACTCAATGCTCCCTTTGGAGGTTTTGGTCATGAACAGTTTCGATTTCGCCCCCTTGTTCCGCACCGCGATCGGTTTCGACCGTCTCGCCCGTCTCGTGGACAATGCCGCCGCCAATACCGAGGCGTCGGGCTATCCCCCCTATAATATCGAGAAAATCACCGACGACATGTATCGCCTGACCGTGGCCGTCGCGGGCTTCCGGCCGTCCGGCCGCGGAAACGCAAAAGCACGAGGTGTTGTATCGCGGCATCGCCGGCCGCGCGTTCGAGCGCCGGTTCGTGCTCGCCGACCATATCGTGGTCGATGGCGCGGACCTGAACAACGGGTTGTTGCATGTCGGGTTGAAGCGCGTGGTGCCGGAGGCGTTGAAGCCGCGCCGGATCCCCGTGAACCTTGGCGGGCCGGTTCAGGCGCCGCCGTCGATCGCCAACGATCCCGCTTTGGCCGCCAAAGCGGCCTGACGTAACGTGGAAGGGGCCGGGCGACCGGCCCCTTTTCCGTGTTCAGCCAGGTTTGCGGAAAAACGCGTCGGCGGCCGATTTATGGCTTTGTTTGCGGGCGATATCGGCTTCGGTGCGGGCGATTTCGTCCTTCAGTTCGCCGATGTAGTCGCGCAGTTCCTCGACACCCAGAGTGTCGAGGGTCAGCTTTTCCAGGCGGGTCCGTTTGCGGACCGGCGCGTCCTCGTCTTCCGCCATGGCGGTCTCCTTTCTTTAACTGGTTCAGTCTAATACCAACTGACCTAACCATTGACCGATGCCCATTCACGCGTCCCAATCGACTGAATACGTTCTGGATCGTCGATCAAAAATTGCCAAGCGGCTCTGCAGGCCTCGACGATCGCATCATAAGTGTCCCAAACGAGGCCGCATAACT
>CANJJS010000021.1 GCA_947474705.1 Acetobacteraceae bacterium | reverse complement strand
TGACGGCGGCGGATTTCGGCAATCGTATCCATGTACAACACCCCAGACTCTCCAGCATAAACGCCGGAGGATCGCACGGACCGGGGTGGAAACTATTGGACGCTGTTTACCCCCGGAATCTGGAAAGGTTTGCACGCTGTTTTACAGTGCAAGACCGAGTTCGAGGACGAGGGGATGGGCCACGCGTCAGCCGACCTGCCCTTGCCCGTTGCCTGAAGAAGTTGAGGACAGGCGATACGATGATTGTGTGGAAGCTTGACCGACTCGGGCGTAGTCTGCGGGACCTTATCGCCATGTTGCCCGAGCTTGAGCCTTCCTGGCTCGTGGAGCGTACCCGCGTGGGCGTAAAGGCGGCGCAGAAACGCGGGGGGAAATTCGGGCAGAACCCGAAGGAGACTCCCGAACGGCTTGCCCGTGTGCAGAATCTGATCAACCAAGGCACGACATCGACCCAAACGGCTAAAATGGTCGGCGTGAGCCGCGCGACTGTTTACCGCTGCGTTGCAGTAGGTATGATTATCCCATACGACGATGAGGCCGAAACCTACTGGAGCGTGCTCAATGGGTGAATGGGTACCCATGCTTGTTATGCCAAATCTCGATATACGGGGCTCGATCGAGTGTGAGTTTGCAGCCATTGTTTCGGCCACTGATTCTCGCGTTGAAAAAATTCGCAGATATCATCCGAATGTCACTAATTTTCTAGGAAAATTCTCGGGGCAATTCAAAAATCAGTGTTGGCCTTCGTTGCTTATCCTGAGTGCTGACTCGCCTGAAATGTGCCGCACAGCTGAAGCTATTACGGCTTTTCGCGATCTCGCTTCACTTTCCGCCATTCCTCTTGCGCGGGCGAAGCGGTTGCGGTTTGATCGAGGGGAATCCCTCGTTTATTCGACCGCCTTCCAGTTTTACCCGTGGACGCTTGATAAGCATTATAAGAATTTGATTATGAGCAATCCCGCATCGACGAGCATGCATCTGGTGAGCGAGTTCAACGGGCAGTCCTTTCCCGAACAGTCGCAGGTATCACTCATGGAGCAGTATGTCGATCTTCCTCTTGCCAAAGCCTTGCTCAAAAGGTGGGTGATGCGTTTTCCGCGAAACTCGACATCTCGGTGCGACTTGGTGCTTTTCCGCTCGCTCAGCATGGCCAACGAAGCCGCTCGGATTCCGGCTCTTGTGGCACCGACCTTCTACGATGTGGGACGCACACTTGCTTTGTGGGTGAGCGCCTTTGAAATTCTCGCGCATCCAGGTGCGACCGGACAATCCAACTTTACGACAGTTGCCGCGTTGATCGAGAAAGTGAAGTGGCTCGATTGTGCGCTCAGTGCGAAGACACACAATGTCGTCATTGGGAAAAAAAGTGAGCTGCGGCCGCTCGCGACGTCGATTTACAAGAAAATTTATGATCTCAGGAACGATTATTTGCATGGGAACGATGCAGACGGGTCGTCGCTAGTCCTTAATAACAACAAAGGAATAATCGATTTCGCCGCATGTCTTTATCGCTTTGCACTGACTGGATTTCTCGGTTTGAAGTTCAACGAGCCGAGGCCGCTAGTTGATGACGTGGATGCTACGGGAAATTTTATGTCCCGACGCAGGGATTTTCATGAGCCACAGGAGTCTCTGGAAGCCGCCGTCCTAACTGCGATTTAGCTGCCACTTTAGGCAGCCTACGTTTGAAGTGACACCTTGGCGGGGGGGGGCTAATTGGCCGATGCAAAGGCCTCGCCGACCTACCATAATGGACCATTTGCGGCAACGCTGACCCGACGTATGGCGTGGACGGTTATTACCCGCTGAGCCATTAAAGCACTACGCTTCCCTCGTCACGGCTACAAATGTTCATGCCCGCAATGGATCGCTACCCGCCGGTCTGGCGCTCCAGACAAATCCGCCGCAGACTGCCGGAAGGAAACCACGGCAACGTCCAGGACAATCGCATTGGCGACAACCGATCGCGACACGGCACGGTCAGACCCGGCTCGGCCCCCTTCCGGGACCGGCACAGCCGCGCCTGATACGATCGCCGTTCCGAACCGTGGATTGCTGACGGCCACGGCGATGCTGGCGATGTTCATGCAGTCGCTGGACACGTCGATTTGTGTCGTCGCCCTCCCTTATATGCAGGGCAGTCTCTCCGCCAGCGCGGAGGAGATCACCTGGGTTTTGACCTCCAGCGTCGTCGCCGCCGCGATCATGACCGCGCCGATGGGGTGGCTGGCCCGAAAGTTCGGCCGCAAGCAGGTTTTCATCGTTTGCGTGACCGGGTTCGTCACGGTCTCCATGATGTGCGGCGCGGCGCAAACGCTCAGTCAGCTCGTCGCCTTCCGGCTGATGCAGGGGATGTTCGGCGCGGGCATCGCGCCGTCGGCGCAGGCGACGATGTTGGACATCTATCCGTTTTCGCAACGAGCCCAGGCGATGGCGATGTTCTCGATGGGGGTGACAATGGGGCCGATGGTGGGGCCCACATTGGGAGGATATTTGACCGACACGATGAACTGGCGGTGGGTGTTTTACGTCAATTTGCCGGTGGGGATTCTGGCGGTGACCGGCCTGACGTTTTTCATGCCGCGCGTGCCCGCCTCGCCGCATCTGCGGTTCAGTTGGTATGGGTTTGGGATGCTGGCGATCGGCATTGGAGCGCTGCAAATGGTGCTCGACCGCGGGCAGATTCTGGACTGGTTCACCTCGCGGGAGATTATCGCGCTGACGGTGGTGGCGGGCCTCGCGTTTTATTTGTTCGTCGTGCATCTCGGCACGTCTGAGCGGCCGTTTTTGCCACCCGCCTTGTTCAAGGACCGCAATTTCGTGTCCGCGATCGTGATGGTGTTTTTCCTGTCCGGCGTGATGCAGGCGACGAGCGCGTTGCTAGCGCCCTATCTGCAAAAGCTCGCCGGTTTCCCGGTCCAGGACGCCGGCTGGGCCATGGCGCCGCGCGGGATCGGCATGATCTCCGCGATGTTCCTGGCGAGCCGTCTGGGCATGAAAGTCGACCAGCGCAAAATCATGGCCTTCGGGCTGACGCTCCTGGGTGTGGCGCTTTACGAAATGAGCACCTGGACGCCCGCGGTTACGCTGCAACGGACGATGTTCACGCTGATGCTTCAGGGGTTCTCGATCGGTCTGGTGTTCAACCCGATGACCGTGATGGCCTATATCACTTTGCCCGCGCAGTACCGGGGCGACGCGGCGGCGGTGCAGTCTCTGGCGCGGAACATCGGCTCCGCGATCGGGATTTCGGTGTTGACGTTCACGCTGACCCGCGGGTTCCAAACCAATCACGCGGCCATTGCCGCGGGGATCACGCCGTTCGAGCGGCTGTTGCAGGCGCATGATTCCGTTGGCGTGCTGTTAGACCCAGGGACGCGGCGTGGGGCGATATTGCTGGAGCAGATGATCGCGTATCAGGCGCAGATCATCTCCTATAACAACGATTTTCGCCTCATGGCGCTGGCGATCGTGCCGCCGCTGGTACTGCTGTTCCTGATGCGGCGGCACAATCGGGGGTAAGACGCTCAGTCTTCGTCGAGGTCCGGCGCGATGGCCTGGTACCGCGCCCGGTGCAACGCCGCCGAGCCGTACATCGGTGCCAGCACCATCATTTTCCGCAGGAACAAGCCGGGATCGGCCGCGTCGGTATATCCGATGCCGCCATGCAACTGGATGCAGCCACGGGTCACGATGCTCGCCGCGTCCGACGCCCGCGCCTTCGCGCGCGACACCGCCGCCTGGCGTTCCCGCGCGTCCTTCGAGTCATCCATCGTCCGCGCCGCCGCGTTCACCGTGGCGGAGGTCAGCGACAACTGAATTTTCAGGTCCGCCGAGCGATGCTGCAACGCCTGGAAACTGCCGATTTTGCGCCCGAATTGTTCCCGGGTTTTCAGATATTCCAGCGTAATGCCGAACACCCGATCCATCGCGCCCAGAAGATACGCGCCGGTCGCCAGGGCGGCGACCTCGATGGCCTCGCTCGCATCGCCCGGAATCGCCTCGGCGGAGGCATTGTCGAACGTCACGGTCGCGAAATTGCCGCCGTCCTGGGTGCCGGTCGAAACCACATGCACACCGGCGGCGTTACGGTCCACCAGCGCGAGGCCGCCTTGCACCGTCACCAGAAACGCGTCGGCGCCCACCGCCATCGGCACGAACATTTTGCGTCCGTTCAGCTTGCCGTTCGACAGAGTCGCCGCGCCCATGGGATCGATGCTGTGCGGCTTTTCCTGCCACGCGGGCAGAACGATCCGCTCGCCGCTTAAAACGGAACCGAGATGATCACCCGGCAGCAGCGTCGCGGCGAAGGCGGCGGAAATCAAAGGTTCCGGTAGCAGGCTGGCGCCGAATTCTTCCGACAGCGCGCAAAATTCCTGCACGCCCAGACCGGACCCGCCAAGGTCTTCCGAGACCATCAGACCGGGCCAGCCCATCTCGCACATCTGGCGCCAGACATCCCTGTCGAAGCCCGGCTCGTTGAACCGCTGCGCGCGGACCCGGCGGAAATCGCCCGTCCGCGGCGCGATTCCGGCCGCGCTGTCGCGAATCATCCGCAGGCTTTCGCTCCGGTCTTCCACGGCTGACATACGTTCCCTCCTTGGTTCGCCGGATCGTCGCGCCTCGGCTCTTTCCGGTCAAGCGGCTCTCCGATTTGCATCCTGGGCTCAGGGCTCATAGCCTGCGGGGCCATGACCCAACGGATTTTGCTCGCCGCGCTGTTTCTGGGCTTCGCCGGACCCGCTTTCGCGGACGCGATCGACGGCCATTGGTGCGACACCGGCACACGCCACCTGGAAATCGCGGGACCGTCGATCGTGACGCCCACGGGCGCGAAGCTGTCGGGCGATTACAACCGCCACGGCTTCAAATACACCGACGCCGCCAGTGGAAAGCCGGTCGTCATGGTGCTGTACGGCGAAACCATCATGCGCCTGCGCGCCGGCGACGGACCCGAAGAGGTCTGGCACCGCTGCGCCGCGCCAACAAGCTGAGACAAGGGACCCGAAACGCATGAACGACAGCGTGCACGTCGAAAAGCCCGCCACCGTTGGCTGGGAGGCGGAACTCGCGGAACTCCGCCAGCGCCAGGCTCTTGCCCGCGAAATGGGCGGCAAGGACCGCGTCGAACGCCAGCACAAAGGCGGCCGCCTGACGGTGCGCGAGCGCATCGACGCCCTCCTCGACCCCGATTCGTTCAAGGAAATCGGCTCCATCGCCGGCAAAGCCTGGTACGACAGCAAAGGCAACATCACGGAATTCATGCCGGGGAACTGCGTCTTCGGCCGCGGCACCGTGAACGGCCGCCCCGTCGTGGTCGCGGGCGACGATTTTACGCTCCGCGGCGGCTCGGCCGATGCCTCGATCAAAGGCAAGCCGAAAATGTCGGAGCAGCTCGCGGCCCGTTTCCGCATGCCGATCATCCGGTTGATCGAGGGCTCAGGTGGTGGCGGTTCCGTCAAAACCATCGAAACCACGGGACGCGCCAACCTGCCGGGCGGTCTGGGCGAGACCACCGCGTTCGATCTCGTCGCCAATAACATGGCCGAAGTTCCCGTCGTCGGGCTCGGCCTCGGCTCCGTCGCCGGGCTTGGCGCCGCGCGCCTCGTCGCGGCGCATTATTCCGTCATGGTCAAGGAAATCGCCGCCGTCTTCGTCGCGGGCCCGCCGGTCGTGGAGCGTCTGGGCGAACCGCGCACCAAACAGGAACTCGGTGGCTGGCAAATCCAGGTCGGCTGCGGCGCGGTGGACGAGGCCGTGGATACCGAGGAAGACGCGTTCGAAATGGCGCGCCGCTTCCTGTCGTATTTGCCCGGCTCCATCCACGACGTCCCGCCGCGGGCGAAAACCTGGGATGACCCGAACCGGGCCGACGAAGCGCTGATCTCGGTGATCCCGCGCGTCAAAAAGCAAGCCTATCTGATGCGGAAAATCGTCAACTCCGTGGTCGATAAGGACAGTTTCTTCGAAATGGGCCGGATGTTCGGCCGCTCCATCATCACCGGCTTCGCTCGCCTGGACGGCTGGCCGGTCGCGATCCTGGCCGGCGATCCGCTGTTCGAAGGCGGCGCCTGGAACGCCGATGCCTGCAACAAAATCATCCGTTTCGTGGATATGGCGCAAACCTTCCATCTGCCCATCGTCCACCTGGTCGATTGTCCCGGCTTCCAGGTCGGCCTGCGCGCCGAAAGCAGCGCCGTCATCCGCTGGGGCGTTCGCGCGCTGTCCGCCATCAACCAAACCACCGTCCCCTGGTGCTCAATCGTGGTGCGCAATTGTTACGGCGTCGGCGGCCTGGGGCACCAGCCCGTGGGGCGGCTCTGCCTGCGCTACGCCTGGCCCTCGGCGAGCTGGGGATCGCTCCCGCTCGAAGGCGGCATCGAAGCCGCCTATCGCGCGGAAATCGACGGGTCCGAGGACCCGGCGGCCAAGCTGGAGGAAATCGAGGACCGGCTGAACCGCCTCCGCTCGCCCTTCCGCACCGCCGAAGCCTTTCACGTCGACGAAATCATCGACCCCCGCGACACCCGCCGGCTCCTCTGCGACTTCGCCAATTTGGCGGCGCCGCTGCGCGAACCGGGCCCGTCGCGGTTCGGTATGCGGCCGTAACCGGCGCCTGGGAAAAGCCCCATAAGCCTCGGGTTACGAGTTCCGCGCCGTCGAACCCATGTCTTTTCCGCTTCCTCCGGGAGACTGCCAAGCACACCCATGCCTGGGAGTCGGCGTTCGCGATGCCGCCCAGGCGCATGGCGCCCAAGGATCTGGCGGCGGCCGGGGGCCGTTAACGGAATCTTAATCTTTCGATCGGAGCCTCCCCTCCGTTCCCGAAAGGTTCCCGAGATGCGCCTCCGTCGTTACCTGCCGCTCCTTCTCGCCTTGGCCCCCACCCTCTGTTGGGCCACCGACCCTCTGAAGGTGGATATCCTCCTGCTGCGTCTGGGCATGCGGGAGGAGGAGGTGCTCCAGCACCTCGCGCGGCAGGGCGCGCCAGTAACCCAGGGGCCGGGGACGACGGATGGCGGCACCGCGCTGCTGGCCCGGACACGGGACGGGCGGCTGCGAATCGAACTCTCGCCGTCCGGGGAAACGCGCGAAATCACGTATTTTTTCATGGGCCATGGGCCGAACGAGGCGAATCTGGTGCGCGGCTCCGTGCTCGACCGGTTTGGGCGTCCCGCGACGGAGGCGCCGCTGACCTGGTGCCGCGCTCCGGCGGCGGATGGGCTGTGCCCGCCGGACCAGCCGCGTTTGAGTTTTCGCGCAGGCGCCGGGCAGGCGGGGGTGCTGACCCTGACCGCCGGCACGGCGCCGTGACGCCGCCTATTTCACCCGGCGCAGTTTTCGTAGCGAGCGCAGATCGTCGGGCATCGGTTTCCCCGGGAACAGTTGCGGCCATTGGGTCCAGGAGACCTCGCCGACGTACATGTCGCCATGCTTGTCGACGCACATGCCGTGCGGTGCCATGAACTGATCCGCGCCGAGACCGGCTTCGAGGCCGCCAAGGCGGGAAAGCCGCTTGCCGGTGTGGTCGACGATGGTCACGCGCGGGCCAAGGTTCGGCATGTTCCGGTTGACCGGCTGCACCGGGCCGAGTTCGCCGATGAAGCAAACCGGGCATTTGCCGGGCATCATGAACATGCCGCAGGGGCGATGCAGGTTGTTCCACTGGGTTTCGTATTTGCCGTTGCCGTCGAAAACCTGCACGCGATGGTTTTCGCGGTCCGCGACATAAACCCACCCGTCCGCGTCGCAGGTGATGTTGTGGACGATGTTGAACTCGCCGGGGTCTGTTCCCGGACCGCCCCAGGACAGAATGATCTTGCCGTCGGGCGTGTATTTATGGACCCGGGAATTGCCGTAGCCGTCGGAGACGTAAAAATCGCCGTTCGGCGCCATCGCGGTATGGGTGCAGCGGTGGAAGGGCTCGCCACTCATGTAAGGCGCGGGTTTGCCGGAGGTGCCAAGGGTGAGGAGCACCTTGCCCTCCGCCGTGCACTGGCGAACCGTGTGGTCGCCGTCGTCGGTCAGCCACAGCGTGTCGTCGGGGGCGACGAAGACGCCGTGCGCGCGGGGGAACATCCCGCCCTCGCCCCAGGAGCGGATGAATTCGCCATCGCGGTTGAAGACGATCATCGGGTGCTCGCCGCGATTGAAGACGTACACATTGTCCTTGGAATCGACGCCGACGCCGCCGATTTCCTTGAAGGTCCAGCCCGGGGGAAGTTTGGCCCAGTTATCGACGGGTTCGTAAATGTAATCGCCGCTGCCCAAGGTTGTCATGCGGAGGGTCCTTTCGTTTGGAGGGTCCGGTTATTCGGCCGCGCGGTCCATGATGGGCGGCCGGAATTTGGTGCGATATGCGCCCCATTCCTCGGCGCCGACGCGGTTGAACGCGTCGCGCACGGTCATGCCGCCGGGCGGTGTGGGATAGGCATGGGTTTCCTTCAGCACCGCGAGCACGTCGTCGCAGGCCCCGATCGCCGCTTTCAGCAGCAGCGCCGGCACGATCGCCAGTTTGAACCCGAGCGCTTCCGCCTCGCGCAGCCCGATCTCCGGTGTCTTGCCGCCCCAGACCACGTTCAGCAGACAGGGTCCTTTGACCCGTTTCGGGACGGCGGCGAGTTCGTCCATGGTTTGCGGTGCCTCGACGAAGGCCATGTCGGCGCCGGCGTCGAGCGCGGCGTTGGCGCGGTCGATCGCTTCCTCGAACCCGGCGACGGCGCGCGAGTCGGTGCGCGCGATAATCAGGAAATCCGGATCCCGGCGGGTGGCGGCGGCGGCGGCGATTTTGGCCAGCCAGTCCCCGCGCGGGACGATTTCCTTGTCGTCGAGGTGGCCGCAGCGTTTGGGGGAGACCTGATCCTCGATATGGATGGCGGAGACACCGGCGCGTTCGTAATCCTGGACGGTGCGGACGACGTTCAGTTCGTTGCCGTATCCGGTGTCGGCGTCGGCGATCAGCGGGACGTCGATGGCGCGGGCCATGCGGGCGGCGTTGGCGACCATTTCAGTGGCCGTGAGAAGCCCGAAGTCGGGATATCCGTGCGCCATGGAGGTCCCCGCGCCGGTCATGTAGACCGCCGGAAATCCCGCCTGCGCGACCAGCATCGCGGTGAGGCCGTCGTAGGCGCCCGGCGCGATCGTCATGCCCGGCGCACGCAGCAAAGCCCGCAATTTCGCTGTCTGGTTCATGGCGGTTCCCCTGTTTCCCGTATCGTAGGCAGGTGCCGCGGAACGGGCAATCGCCGGGGGTTCAGCTCCGCCGCGTGGAGCGCCGTGTCGCGTCGCGCGCCGGCAGCGACAGCGCGACGCCCGCGAGGATCAACCCAAGGGCTCCGGCGGGCAGCCAGGCGGGACGGATCATCAGGGGTTGGCCGATATGGAGCCAAACCCAGGGGCCGAGGGCGCGGAGGGTCCAGTTGTGGAGATTTTCCACGGCGCGGGGGTTCACATACGACAGCGCGCCCGCCAGCGAGACCGAGCGCGGTCCCGCGGTGGCGAGCGCGACGGCGGCCACGAAGAGAATGGCCGCGAGAACAGCGAGGATGCGTTGCGGTTTCACATGAACAGCTTCTCCGACTTGCGTCCGGAATACAAGCTCGCGACGAAATCGCCGTAGCCGTTGTAGATTTTCGTGGGCACCATTTCGTCGGAGCCGAGCAGGCGTTCGCGTGCCTGGCTCCAGCGGGGGTGGGGGACGTCTGGGTTCACGTTGGCCCAGAATCCGTATTCGCGGCCGTTGATTTCTTCCCAGAAGCAGCGCGGGCGTTTTTCCATGAAGGTGATTTTCACGATCGATTTGACCTGTTTGAACCCGTATTTCCAGGGCGCGATCATGCGGATCGGGCCGCCGTTTTGTGGCGGCAAAGCTTTGCCGTACATGCCCGTCGGCATGAAGGCGAGTTCGTTCGCGGCTTCGTCGATGGCGAGTCCGTCGACGTAGGGCCAGGGGTAAAGTGGCAAGGCCAGGTTGCCCATGGATTTTTCCTGTGCTGTTTCGAAAGCGATGAATTTCGCGGAGCCCAGGGGTTCGGCGATTTTCAGAAGGTCGGACATGGCGAAACCGGTCCAGGGGACGGTCATGGCCCAGGCCTCGACGCAGCGATGGCGGTAGATGCGTTCCTCGATGGAGACTTGTTTGAGAAGGTCCTCGTAGGCGATTTTGCGGGGCTGTTTGACGAGGCCGGCGATTTCGACGGTCCAGGGGCTGGTTTTCATCTTCTGGGCCGAACGCCACATGTTCTTGGATTCGTCGAATTCGTAATAGTTGTTATAGGTCGTGGCGTATTTTTCGTCGGTCAGGGGCCGTCCGGCCTCGAATTTCGGATTCGCGGCGGCGTGGACCAGGCCGGGCGCGGCGGCGAGCAGGGCCGCAGTGCCGCCAAGGACCGCGCGGCGGTTCAGCGCGACGGATTCCGGGGTGACCTGACTTTCGGCGATTTCCCAGCCGCGCCGTGTGATGATACGCATGTCTCTCTCTCCGTTCGTGGTCTCGTGCTCGTCTGACGCGGGCCAGGCGCGGATGTTACACCCGGCCGCACGCGGCACGGGATTTTTTTGTTCGAAGGATCTGGCCCGATGCATCTCGCCCGCTTTCCCCGTGTCAAACTGTTTCCCGCGCCGACGCCGTTGCACCGGCTGGAGAACCTCAGCCGGGAGCTGGGGGCCGACATCTGGATCAAGCGCGACGATTGCACGGTGGTGGCCACCGGCGGGAACAAGGTCCGGAAACTGGAGTGGCTGATTGGCGAGGCGCGGGCGCAAGGCGCGACGCACGTCGTGACGCAGGGGGCGGTGCAGTCGAACCATGTGCGCCAGACGGCGGCGGTGGCGGCGATGTATGGGCTGAAATGCACGGCGCTGCTGGAGCACCGGATCGAGACCAACGACCGCGATTATCTGCAAGGCGGCAACGTGCTGCTGGACAAGCTGTTCGGCTGCGAGATCGAATATCGGCCCGGCGGCATCGACATGAACGCGGAAGCCGAGAAAAAGGGCGCCGAACTGCGGGCCACGGGTGTGAAAGCCTACGTCATTCCCGGCGGCGGCTCGAACAAGGTCGGCGCTCTGGGCTATGTGTCCTGCGCGCAGGAACTGGTGCGGCAGGCCGACGAGATGGGGCTGAAAATCGATCGCCTGGTGACGGCGACGGGCAGCGCGGGGACTCACGCGGGTCTGGTGGTGGGCCTGGAAGGCGAAAACGCCGGCATTCCGGTTCTGGGCATTGGCGTGCGGCTGCCGAAGGACCGGCAGGAGGAAAATGTGTTCCGGCTCGCGGAAGCCACGGCGGATTATGTCGGCGTGCGCGGCGGAATCGCCCGGTCGGCTGTGGTCGCGAACTGCGATTACGTCGGCAAGGGGTATGGGATTCCGACGGAAGGGATGGTCGCCGCGGTGCGGATGCTGGCCCGTCTGGAGGGGATTTTGCTCGATCCGGTGTATTCCGGGAAAGCGATGGCGGGGATGATCGATCTGATCCGCTCGGGCGAGATCCGGAAGAGCGAGACGGTGGTGTTTTTGCACACCGGCGGGGCGGTGGGGCTGTTTGGGTATGGGGAGACGTTCGCGGGCGAAGCCTGACACCACCGCGCGCGGCGGCATGTCTTCCGCTTCGCCGCCGCGCGCCGAACAAAGGTCTGTCCCATGCTCCACAGCACCCATCGCATTCTGACCACGCACACTGGCAGCCTGCCCCGGCCGGCGGCGCTGACCGAGCTGTACGCGCGCCGCGCCGCTGGCGAAGCGGTGGACGAAGCGGCGATCGAGACCCAGGGGAAAGCCGCCACGCGCCATGCCGTGCGCCAGCAGATCGCCGCCGGCATCGATGTCGGCAACAATGGCGAACAAATGCGCGAAGCTTTTTTTCTTTATGTGCGGCATCGCATGACCGGGTTCAACGGCACCTGGACCCGCCGCCCGGTCGCCGACATTTCTCGCTATCCGATGTTTCAGGCATGGGCCGCCGAAGCGGAGTCCGCGCGAAAATCCGTCAATAACCGCGGCACCCTGCCGTCGGCCACCGGACCGGTGGAATATATCGATCCGGCGATGGTCGAAGCGGAATGCGCCGAATTTCAGGCAACGTTGAACGAACTCGGCACACCGGGGTTCGCGGAACCCTTCATGACCGCGCCCTCCCCCGGCATTGTCGCGGCGGCGATGCGCAACGAGCATTACGACACCGACGACGCCTACCTCGCCGCGCTGGGTCGCGCGTTGCGCGTGGAATACGAGGCGATCGTAAGGCACGGGTTCCTGTTGCAGATCGACGCGCCCGACCTGGCGCTGGAGCGGCACATTACTTACCAGGATCAACCGCTGTCCGCCTTCATCGGTTTCGCCGAGCGAGTCGTCGCGACGATCAACGACGCGCTGGAAAACATTCCCCGGGACCGCGTCCGCATCCACGCCTGCTGGGGCAATTACGAGGCGCCGCACGATTGCGACGTCGCGATGGCGGAGATTTTGCCGACGATCGGGCAGGCGAAGGTGGGGGGATGGGTGCTGCCGATCGCGAACCCGCGGCATCAACATGAATACCGGTGTCTGAAGGATTTGCCGCTGGACAACGGGCAGGTCGTGGTCGCGGGCGTCATCGATCCGCTGACGAATTTCGTGGAACACCCGGAAGTCGTGGCCGACCGGCTGGAGAACGTGGCGCGGACCATTGGCGACCCGGCGCGGCTGCTGGCGGGGACGGATTGCGGGTTCGATACCTCGGCGGGACGTGGCCGGGTGGCGGAGGATGTGGTCTGGGCCAAGTTGAGGGCGCTGGCGGAAGGGGCGCGGATCGCGTCGAAGCGGTTGGAGATGGGGGGGTAACCGACCCTACCCGGCCTCCCGCCCCCGCTTCGGCACCGGCGTCTTCGCGCCCTTCGCCACGCCTGGGCTCGCCACCCCGTTCGGCACGACCAGACCCCGGCCCGTGCCCACGCCGCCCAGGCTCAATCGCAAATCCAGCGGCCGCCCCACCGGACGTCCGGCGGACCGTGCTGGCTTACGGGAAAAATCCGCGTACGCGACGTTCATCGGCCGGAAGGACCGATAAACGTTCGTCGAAGGCGAGAACGCCCGATATGTCAGGTTCGATGTCATCTGAATCGGACCTGACCGCGCGAACGGAATATAAAGCGAGGATGGCGAGACCAAAGACAAGCTGGCGACCGGCGCCGGATTCAGCGTCAATCGCGACAAAACCGCCGGATCGGTCGGGTTCCACGTGGCAACGACCTGGTCGCGATATGCCTCGCTCCGGCCTGGCGTGCGCGAGTGATACCCGCCGATCGCCTTGCCCCAATCGCCTGTCGAGGCGAACAGCGACCGCAGAAACCGCGCCGCGTAGGCCGCGTTGCGCGCGGGATCGAACGCCTCGTCCAGCGTCGAGAACGCGCTGGCGTGGTGCATCAGATTGACCTGCATGCAGCCCACGTCGATCGACTGCCCACCCATGGCCTGGATTTCCTGGACGGCGGCGATCGCCTCCGCCTTCGAGGCGAAGTAACGGCCGCTGCCCTCGTAGTTGATAACCCAGGGCCAGGGCCGCGTGCGCCCGGTTTCCGGGTCTTTGCGGCCGGACTCGCGGATGGAAATGGACAGCAACACCCGCGCGGGCAGCTTCGCCTCGGCCTCCGCCGCGCCGATCGCCGCTTCGCACATGGCGGGCGGAGTCGATGGCGCGGGCGCGGGCGCGGGAGCGGCCCCCGAGGGTGGATTCGCGGGCAGATGCGCCGCGCGCGCCAGCGCGACACCGGACGCCCCTGGGCCCGGCACCGGCAGTCCAGGCACCAGCCCACCAAACACCGACAACAGGCATAGTATCAAACGGCGAAACATGACGCGGTTATTGCGCGCAAACCTTCCGCCAACGCCAGTTTTTTCGCGCCCGCCCGTCATGCCGCTCAGTCCAGCAACCAGATCGCGAACAGCCCCTGCGGATCGAGCCAGACCTGGCGCCGCGTCCAACCGGCGGCGGCCACCATCGCCTCCATGCGCTCCGGCGGGTATTTGTAGCTGTTCTCGGTGTGGATTGTCTCGCCAGGCGCGAACCGCACGGTCTGTCCCGCCAGCCGGTAACTGGCGGCGCGTGGACTGACCAGATGCATTTCGATCCGGCTTTCCTTGGTGTTCCACACGGCCCGGTGCGCGAAGGCGTCGAGGTCGAAATCGCCCCCCGCTTCCCGGTTCAACCGCCGCAGCAAATTCAAATTGAACGAAGCCGTCACCCCCTGGGCATCATCGTACGCGGGCACCAGCCGCGCCGGATCGCGGCAATTGTCGAACCCCAACAGGAACCGCGCGCCCGGCCCCAACGCCTCACGCGCCCGCGACAGGAACCCGATGGCGGCGGAAGGCTCCAGATTGCCGATCGTCGAGCCCGGGAAAAACCCCATGACGGCGGTCTCCTCCGGGCGCGCGGGCAACAGCACCGGGCGCATGAAGTCGGCCGTCACCGGCAAGACCGTCAGGCCCGGGTGGCTGCCCGCCATCCGCCGCCGCATGGCCCTCAGCGCCGGCCCAGCGATGTCGATCGGGACATAGGCCCGGAACAGCGACGCGCCCGCCGCGTCCTTATGGCGCAGCAACATGCCCGCCTTGGTCTCGTCGCTGGCGCCATATTCGACCAGCGTCGCACCGGCGGGCACGGACGCCGCCGCCTCCCCCGCCACCGACTCCAACAACCGGAACTCGGTGCGCGTCAAATAATATTCCGGCAGTTCCGTGATCCGGTAGAAAAGCCGGCACCCCTCCTCGTCGTAAAACAGGCTCGGCGGCAGGGTCTTCCGGGCCGCGGTCAAACCCGCCAGCGCGAGCGCGGCGACAGAGGATCCCCCCTCCGCCTCCGTCGCGCCGGTGTCGAAAGCCTGCTCGGCCCCCGGCGCCGCCCCCGGGGCCACCTCGGGGTCCGGGCGAGTGTCTCGGTCGTCTGCCATGCGCGATCCTGTCAGGCGTCCCGCGCCAGGCGCAGTCCGGTGAACTGCCAGCGTTTGCCGGGGTGAAAGAAATTCCGGTAGGTCGGCCGCGTGTGGCCGGGCGGCGTCGCGAGCGAACCGCCCCGCAACACCATCTGATTGATCATGAACTTTCCGTTGTATTCCCCGACGGCACCGGGCGCGGCGCGAAACCCAGGATAAGGCCGGTACGCGCTTTCGGTCCACTGCCAGACATGGCCCTCGCGCTCGCGGAATTCCGGATGGTCGGACGCCGCCTCCCACTCGAACTCCGTCGGCAGCCGCGCGCCAGCCCACCGGGCAAAGGCATCCGCCTCATACCAGGAGATGTGCCGCACCGGCGCGTCCAGATCGAGCGGCGCCAGCCCGCCCGGACCCATCTGCGACCAGGCGCCGTCGAAGGCACGCCACATGCCCGGGCAGGACCACCCGTTCGCCTGAACCTCCGCCCATCCGTCGGACATCCAATGCGCCGGCGCGCGATAGCCGCCGTCGTCGACGAACGCCAAAAACTCCCGATTGCGCACAAGACGATTGGCGATCTCGAAATCCGGCAGCAAGGTCTCATGCGCCGGCGTCTCGTTGTCGAAACAAAACCCCTCGCCATAATGCCCGATGCCCGCGATTCCGCCGGGACAGCGCAAAAACCGCGACGGACCCGGATCGTAGGCCGGTTCCACCCAGTCCGGATCCAGCGCCGGATACAACGAACTTTTCGAAAAGGCATCGAGTATGTCGGTGACCAGCAATTCCTGGTGCTGCTGCTCGTGATTCAGCCCCAATTCCACCAGATCGGCCAGTTCCTCCGGCAAATCCCCCAACAACCGCGCCATCGCCGCATCGACATGCGCCCGGAATTCCCCGACACGCTCCCCCCCCGGACGCGTGAGAAGCCCCCGGATCGGCCGCGGATGCCGCGCGCCCACGGCCTCATAGTACGAGTTGAACAGGAACCGGAAATCCTCGTCGAACACCCGATATCCCGGCAAGGCCGGACGCAACAAAAACTCCTCGAAAAACCAGGTCACATGCGCCCGATGCCACTTCGCCGGACTGGCATCCGGCATCGACTGCACACACTGATCCTCCGCCGTCAGCTTCCCAGCCAACGCCTCCGTGAAAGCCCGAACCGAGGCATAGCGGTCTGCCAGGGAGGTCATGGGAGATGGTTCCCTTGTGGATAGGCTGGGGCGCTGCCCCAGACCCCGCCAGGGGCTTTGCCCCCTGGACCCCCAGCAAAGGCACACCTTTGCAATCCACTCATTTGGTTGGGGGTGAGAGGGGGCCTACGCGGACGTTGCAACCTCCTCGCAGGCCCCCTCTCACCCCCAACCAAATCCCGGGGTTCCAAGGGCGAGCCCTTGGCGGGGTCGAGGGGCAGCGCCCCCGCGGGGTCCGGGGCGGAGCCCCGGCGCATCCTCAAGGTAACCATCGCCTCAGGCCCTCACGGCACCACCGCCGTCGCCTCGATTTCGACTTTGGCTTCGGCGAGGACGAGGGCGGTGACGCCAACGAGGGTGGAGGCGGGTCTGTGTTCGCCGAAGTAGCGTTGGCGCGCGGGGTTGATTTTGGTGCGGTCGGCGACGTCGGTCAGGTAGACGTTGACCTTCACCACGTGTTCCGGTCCGGCGCCCGCGGCTTTCAGGCAGGCGTCGATGCTGGCCAGGGCGATTTCGGCCTGTTGGCCGACGTCGGCGGGGACGCTCCCGTCGGGCGCGACGCCGATGGCGCCGGAGACCCAGATCGTGTTGCCGGCGCGGACAACGTGGCAGTAGTGGCTGACGGGGGTCAGTTGCCCCTCGACGATCAGGCGCTGAATGCCGGTCATGCCAGAAGGTCTCTCGCCTTGGCGCGGGCGAGGGCCGCCTGTTCCCGCGCCATGTCGGCGCAGAGGCCGGTATAGGCGGTCGGGTCGAGCAGGCCCTGGATCGCGGCTTTGTCCATGTGCGCGGTGACCCTGGGGTCGGCGGACAGGAGGTCGGAGAAGGATTTTTCCTCCGTGAACGCGGCCTGCGCCGCGTCGTAGATGACGTCGTGCGCGTGCTGCCGGCCAATGGCCTTGCCCAGATCCAGCATCAGCGCCTCCGCCATGATCAGGCCGTGACCCAGATCGAGGTTGGCGCGCATGCGTTTGGGGTTGAGGTCGAGACCGCGCAGGATCTCGGTCAGGCGCGCCAGAATATCGCCCATGGCGACGCAGGCGCGGCCCTCGGCGGTGTCCATCATCAGGCTGGTGGTGCGATCGGCTTCGTGCTCGGTCATCATGGCTTCGAGCGCGAGGGGCACCATGGCGCGAACCTCGGCGGCGGCGGCGATGACATCCTGGCACAGTTTCGGATTGCGCTTTTGCGGCATGGTGGAACTGCCGACGGTGCCCGGCGGCACCGGTTCTTCCACTTCCCCGAATTCCGTCTTCATCAGCGTGTAAACTTCCCGGCCCATCTTCCCGGCGGTCGCCGCCATCAGGCCAAGGACGCAAATATTTTCCGCGAGGTGATCGCCCAGCGCGCGGGAGGGCACGGCCATGGTGCCGAATCCAAGGCGTTTGCCGATCCCGGCCTGCACCGGCGGCCCCATGCGGCCAAGAGAGGCGTAGGTGCCCGCGCCGCCCCCGAGCATGGACACGAACAGCCGCGGCGACAAATCGCGCAGACGGTCGACATGGCGCAGCCACTCGTCGATCCAGACGGCGACCTTGCCGCCGAACGTATGCGGCACCGCGTGCTGCCCATGGGTGCGTCCGGGCAACGCCATCTCCGCCCCGCGCTCGGCGAGGTTCGCCATTGCCTCCAGCATCCCGGCGATCTGACGCAGGAAGATATTGTGCGCCTGGCGCAGCACCAGAAGATCGCCGGTCTGGGTGATGTTCTGCGTCGTCGCGCCCCAGTGCACCCAGCCGCCATGCGGCTCGCCGACGATTCGCGAAAGTTCCCAGACCAGGGGGACGAGGGTGTGGCCGGTGCGGGCGAAGCCTTCGTCCAGGCGTGCCCGGTCGAACAGCTCCAGCTTCGCGGCGGGTTCGATGGCGGCGGCGGCTTCCGCCGGGATGATCCCGAGTTCGGCCTGCGCGTGCGCCAGCGCGACCTCGACATCCAGCCAGGCCTGCCAGCGATTGTCCAGCTTGTACAGGGCGCGCACGCCTGGGTCTGACACCCGGGTGGCGGTGGGAAGTGTGTCGCTCATGAACGCCTCCGGTCGTTATAACCGGCACGGTAAAGGATCGGCTCCGGCCCGGCAAATCGGCGCTCAGGATTTGGCTTTGGCGTTCCAAAGCAGTTCAATCGCCCGAAGCAGCAGCGCGGATGTATTGAGAGAATCCCCGATCTCGTCCAGCGCGCGCCGGCGCACCGCGAGCGCGTCGCGCTCCACGGCGTTGGGGCGCGAATGAAGAGCGAACCAGGCCAGACCGGCGGCGAGGACAAGATCGGCGGCGGCGAAGACCCCGGCGGTTTCCACTGGCGGCAGACGGTCCCGCAGCCAGAACCACGCCGCGAGATGCGCGAAGCACAACGCGCAAAACAACACCGCCACCGCGAGATATCCCACCGCGATCCGAATCGCGGTCCGCTTCGCCCGCAGCGAAAGACGCAACGTCTCCGCCTCCAGCGCGACCCGTGCGAGGCGCCAGGCCCGCATGATCACCGCGCCGCGCGCCCGAGGACAAACCCCACGGCGGCGGCGATCAGAACGGCGGCCAGAGGTTGCGTCCGCACGACACCGCGGGCCGTCTCCGCATGCTCCCGGGACCAGGCACACGCCTCCCGGGCGGTTGCTTCCCCTTGGGCGACGAGATTCTCCATGGCGGGCAGGGCCTTCTCGCGCACCAGGGCGTCCATGCGTTCGCGCAAACGGGCGATCTGGGCCATGGCGTCGTCGTCTGCGATGGGATTTTCGGCGGTCATGGGCGGGGTGACTCCGGTTGCGGCTTTTGTCTGTGCCTTCCCGCTGTCTGTGCCTCTCCGCCAGGACCGGCAATGATCCGTGTCAAGTCGAACGAGGAATCGCGCCGCGCGCGCCCGGCGGCCCACCGGTCCGGACACGGTCCTCCGGGCCACTCGCCCACAGCGCATCGCCCGCCTCTCCGCGCCGTGCCGCGACTCTCTCCGGCCGATTGGCCCGGCGCCGCCGCCACCCCCGATTGATAGCCCGCGCCAATGTCTTACAATGCCGGACCCACCGGACGGACACCTCATGCGCTATTGGCTCGTCAAATCGGAACCCGACGCCTTCTCCTGGGACCAGCAGGTCGCCAACGGCGTGGAGCCGTGGACGGGCGTGCGCAATCACATGGCCAAGAACAATCTGAAAGCCATGGCGAAGGGCGATCTGGCGTTCTTCTACCACTCCAATGTCGGCAAGGAGATCGTCGGCGTGGTGACGGTGGACAAGGCGGCCTACCCCGACCCTTCCGCCGAAAAGGGCGATTGGGTTTGCGTCGACATGAAAACGGTGGCACCCGTCGCCAGGAAAGTGACCCTGGCCAAGATCAAGGCGACCCCGGCGCTGGAGGGCATCCCCCTGATCCGCCAGTCCCGCCTGTCCGTGATGGAACTCAGTCCGGAACACTGGAACCTTTTGTGCGAGATGGCCGAATGGAAACCTTGATCGAAGGCGAAGCGCGGGCGCTCTGCCGCGTGGACGACATCGCCGATGGCGGCACCATGGGCTTCCCGCCCGCGCCTGGCGGCTTCAGCGGCCTCGTGGCCTGGCGGAACGGCGAGGACGTGCGAGTCTACGTCAATTCCTGCCCGCATATCGGCACGCCGCTGGACTGGATGCCCGACGTGTTCCTGTCCCGCGACCGCCAGCACATCGTCTGCGCGACGCATGGCGCGCTGTTCTCGCCCACATCGGGCGAATGCACGCATGGGCCTTGCAAAGGCGACTACCTGGACGCCGTTAAATTCGAGATACGCGACGGGATCATCCACGTCGCCGCCAACGCCGGCCTGTAACCCGCCAAAGGGAAGGATTTTTCGACATGTCCGAGACACACCCAACCGGAGACCAGCTTTTCCCGGTGCGCGCGGACTTCGCGGGCTCGGCCCATATCGACGAAGCCGGCTACCGCGCCCGCTACGAACACGCCGCGCGCGATCCCGACGGCCATTGGCTGGAAGAGGCGAAACGCATCGCCTGGATGAAAGCCCCCACCAAGGGCAAGAACACCAATTTCAACGGCGATGTCTCGATCAAATGGTTCGAGGACGGGACGCTGAACGCCTCCGTCTCCTGCCTCGACCGGCATCTGGCGGAGCGTGGCGACCAGACGGCCATCATCTGGGAAGGCGACGATCCCAACACCAGCGCCCATGTCACCTATCGCCAGTTGCACGGGAAAGTCTGCCGCCTCGCCGGCGCCATGCGGACGCTTGGCGTCAAGAAGGGCGATGTCGTCACCATCTATATGCCGATGGTGGTCGAGGCCGCGGTCGCGATGCTCGCCTGCACCCGCATCGGCGCGATCCATTCGGTTGTGTTCGGCGGGTTCTCGCCGGACAGCCTGGCCAACCGCATCCAGGATTGCGGCTCCGCGCTGTTGATCACCGCCGATGAGGGCCGCCGCGGCGGGCGCACCGTGCCGCTGAAAGCCAACGCCGACGAGGCGTTGAAAACCTGCCCGACCGTGAAGAACGTCATCGTCGCCAAGGTCACCGGCGCCGCCACCGGCCTCGTCGCGGGCCGCGACCATGACTACGACACCATCTGCGCCGCCGCCCCCGCGACCTGCGCGCCAGAGGAAATGAACGCGGAAGACCCGTTGTTCATACTCTACACCTCCGGCAGCACCGGCAAACCCAAGGGCGTGCTGCACACCACCGGCGGCTACATGGTCTGGGCGTCCTATACGCACGAGAACGTGTTCGATTACCGCAAGGGCGATATCTACTGGTGCACCGCCGACGTGGGCTGGGTCACCGGACACACCTATATCGTCTACGGCCCGCTCGCGAACGGCGCGACGACGCTGATGTTCGAGGGCGTGCCGAATTACCCCGACAGCAGCCGCTTCTGGCAGGTCGTCGATAAACATCAGGTCAATATTTTCTATACCGCCCCCACGGCGATCCGCGCCTTGATGCGCGACGGCGAAGGGCCCGTGAAGAAAACCTCCCGGAAATCGCTCCGCCTTCTGGGCAGCGTCGGCGAGCCGATCAACCCCGAGGCCTGGCTCTGGTATCACCGAGTCGTCGGCGACCATCGCTGCCCGATCGTCGATACCTGGTGGCAAACCGAAACCGGCGGCATCCTCATCAGCCCGCTGCCCGGCGCCACCGCGCTGAAACCCGGCTCCGCCACCCTGCCCCTGCCTGGCGTCAAACCCCTGATCGTCGATGGCGAGGGCAACGAACTGCACGGCGCGACCGAGGGCAATCTCTGCCTCGCCGACTCCTGGCCGGGACAGATGCGCACCGTCTATGGCGACCACGAGCGCTTCATTCAGACCTATTTTTCGACGTTCAAGGGACTTTACTTCACCGGCGACGGTGCCCGCCGCGACGCCGACGGGTATTACTGGATCACCGGACGCGTGGACGACGTCATCAACGTCTCGGGACACCGCATGGGCACCGCCGAGGTCGAGAGCGCCCTGGTCGCGCATCCGAAAGTCGCCGAGGCGGCCGTCGTCGGCTTCCCGCACGACATCAAGGGCCAGGGCATCTACGCTTACGTCACCCTGAATCTGAACGAGGAGCCGACCGAGGCGCTGCGGAAAGAACTCGTGGGATGGGTTCGTAAGGAAATCGGGCCGATCGCCTCGCCCGATGTCATCCAATGGGCGCCCGGCCTGCCGAAGACCCGCTCCGGCAAAATCATGCGGCGGATATTGCGAAAAATCGCCGCGAACGAGACGGACAGCCTTGGCGATACCTCCACCCTGGCCGATCCGGCCGTGGTGACCGACCTCGTCTCCAACCGGGCGGGCGCCTGAGCCATGCGCGTGTGGCGGGAAGAACCCAGCGACAGCGTGGCCGTCACGGTCACGTTCCTGCGCATGGACAACCCGCCCATGACACAAGCCCCCCCCATGCCGGCGGAGACCGCGACGGAAATCGTCGCGGTCCCAACCATCGGATTTTACCGTTATTTGTACAATACGGTCGGCGCCGATTACATCTGGTGGCTGCGCCGGATCATGCCGGACGACGAACTCGCCCGCCTGCTGCACGACCCTTATGTCGGACTGCACGTGCTGTACAAAGACGGCGAGCCCGCCGGTTTCTTCGAACTCGACGGCCGTTACGGCAGCAACGTCAACCTGAGTTATTTCGGCCTGATGCCCCACACGATCGGCACCGGCATCGGTCCCGGCTTCCTCCGCCAGGCGATCGATGCCGCCTGGGCCTGGGGGCCCCGGACGATCACCGTCAACACCTGCACCGCCGATCACCCGCGCGCACTCCCCAACTACCTCCGCGCCGGCTTCAAACAAAACCGCGCGGTCCGGGAGGTCTGGGATATTCCTCGTCACCTCGGGCTACGCATCCCCGACCGTCTGCGGACCTGATGACGCCGGAGCCGCTCGCGCTTTACATTCACTGGCCCTTCTGTCTGTCGCGCTGCCCTTATTGCGACTTCAACGCCCATGTCCGCGAGACCATCCCGCAGACCCGCTTCCGCGACGCCCTGCGCCGCGAACTCGCCTGGGAGGCCGCGCGTCTGGGGCCCCGCCCGCTGCGCTCCATCTTCTTCGGCGGCGGCACCCCGAGCCTGATGGAGCCGGAGACAGTGGCGCTGCTGCTGGAGGATGCGCGGCGCCTGTTCGTGCCCGTGCCCGGCATGGAGGTCACGTTGGAGGCCAATCCGACCAGCGTCGAGACCGGCCGGCTCGCGGTGCTGCGCGACGCCGGGGTCAATCGGATCTCCATCGGTATTCAGAGCCTGGAGCCGGAACCGCTGGCCATGCTTGGCCGCCGCCACTCCGTCGATCAGGCGATCGCGGCGTTGGAAACGGCCCGCCGCCTGTTTCCGCGGGTTTCCTTCGATCTGATCTACGCGAGGCCGGGCCAAAGCCTCGACGCCTGGCGCCGGGAACTGCGCCGCGCGTTGTCTTTGGCGGCGGATCATTTGTCGTTGTATCAACTGACCATCGAGCCCGGCACCAAGTTCGAGGCCCTGCACCGGTCCGGCGGGATCGTGTTGCCGGAAGACGAACTCGCGGCGGCGTTGTACGAAGCAACCCAGGAGGAAGCGGCCCGATTCGGGTTGCTGGCCTACGAAATCTCCAATTACGCCCGTCCCGGGGCCGAAAGCCGGCATAATTTGCAATATTGGCGTTATGGCGATTACGCCGGGATCGGGCCGGGCGCGCACGGACGCGTGACATTGGGGGGCCGGTTGATCGCCACCCGCCGCCATCGCGCGCCGGAGCCATGGGCGGAGCGGGTCGAGCGCGATGGGCATGGTAGCACGGAAGAAACCGTACTTGGCCAGAAGGAAAAAGCCCAGGAGATGCTGCTAATGGGGCTGCGGCTGGCGGAGGGGGTTTCAGGGGAACGGTTTTTCGCGCGCACAGGACAGACCCTGACAAGCTGCCTCGACCCGGACACGCTGCGTCAGGCGCTGGAGGAATCTTATGTTCTGTGGCGGGACGGGCGGTTGATCGCCACAGCCGAAGGAAGAAAACGCCTGGATGCATTGCTACCTTTGATTGTAATTTAAATATTCCTTTATTTTTCGATACATTGGGCATATTGTTACGAAAATGCGGTAGGAGGTCATCATGGCGGTCATGCGAGCGATTGTATTCTTAAACCCTGAGATGCCGCTTCATCTCGGGCATGTCGGGTGGGGATACGAATACAAACCTGGAATATTCCGTTACGGCGCGATCGAAATCGTAAATAGCGTTTTGTCGAAGCCCGGCTCGGACAACGCATATTTCAGTGAAACGGCGCCGCTCCACACCGCCTTGAAAAATATGGGCACCGGGAACCACGGGGGCAGCGGCTTCCAATATATGTCGTATAAGATATTCAACGTCCCACACTCCGACTTCATGGTGGCTGACAAGGCCTCGACGGCGCGTAAGCCGCGTGGCTATTTGATCACCGCGAACAACTGCATGGACGCGACGTACGATGTCATCGTCGCGTTCGCAAAAGGCGACAAAAACATTCTACCGTGGCCGTCCACCCATTGGGCGCCCAACTGGTGGTTTGGGGATATCAAGGCCGCGGAACATACGCTGCCGAAGAGGTAGGCCGGCGATCGGCCGGATTTCGGCGGGCGTCGCGATCCCGCTCGATCTCGGCCCCGCCTCTCCTCGGCCGGGCCGAAACCCGGCGAACGCGATACGATTGGAAAACGATTGTAAATCCACCAGGATGTTTCGGATATCCCGCATGCGCGAAACCGCCATCGAACAGCGAGTGCGGCGCAACGAACGGGCGGATATCCGAAACTTCGATCCCCCGCACCGATGCGGGCGGGATCCTAACGCCACGTGTCTCGCAATCGACAAAAAAGCGCGACTCCCTCATTACGATGCGTGACACCGCGCGAATGTTACGCTATCGTTTATCTCCAGGCTTGCAATGGATCGCGTCTCCGCGGAGGAATACAGCGTGGCCAATACGATACGCCTTTACCTCGCCATCGCTCTCGGATTATGCCTGGGCGCGCCCTCAGCCGGTGCCGACCCATTCATCAGTGTGGGGGGCCTGATCCACTATCAAGGCTTTATCGGCGCCAAAGCCGACGTCTACGGATGGGACGGGACCGATTCCTATTCGGGCATCGCGCCAACATTGCCGGCCAACGGCGGCGCCGCGTTCGACGGTGTCTTTACTCACACCGGAACGGGGGGATGTTGCAGCGGCGATTTCATCGGGACCGCCGGCGTGTCCGTGCACTCCTTGGCGAACTACAGGTTCAATGGAAACAACGGTTTCGCGCTCTCGACCGACGCTTCCATCGCGCTTTCGGGCGTGGTGACAGGTGCCGATGCCGGCATAACCACCCTCAGCACCAGCGCCTATATGACCTACGACTTCAGGTTCGCCGGAACAGCGGGCACGCCCTTCCACTTCGCGTCGAGTGGCATGTACGATCAATTCAACGTCATGTATTTCTGGGACATGACCTCGGGCGCCACGTTCGCGCAGACGTCAGGCTCCGGTTACATCGACAATCCGTTATCGTTCGACGTCTCGGGGACCCTGACGGAGGGCGACGTATATGAACTTTATATTGGTCATACGTCACCCGGCACGAGTGTCGCCAGGAACACCTTCGCGTCTCTGACCGTTGGAGACCCGGGACCAATCCCGGAGCCCGCCTCGATCCTCACCGTCATGGTCAGCCTGGGTGCCATGACGATGGCCCGCCGCCGGCGTCGTTAACGGACAGTCCGCCGGCTGTCAGCCAACCCGCACCACGGCGATGCCTGGGCGCCACCACGCCGCGAATCAGGCGATCGCGGCGCTGGAGACCACCCGCCGCCTCTTCTCGCGAATCTTCTTCGACCCAATCCACGCCCGCCCCGGCGCGGAAACTCGGCACAACCCGCGATATTGGCATAACGGCGATTGCGCTGGCATCGGCCCCGGCGCGCACGGACGCGTCACCCTTGGCGGCCGGCTTCTCGCCACCCGCCGCCATCGCGCGCCGGAGCCATGGGCGGAGCGGGTCGAGCGCGACGGGCATGGACGCACGGAAGAAACTTCGCTCAGCCCAGACGTGCTGGGGCGGGAGATGCCGCTCATGGGGCTGAGGCTGGCGGAGGGGGTGCGACAGGATCGGTTTCTCGCCCGCACGGGCCGCGCCCTGCGCGATGCGATTGACCCCGAGGGGTTCCGGCTCGCGGCGGAGGAGGGCTACCTGGTCTGGCACGACGGGCGGTTGATCGCGACCGTGGAGGGGCGGCGGCGGCTGGATGCCTTATTACCCGTGCTGGTCCGTTAGAACCGGACGCGCGCCGCGAGAACCGCGCGGGCCATGGGCGCGCGCACGCGCTCGTCCGCTACCTCCCGAACCACCGAAGACCCCGGGTCCATGAGGAGCCCAGGGGTTTTCCGGCGGCCGTGGCGAAGGGTCAGGACGCCTGAGCGGCCGTCTGCTTCGCCTTGGCGGCTTCCACTTTGCGCTTCAGTTCGCGCCCGCGATCCGTCAGCTTGGAGGCGTTCTTGCTCAGCAGGAACGCGTCGATGCCGCCATTGTGCTCGATGGTGCGAATCGCCCGGGTGGACAGACGCAGGCGGATCGACTCGCCCAGCACGTCGGACAGGAGGGACGTCACCTGCAGGTTCGGAAGGAAACGGCGGCGTGTTTTGTTGTTGGCGTGGCTGACGTTGTTGCCACTCAAAACGCCTTTGCCGGTGATCTCACAGCGTCGCGACATAACCTTGGGTACCCTCTGGCCGGTAAGAAGCGGGGCTTATGACCGCGGGGGGCAGCGGCGTCAAGGCGGAAGCGGCGGTGGCGGCGGATTTGTTCGGGACAAGGGACGTTCGCGCCGCGCTTTCTTGGAGGGCCAAGGTCCAGCCTCGCCGCGCCTTCCAGACATTCATGGCGCGCGGCTTTCCGGGCCGGTCGTGGCCGAAGACGGGTTCGGCGCATCGCTTTGTCCACCGTCGGACAGGAACCATCGGGGGTCGCGCCAAGGTGGACACAGGGCCGTTCCCGATGTCAACGCCAAAACCTGGGCGGCGGCGGGCACCCGCCCCAAAACCGACAGGCCCCCAAGAAAAATCGGCCCGGCCTTCCTCGGAAGACCGGGCCGAAAGTTTGGTCCGGGTTGACCGGGCCCGAGAAACGGGCCCATCGGCCGGCATATATGGTTGGGGGCAACACCGGCCGAGGCGTTCAACTTACGGTAGTAGCGTCCCGCGCGCGTGACCCCAGACCTCCGGCGAGCGTGAATTCGTCATAACATACGATTTTCGTCGCATCCCGAGGCCACGAAACCGCCCCCGCCAACTTTCCCCGGACCAGGGTCTTGAGGAAATCCGCGTCCGGGCGGACTATCGTGGCCGATCGTCAGCTCGGGCCGGCAAAGCCCAGCTATTTCAGGAGGATACGAGAATGCCCGAGAGCCCCGCCGACAAGGCCCTGTTCGAACAAAGCCAAACCCGCCTGCCGTTGAACGGCATCACCGTGCTCGACCTGACCCTCGCCCGCGCCGGACCCACCGCCGTCCGCCACTTCGCCGACTGGGGCGCGAATGTCATCCGCATCGAGCCCCCCGCCTCCGACGGAGAGGACGTCGCCGGACGCCGCCATGGCTTCGACTTCCAGAACCTGCACCGCAACAAGCGCGCCATCACCCTGAACCTGAAGACCCCCGAGGGTCACGCCGCGTTCATGAAGCTGGCGAAAACCGCCGACGTGGTGCTGGAAAACATGCGCGCCAACGTCAAACACCGGCTGAAAGTGTCGTACGACGACGTGAAGGCGGTGAACCCGCGGATCGTCTATGGCTCGATCTCCGGCTTCGGCCAGGACGGGCCCTATGGCCCGCGCGCCGGCGTCGATCAGATCGCGCAGGGCATGGGCGGGCTGATGTCGATCACCGGCCTGCCGGGCCAGGGCCCCGTGCGAGTCGGCATCCCTATCGACGACCTGACCGCCGGCAACCTGCTCGCCCTTGGCTGCATGATGGCGCTGTGGGACCGGGAACGCACGGGCGTCGGCCGCTGGGTCACGACCAGCCTGCTGGAAGCGCAGATCTTCATGCTCGACTTCCAGGCCAGCCGCTGGCTGATCGAAAAGGAAGTCGCGGGCCAGGCCGGCAACGACCACCCGACGGGCATCCCGACCGGCGTGTTCCCCACCGCCGATGGGCATATCAACATCGCCGCCAGCTCCTCCCGCGTCTTCGCCCGCTTCTGCGAGACGATCGGCAAGCCGGAATGGCTGCAAAAGGAAGAGTGGAAAACCCAGGTCGGCCGCAGCAACGACCGTAAGACCATCAACGCGATGATCTCCGAGGTCACCCGGACGAAACCGTCCGAGCACTGGATCGAAGCCTGCGAAGGCAACGGCATTCCGTGCGGCCCGATCTATACCATCGACCAGGTCTTCGCCGATCCGCAGGTGAAACATCTGGGCATGGCGACGAAGATGGCCAGCCCCTTCATCGGCGACGCCGACGTCGTGGCCTCCGCCATCAACATCTCCGGCTTTTCGAAAGCCATCCGCCGTCACACCCCCGACGCCGGCGAGCATCAGGACGAGGTGATGAAATCCGTCGGCTACACCGACGTCGAAATCGCCGACCTCCGCGCCAAGGGAGTCATCTGACGATGCTGGACAAGGCCGCGACGGCCGAACACGCGAACGGGAAAATGCTGGCGGCGCGCGATGGCGGCGTTGGCATTATCACCTTCAACCAGCCCGAGAAACGCAACGCCATGTCGATGGAGATGTGGCTCGGCCTTGGCGAAATCCTCGACGGTTTCGAAAAGGACGACACGATCGGCGTGGTCGTGATGCAGGGCTCGGGCGACAAGGCGTTTGTTTCGGGGGCGGACATCAGCCAGTTCGCCAAGAATCGCAACAGCGCGGAGACGCAGAAGGAATACGACCGGATCACGGGCGTGGGCCGCGAGAAGTTTCATAATTTCTCGAAGCCCACGATCGCCAAAATCCGCGGCTTCTGCATGGGCGGCGGACTCGCCATCGCCATGGCGACCGACCTGCGCATCGCCACGCCGGACAGCCAGTTCGGCATCCCGGCGGCGCGCCTGTCGGTGGCCTACGCGCCCGATTCCGTGAAACGCCTGATCGACCTGGTCGGCCCGGCGCACGCGCGGATGATTCTTTACACGGCGCGGCGTATCGGCGGCGTGGAAGCGGAGCGGATCGGTCTGATCAACCAATGCGTTTCCGTCGAGGATCTCGATGATACCGTGATGGGCATTGCCCGGTCGATTTCGGAGAACGCGCCGCTGTCGATCCGGGCGTCGAAACTGACGATTTCGGAAATGTTGAAGGACGAGTCGAAACGGAACATGGCCGCGATCAAAGAGATCGGGGAGATTTGTTTCAATTCGGCTGACTTCAAAGAGGGCCGCGAGGCGTTCATGGAAAAGCGTGTTCCGAAGTTTTTGGGACGGTAACGGTTCCCCCTCGGTCCTTGGGCTTCCCCCGGGGACCGGGGGTGGCGACTGCGCTAACCCTCTTTCGGCGTCTCGCTTCGATACCGCTCCAACATCGCCGACCCAATCTCCGGCGACGACGGCCAATGCCCCCGCCGCGCCCCGGCGTGCGTCGCGTAATCGGCCAAACGAACCGGGTCCGGCTGCACGATCTTCCCATCTTCGAGAAACAAAAGGCCGATCTTGTCGGTTGGCATACGCAAAACGAAGTCCTCGGCGTCATCGAGCGCCACTTTGAGGTCCCGCATGACCGCCGCCGGATCGACCGGCGGATCGCTGGCGACGCGATCGAAATCCGCCGCCGTATACCGCGCCAACCGCCTGATTTCGTTGATCAGGCCTTCCGGCGTAAACCCAAGCGCCTTTTCCGCGGCGGCCCAGATCGTCGCCCCAAGCGGAAGAATGTCGCGATGGATCGCGATCAGATCGACGATATCGCGAGGTTCCCGCCGTCCGGCCGCCGCCATGGCCTTGTTCGTGGCGAGGTCCACGGGATGCAGCACATACCCAAACACCTCGTCCCGCTGCGTCGGGAAAAACCGGAAATCGCTGTCCAGCACCCATTCGAGCCGGGTTCTCTCCCCACCCCGCGACACAAGCGCCTGATAAAATGTCGGTTCGCGCCGCCGCCAGTCCACTGTGACGCCCGCCGCTTCCAGAACCGCCGCATCCGCCGCGCCGGCGCGGGCCACGCCCTCCTCGCGATCGTGGAATATGTCGATATCGGCGGAAAACCGGGTGCCCGTCCGGGTCAACCAGGCACTGCCGGCGACATAGCTCTCGGGATCGCGGTGCGCCGCGAGCAGCCGCAAAACATCCGACTGAAGCTTAATGAGTGGCAAGACCGCACACGCTTTCGATTTGTTCCGCCAGGCGCCTGGCCCCCAGATCGCCTTCGAACCGCAGGCTTCGGGCGATCGCCAGTGCGTCCGCCGCGTTCGGGTTCGGGACAGGGCGGCTGCTCCACAACGCCAACGCACCATACTCGGCGAAGGCGCGCCGATACAGCCGTTCAATCTCCCGATGTTTATCCTGATTCATCGCACCGCACATGTACCGTAAGCAGGATCGAGAGCCAATCGGATTGTAGGGGAAAGGAAATTTTTTCCACTCGAATCGTCACCGACTTGGCAGCCGTGTTGGACTGAGAACGGCGACGTTCTTCGGGGCATGAGGCGTTGGCCCGACGACAAGTATGCAGTGAGCCACCGTTCGCTGGCGTGGCGGCTCGACGGTACGGCTGGTCGCATGGGAAGTCGCTCCGAGTTCTTTGGCCACGCCCAACGCGTCGTGAACCCCGGTAACAGCGGGTTGACCTCGTTGCCGACATCGCGATAAGATTATCCCTTAAGGAACCGTGCGTTTTTACGAATCAGGCAGTTACACGTTAGACCCATACGGCATGGGCAAGGACACGAGGGGACGAATATCAGTATGGGTTCTAACGATATATATTAAATCGGACTGATCGCGGTTGGCATCTATGTTGCCGCGGCGATTGCAGCCGCGCTGTGGTGCGGCTGGATTGCTACCGGGCGAGGAAAAAGCGGCCTATTATGGGCCATTATTGGGGCAGGCAGCTTTTTTGTCGCCGGCAAGGCGCTGGACTATACTGTAGGCCCACTTATAAGTTTGTTACTATTTCAGCGAACCGCTCTTGACATCTTTAATCCGAATTATCTCCAAAATATGATCTTTCCGATGCTGGTTTCGCTGGCTCTCGCCATCGGAACCGGCATCTTAGGCTCCTGGGTGGCTATGCAGTTTTGCAAGAAATAAATTCCTCACGGTTTTCCTTCGAGCCGTCGTTGAGGCAACCACCCCCTTGCATCGCGTTCGCCGACGCGGCGGTTGTTCGGGCTCCGGTGACTGGCCAGCAACCGCAACAGTTGGGACTGAAGATTACGTAACGGCATGGCACAGACGCTCGATTTTCTCCGCCAGCCGCCGCCCGTCCATGGAACCATACGTCCGCAGCGCCGAGGTAATCGCCAGCGCCGCGCCCGGCGTCGGGTGCGCGACGGGCGCCATGCTCCACAACGCCACCGCCCCATACTCGGCGAAAGCCCGCCGGTACAGCCGCTCGATCTCCCTGCCGCGCTCAACCTCGTCCATACCCCCCAAGATAGGCCCTCCCCCCGCCCCAAACAACAACCGCCCCTTGCGCCCCCTCCCCCCGCCCTCTATATCTCCCACCCATGATCCGCGCCCGGCCCCTCTTCGCCCCGACCGCACACGCCCCCGCGTGCGCGCGCTTGCGCCGGTCCAACCTCCTCCTCCTTCGACTTACCCACCCCTGAGCGTCCCGCCGGGTAGGTAAACGCCGGCATCGCTCAGGGGTCCCTGAGGCAAGCCGCGCGAACAAAAATCCAGGAGCACAAGGCAATGACCATCAATCACCCCAGCTTCGGCAAGCTGGAACCCGGCCGCGTCATCATCTTCGACACCACCCTGCGGGACGGCGAGCAATCCCCCGGCTTCTCGATGAACCTCAACGAGAAAATCCGCATGGCGGAAGCCCTGACCGAGCTGGGCGTCGATGTGCTGGAAGCCGGCTTCGCCATCGCCTCTCCCGGCGATTTCGAGTCCGTGAAAACCATCGCCGAGACCATCGGCCAGCGCGCCGACACCCCCGTCCTGGCCAGCCTGTCCCGCGCCGGCGCCCAGGACGTGCTGCGCTCGGCGGAGGCGCTGAAGAACGCGAAACGCAAGCGCATCCATATCGTGATCGCGACGTCCGATCTGCACATGGAACACAAGCTGCGCCTGACCCGCGACGAGGTCGTCGCCGCCACCGTCGAGTCCGTCAAACTGGCCCGCAACCACGCCGACGACGTCGAATGGTCGGCCGAGGACGCCACCCGCTCCGACTTCGATTTCCTGGCGCGCGTCGTCGAGGCCGCGATCAAGGCCGGCGCCACGACCATCAACCTGCCGGACACCGTCGGCTACGCCATGCCCGCGGACATGGAGGCGATGTATGCCCACATCCTGAACAAGGTGCCGGGCATCGAGAACGTCGTGCTCTCCACCCACAACCATAACGATCTGGGCATGGGCGTCGCCAACACCCTGGCCGCCATCCGCGCCGGTGCCCGCCAGATCGAAACCACCATCAACGGCATCGGCGAGCGCGCGGGCAACGCCTCCCTGGAAGAAGTCGTGATGGCCATCCGCACCCGGCCCGACGCCTTCCCTTATAAGAACAACATCCAGACCAAAAACCTGCTTGGTTTATCCCGCCTGCTGGCCACCGTCACCGGCTTCGACGTCCAGCCGAACAAGGCCATCGTCGGGCGCAACGCCTTCGCGCACGAGGCCGGCATCCACCAGGACGGCGTCCTGAAAAACGCGGCCACCTACGAAATCATGACCCCGGAATCCGTTGGTTGGGCCAAGAACTCCCTGGTCCTGGGCAAGCACTCCGGACGCGCAGCCTTCCGCGACAAGCTCAACACCCTGGGCTACAAAATCGGCGACAATCAGTTGAACGACGCCTTCCGCCGGTTCAAGGACCTCGCCGACCGCAAGAAAGTCGTGTTCGACGACGATATCGTGGCCCTGGTCGACGACGAGGTGATGCGCGACCACGAACGCATCAAATTCGTCTCCCTCGACGTCGCCTCGGGGTCGAAGCGCGAGCCCAAAGCCGAGCTGGAACTGGAAATCGACGGCGTCGTGAAATCCGGCTCCGCCACCGGCGACGGCCCCGTGGACGCGACCTTCAAGGCCATCCAGTCCATCTTCCCGCACACCGCCAACCTGACCCTGTTCCAGATCGGCGCCATCACCGAAGGCACCGACGCACAGGCCAAAACGACGGTGCGGCTGGAAGAAAACGGCAAGATGGTCGACGGCCAGGGCGCGGATACGGACACCATCGTCGCCTCCGCCCGCGCCTACGTGCACGCGCTGAACAAACTGCTGGTGAAGCGCGAACGCACCGAACCCCAGGCCCTGTCGGCCTGATCGAGCAACCGGCGCGCCCCACAAGGCGCGCCGTTTTCTTTTTAGTTATATCCCCAGAACCGGCCCGACCCGCTGTTGGGCCCGGTGCTCGGCGCGTATTGATTGGGCGACGGCGCCGCTTCGAACGGACCCGGAGACGCTGACGGAACCGCCACCGGCCCAGGACCGGTGATGCCGAAAGCCGCTGGCCCGGCGCCACAGGCGCCAAGAAAAAGCGGCAATGAGAGGATGATGAAACGCATGCGCGGGATGATGGCGCGCGCCGTCCGGTGTGTCCATGTCCAGTGTGGCCACGCCCGGCCTGGCGCGCCGGTATTGGCGGCAACCGCGTGAGGATCGCATGCGAACGGAATTCGAAACAGCGGACCCGAGGGACCTCCCGCGAAGTTTCCCCCGGAAAGACGACCCCGACAAAAAATGGATCGCCTGGGCGCTCTACACCGCCGGCAGCCTGATCCTGGCACTCGCCGCCGTCATGGTGCTGGGCCTCGACCAGGTCCTCTTGCTCGGCTGGGCCGTGGGAGTCATCGTCGCCGCGGTGCTGACGGTGTTCGGCGGACACTGACCCCCGGCGGGGCATCCGAAATTTCCACGCGGCATTAGCGGAAACTTAACCATTCCCGGCGATACCGTATATCTCGACACGCGCGAGAGCCAGAATGGATGGACAAATCGCCGGACGGAGCCACACGACTGAAGCGTGGCGTCCCCTCCGCCTGCTGCAACTGCTACCCGAAGTGCTGGCCATCGTGGCCTGTGCCGCGGCGATTTGGGGCGCGGTCGCGTTCACCCTGTGGCAGGCACACAGCTCCGCGCTGGACGCCGCCCGCCGCCAGACCGCGACACTGGCCCGCGCTTTCGCCGAGGCCAGCGAACGGATCACCACCGGCGTCGACCGCCAGTTGCTCGCCCTGCGCGCCAGCATGGCGGAAAAAGGCGCGGCGTTCGACATCCGCGAATGGGAACGCACCCAATCGCCCACCGACGCGATGACCCTTCAGATCGGCATCGCCGGCACCTCGGGCCGCCTGCTGCAAAGCACGATTCCCCTTACCGGCCCGCCGGTCGATATCGGCGACCGCGATTATTTCAAGACACTTCTCAACAGCCCGGCCGATCGGCCCGCCATTGGCAAACCCGTGTTCGGACGCGTGTCGAAACGCTGGACCGTACATATCGCCCGCAAAATCGTAGGCCCGGACGGCGCCTTCGCCGGGGTCGCCATGACATCGGTCAGTTGCGACGATCTGTCCCGCTTCTACGAAGCCTCCGACCTCGACGGCGGCTTCGTCATGCTCGCGGGTCAGGACGGCATCGTCCGCGGCTTCGGCCCCGAACGCCCCGACGCGCTGGGCGCGGACCTGTCCGTCCTGCCCTCCTTCGCGGCATCGCTCTCCCAAACCGAAGGCACCATAGACGCCACACTCCCCTGGGATGGCGAACGCCGCATCGTCAGCTTCCGCCGCCTCGCCCAATATCCCTTGATCGTCATGGCCGGCTTCAACGACGCCCGCGTCTTCGGCGAATACACGCGGATCCGGCTGCGCGCGATCGAAATCGGCACCGCCGCCACCCTGATCATCCTGTTGCTGGGCGGCATCTGGCTGGAACTTCGCGTCCGCTCCGCCGCCTCCCGCCGCGCCTTGCTGCTGACACTGGAAAACATGAGCCAAGGGATCGTCCTGGTGGACGCCCATGGACGCATTCCGGTCATCAACCCAAGAGCGGTGAAACTGCTGGATCTGCCCGCCGGATTGCTGGAACCGGCGCGGGAAATGCAACGCGGCGAAGCCACCGCTCTCGGACTCGACGAAAAAATCGCGCCCACGAACCAGGAACCGGCCATCTTACACAAGAACGGCCGGATCATCGAAGCCGTCGCCGAACAAATCCCCGGCGGTGGGCAGGTACGCACATTCACCGACGTGACGGAACGCCGCATCGCGGAAGCGCGCATCCGCCATATGACCCACCACGACCCGCTGACCGGGCTCGCGAACCGGATGGCCCTGAACGAACGGATCGGCGAGCTTGCCCGCACCGCCCCCGCCGGCGGGTTCGGATTGATCTGGCTGGATCTGGACGGGTTCAAAACCGTGAACGAGACCCTTGGCCACGACGCGGGCGACCGGGTGCTGCGGGAAATGGGACGGCGGTTACACACCTTCCGCGGCAAATTCTGGCGCAACGAAATCACCCTGGCGCGCACCGGCGGCGACAAATTCGCGATTGTCTGCGCGGGCGATAACCCCATGTCGGCGACACCCAGCCTCGCCGGCGCCATCGTCGCGGCGATCGGCGATCCGGCGGATATCGACGGCACACAGTTCCGCCTGTCCGCCAGCGCCGGCATCTCGTTCTTTCCGGAAGACGGCATCACGGCGGCGGAATTGCTGCGTCATGCGGTGACCGCGATGGATCACGCGAAATCTCGCGGCAAGGGATCGATCGTCAATTTCGACCCTGAAATGGATCGGGCGCTACAGGAACGCGCCCAGATCGAACGCGACCTGCGCACGGCGCTGAGTAACCGGGCCCTGGAAGTCTGGTTTCAGCCCCGATTCGAGGCGGCCTCGCTGCGCATTTCAGGCTTCGAGGCCCTGGCGCGCTGGCGCCACCCGGAACGCGGCTTCATCCCCCCCTCCCAGTTCATCCCCGTCGCCGAACAATGCGGCCTCATCGCCGATCTCGGCATCCAGGTTCTGACCGACGCCTGCGCCTTCGCCGCGAGCCTTCCCGACGGGCGCATCGCCGTGAACCTGTCCCCCGTCCAGTTCCTCTCCGACAACCTCCCGGAACTGATCGGCGAAGCGCTGGAACGCAGCGACCTGTCGCCGTCGCGCCTGGAACTGGAAATCACCGAGGGCGTGCTGATCGCCGACGAAGACCAGGCGCTGGACACGCTGAAACGTTTGCACGAGCGGCGCCTGCACCTGGCACTGGACGATTTCGGCACGGGATACGCCAGCCTCAGCTACCTCCGCCGGTTTCCGTTCGACCGCATCAAGATCGATCAATCCTTCGTGCGCGAACAGGAACACGACGCGACCACCCGCGCGATCGTGGAAAGCATGATGACCATGGCACGGCGACTCTCCCTGGAAGTCACCGCCGAAGGCGTGGAAACCGAGCGGCAACTGAACATGCTGCTCAGCCAGGGCTGCCCCGAAGTGCAAGGTTATTACCTCGGACGCCCCATGCCCGCCGAGGAAGCGCGCGCCTTCCACGCGCGGCACGCCTCGTCCGACGCGCGCCTGCTGACCGGACCGGGCGGACGCGGAAATCTGACCGCCGCCTGACACGCCCGCCCTTCGGCCACGGCACGCCCCGCGCGTCCCGGCACGCGCTCGCCCATCACGGCGCGCCTCCCATTCGTCATAGCCAGGCTTGACCGGGCTACCGGAAGCGGCAGATCCGTGCCCTCCTGGCGGTAAAACATCTCGACCCGCCCCAAAAAACCCACCGCCGCCACGCCGTCTCCCGCGACAGCTCCATATTTCCTCGCCCGGCGGCCCGTCGCGTTATTGCCGCGATCCCGGATCGTTGCTATTTTCGCGGACATGATGGGAGAATTGCGACCATGAATCACCTTGCCCCAGGCGTTCTGCGCCAATGGATCCTCGACGGCCAGGAACTGGCCATCGTCGATGCGCGCGAAGACGGCGAATTTGGCGCCGAACATTTGTTCTGGGCCGTCCCCCTGGGGATGGCGCACCGCGAAACCCGCGCCGCCGCGCTGCTGCCGCGAAAAACCGTCCGCATCTGCGTGACCGACGACGGCGGCCCGCTCGCGCCACGCCTCGCCACCTGGCTCGAATCCCAGGGCTACACCGACGTCTCCTACCTCGCGGGCGGCACCAAGGCCTGGGCGGACGCCGGAAACGTCGTGTTCTCTGGCATGAACGTGCCCTCCAAAGCCTTCGGCGAGTGGGTCGAACACCACTACGGCACCGAAAGCGTCGATGCGCCCGAGTTGAAACAATGGATCGACAGCGGCCGGAACATGATCGTCCTGGACAGCCGCACCCAGGAAGAGTTCACGCGTATGTCGATCCCGACCGGCATCCCGATGCCCGGCGCGGAACTGGCCTACCGCATCGGCGACCTCGCCCCCGACCCGGAAACCCTGGTCGTCGTGAACTGCGCCGGGCGGACCCGCTCGATCATGGGCGCCGAGAGCCTCCGCCGCGCCGGCATTCCCAACAAGGTCGTCGCCCTGCGCAACGGCACGATGGGCTGGGAACTCGCGGGCCTGCAATGCGAACATGGCCGGCCCGAGCGCTTCGAGCCCGGCACCCCCGCCACCGCCGCGCTCGCTTTGACCCGCGCCACGGCCTTCGCCAATGACTCCGGCGTGCGCGAAATCGGCCTCGCGGAGCTTCAGGGCTTCGAAGCCGATGCCTCCCGCACGCTCTATGTGCTCGACGTGCGCGATCCCGCCGAATACCGCGCGGGACACCGTCCCGGCAGCCTGAACGCCCCTGGCGGACAGCTCGTTCAGGCCACCGACACCTGGGTTGGCGTCCGCGGATCGCGCGTGGTCGTCATCGACGACACCGGCGTGCGCGCGCGCATGTCCGCCGCATGGCTCCGCCAAATGGGCCACAAGGATGTCTTCGTCGCCGATGGCGCTCTGGGCGAGGAAACCGGATCGGGCCCGGCGCTTCCCGTGCCCGCCGTCGCCGCGACAATTTCCCCCGCGGCCCTGGCGGCCAACGAGCCGGGAACACTGATCGTCGACATGGCGCGCAGCATCGACTTCCGCGCGGCCCATATTCCGCACGCGGTCTGGGGAGTCCGCGGGCGCCTCGACGGCCTGCTGGCCGCACACGCCCAGGCGCGCAAGGTGGTGCTGACTTCGCCGGATGGAACGCTGGCGCGGCGGGCGTACGAGGAAACCAAACCCCTGACGAAGGCCGAACTCCTCGTGCTCGACGGTGGCACCGCCGGCTGGCGCGCCGCCGGACATCCGGTCGCGGCCGGACGCACCTACCCGGCCGACGACGACTGCATCGACTTTTATTTGCGCGCCTACGACCGGAATTCTGGTGTGGAAGAAGCCATGAACGCGTATCTGACGTGGGAGATCGACCTTGTGAACGAAATCCAACGGGACGGTACGATTGCGTTTGGCGTTTCCGGCGCGCACTGACCTTTTCCGCCCGCGCCATTGGGCGCGGGCGGTTCTCGACGTTCTGTTACCGCCCACCTGCGTCACCTGCGGCTCGCTCGCCGATGCGCCCGGCCTGCAATGCGGCGCCTGTTTCGGCGCCCTGACCGCGCTCGGCGCGCCCTGCTGCGTTTGCTGCGGCGCGCCGTTCGAGCTCGCCTGGCAGATGGCGGAAGGCGGATATTGCCAGGCCTGCCTGGACTGGCCGCCCCCCTTCGAACGCGCCCGCGCCGCGCTCAGCTACGACAAGGCCTCGCGCCGCCTCGTGCTGCCGTTCAAACACGGCGATCGCACCGAGTATGCCGCGCTCCTCGCCCGGAAAATGAGCCTCGCCGGAAAAACCTTGTTGCGGGAGGCGGATGTGCTGGTGCCCGTGCCGCTGCACCGGCGGCGGCTGTTTCTGCGGCGTTACAATCAGGCGGCGATCCTGGCCCATGAACTCGGCCGGCTCGCCGCGCGCCCGGCGCTGCTCGACGGCCTTGTCCGCGCCCGCACCACGGCCTCGCTTGGCGGCAAATCCGCGGCGGAGCGGCGCGAGGAAGTGGCCGGCGCCTTTTCCGTCCGCCCATCGCGCGCGTCCCAGATGAACGGACGGCGCGTGCTGCTGATCGACGATGTCATGACCTCCGGGGCCACCGCGCGCGCCTGCGCGGAGGTCCTGTTGGACGCAGGCGCCACCGCCGTGGACGTCCTGGTCGCGGTCCGCGTGCCCGACCCGAGGCTGGAACGGCCCAGCCGCCGCCGAAAGCGCGCGTGGCGGCGGACAGAGGACACCGAAGCGGACTCCTGAAACAACCCGCGGTTTTTCTTGCCCATGTTCCACCCGCTTCATCGGCCCGGCGGCGCGGTTTCAAGCTGAGAACTCCACATGCGCGACGGCGGCCTGACGATCGCCGATCTCGGCTCCACCGCCGGCACCTTCGTCAACGGACGCAAAATCGACCGCCCGACGCCGCTGACACCGGGCATCGCGGCGCGGGTGGGGCCGTACACCTTGACGCTGACCTTACGGCGCCTGAGCGGAACAAACCAGGAAATCCCAGAAAACACCGAAGGCATTCGCCAGAAAACCGCCCGGGCGGTTGCCAGGAAACGTCCGGTGTTAAGCCATGAATTCAATCGGGGTATTGTTTAAGATGCACTCGACAATCAGACCGGTTATAAACACTCATCGGCGGCTGAAAAAACCTGGATGGGGATCCAGACAGCCGCCAAGGGAGCGGGACGCATCATGGCCAATAGTCGCCTTACCGACAGCAACGGACGCGCGCTGTTCGAGACCACCGACACATTCCTGGCGACCGATTTCATGAGCCTTGACCCGCTGACCGGCGCCGGCGGCACCCATGCTCCGGCCTTCGCCTCCCTGACCTGCGCGCCGACCGCGACCATGTCCTGGTCTGGTGCCGCCGAGCCGGCCGCGCCCGGTTTTGCCCAGGGGATCATCCCGGTCCTCGCGGGCAACGCCGTGACGCTGACGGTTCAATCCATCGCCCTCATCGCCGCCGCTCAAGGCCCCACCGCCGCCACCACCCTCCCCTCCTGGGTTGCCTCCCTGTCCGACGCCACGATCAAAGCCGACATGACCAGTGCCATCGTCAACGGCACGGTCGGCTACGCCGGACTGCGCGCTTTGTTCGCGAATGTCGCGGCCGGACCGGCGCTGACGGCGGCACGCTTCAACGACCTGAAGACGATCGCCGCGAACCTCAACAACGGCGTCTCCACCTCCGCCTACCTGGTCTCCATCACCAACGCGTTGGTCAACGGCGATCCCTCCAACGCCACCTGGACCGGCGGCGCCGCCTCCTCCGTCGCGCTGGGCAACCTCGCCACGGGCAGTTCCGCGACGCAAATGTCCCGCCTAGTGGGCAAGTGGTTTCTGGGCACCGACCTCCCCTCCAGCACCGTGAACATGAACGGCTCTCAGTTCACGGTCACATACCAGGCGGCGACCGGTTCGATCTACGGCCCAGGCGGGCCGGACATGAACGATATCAACCAGGGCTATCTGGGCGACTGCTACCTGCTGGCGAGCCTGTCCGAGGTCGCGCGCCAGTCGCCCGCCACCATCGCTTCGATGATCGTGGACAACGGCAACAACACCTATGGCGTGCGCTTCTACGTCAATGGCGTGGCGAAATACGTCACGGTCGATAACCGGCTCGCGAACGGCGGCAATATCTTCGACCACGGGCCCAACCTCTGGGCGCAAATGGTGGAGAAAGCCTACACGCAGTTCCAGACGACATCGCTCTCGACCGGCAATTCCATCAACTACGGCGACTCCTGGTCCACGATCGGCAACGGCGGCTGGCCGCGTTACGCGCTGGAGGCGATCACCGGCGCCGCGAGCCTGACCGATTTCGTCGGCTCCGGCGCTTCCTGGACGATTCGCAATTACAACGCCGCGCAAACCCAGACCTCGGCGGTGGGCGGCTATTCCTCCAGCTTCGTTCTCAGCACGCTGATTTCCGATCTCCAGCTTGGCTACGACCTCGTGCTGTGCTCCTGGACCAACGCCCAGGACGCGGCCGGCCACACCACGCTGGTCGCTTCGCACGCCATGTCGATTTACGGCTACAATGACGCCACCGGCATGTTCCAGATCCGCAACCCCTGGGGGGGCACCAACAGCGCCTCCCAGTCCTGGGATACGACCTTCGAGGTCAGCCTCTCGACTCTGCTGACCGCAGGCGACACGATCACCGTCGCCAACGTCGCGCCCAGCCCGGCACCGGCCGCCGCCGCGCAACTGTCGATCGCCGTGCTCAGCGCGACGAAATCCGAGGGCGACAGCGGTACCACCGCCTTCACCTTCACCGTCGCCCGCACCGGCGATACCGCCACCGCCGTCGCGGCCACCTGGACCGTCTCCGGCACCGGCGCCAACGCCGCCGTTGGCGCCGACTTCACGGGCGGCGCGCTCCCCTCCGGCACCGTCAGCTTCGCCGCGGGCGAGACCAGCAAGACCGTCACCGTCAACGTGGCCGGCGACACCGGGATCGAGGCGGACGAAACCTTCGCCGTCACCCTGTCCGCCCCCACCGGCGGCGCCACGATCGCCACCGCCTCCGCCACCGGCACGATCCAGAACGACGACTCGCAAATCTCCATCGCCGCCACCAGCGCCACGAGGGCCGAGGGCAACGGCGGCACGACGGGCTTCACCTTCACCGTCACCCGGACCGGCAACACCGCCGGCGCCGCCAGCGCCAACTGGACGGTCTCCGGCGCCGGCGCCAACGCGGCCAACGCCGACGACTTCATGGGCGGGCTCCTGCCCTCCGGCACCGTCGCGTTCGCCGCCGGCGAAACCAGCAAGATCGTCACCGTCAACGTCGCCGGCGATCTTCTGAGCGAACTGGACGAGACCTTCGCGGTGACCCTTTCCGCGCCCACCGGCGGCGCCACGCTCGGCACCGCCACGGCCACCGGCACGATCCTGAACGACGACGGCGGGATCCTGTCGATCGTCGCGGCCAGCGCGGCGAAAGCCGAGGGCAACAGCGGCGCGACGTCCTTCACCTTCACCGTCTTCCGCACCGGCAACACGCTCGGCGCCACCAGCGCCACCTGGACCGCCGCCGGCACTGGCTCCAACGCGGCCACCGCCGCCGATTTCTCCGGCGGCGCGCTGCCCTCTGGCATCGTCAGCTTCGCGGCGGGCGAAACCAGCAAAACCGTCACCGTCAACGTGCTCGGCGACACCGGCCTCGAAGCCGACGAGACCTTCGCCGTGACCCTGTCAGCGCCCTCCAGCGGCGCCACCATCGCGACGGCGGCCGCGACCGGAACGATCCTGAACGACGACTCGCAAATCTCCATCGCCGCCGCCAACGCCGCGAAATCCGAGGGCAACAGCGGGTCGTCGGCCTTCGCCTTCACTGTGACCCGCGCCGGCAACACCGCGGGTGCCGCCAGTGCCAACTGGACCACGGCGGGCACCGGCGCCAACGCGGCCAACGCGGCCGACTTCACGGGCGGGGTCCTGCCCTCCGGCACCGTCAGCTTCGCCGCGGGCGAAACCAGCAAGACCGTCACCGTCAATGTCGCCGGCGACACCGCGATCGAACAGGACGAAACCTTCGCGGTCACTCTGTCCGCCCCCACCGGCGGCACGGCGCTTGGCACCGCCTCCGCCATCGGCACGATCCTGAACGACGATGTCGGGGTGCTGTCGATCGCCGCGCTCAGCGCCGCGAAGGCCGAGGGCAACAGCGGCACCACCGCCTTCACTTTCACCGTCACCCGTACCGGCGCCATCGCCGCCGCCGCCACCGCGACCTGGACGGTCTCGGGCAGTGGCGCCAACGCCGCCGCCGCCGGCGATTTCACGGGCGGGACGCTTCCCACCGGCACCGTCAGTTTCGCCGCGGGCGAGACCAGCAAGACCGTCACCGTCAACGTCGCCGGCGACACCGGCATCGAAGCCGACGAAACCTTCGCGGTCACCCTGTCCGCCCCCACCGGCGCCACGATCGGCACCGCTTCCGCGGCCGGCACGATCCTGAACGACGACGCGCAACTCTCCATCGCCACCGCCAACGCGACGCTCGCCGAGGGCAACAGCGGCGCCACCGCCTTCACCTTCACCGTCTCGCGCGCGGGCTTTCTGGGCGCCGCGGCCAGCGCGCAATGGAGCGTCGCGGGCACCGGCGCCAGCGCGGCCAACGCGGCCGACTTCGCGGGCGGGGTGCTGCCCTCCGGCACCGTCAACTTCGGCCCCGGCGAATCGGTCAAAACCATCACCGTCAACATCGCAGGCGACACCGCCATCGAGACGAACGAAGCCTTCGCCGTGACGCTCTCGGCTCCCTCCGGCGCGACGATCGGCACCGCGGCGGCGACCGGTACCATCCTCAACGACGACACGCCCGTCCTGTCGATCGCCGCGCTCGGCGCCGCGAAGGCCGAGGGCAACAGCGGCACCACCCCCTTCACCTTCGCCATCTCGCGCACCGCCAACAGTTCCGGCGCCACCAGCGTGAACTGGACGGTCGCGGGCGGCAGCGCCAACGCGGCGGATTTCTCAGGCGGCGTCCCGCCGTCGGGCACCGCGACCTTCGCGGCGGGCGAAACCAGGAAGACCGTCACTGTCAACGTCGCCGGCGACACCACGGTCGAGGCCGACGAAACCTTCACCGTCGCCCTGTCCGCGCCCACCGGCGGCGCGACGATCGGCACCGCGTCGGCCACCGGCACCATCCTCAACGACGACACCGCCGCCCCGCCCTCCAGCGGCCTGAAAATCAATCTCGTCTGGAACGCCGACGCCCTGGCCGCGCCCGCCGCGTTCCGGACCGCCGTGCAGACCGCCGCGAACCTGTTACAGGCGGCCTTCTCCAACAACATCACCCTGAACTTCCACGTCGGTTACGGCGAGGTCGGCGGCCAGCCGCTGACCAACGGCTCCGCCGCCGCCGGCCCGAGCGGCGGCATCTGGATGACCCCGTCCAGCCTGAAGTCGACGCTGCTCGCCTCCGCGTCCTCCACCGACGACACGACGGCCTATAACGGCATGAGCACCACGCTTAACCCGAACGGCAACGGCAACATCGCGGTCTGGTCGGCGCAGCGAAAAGCGCTCGGGCTGACGACCGCGAACAGCGCCTCGATCGACGGCGAGGTCGGGTTCGCGACCGACATCTCCACCAACCTGCTGGTCGGCGTGGCGCTGCACGAGATCACCCACGCGATGGGACGGACCTCCGGCTACAGCCCCTATGGCATCGCGGATGTGTTCCGTTATTCGGCGCCGGGCACGCATGTCTTCGCGGGCGGGGGCGCGGCTTATCTGTCGGCCGACAATGGCGCGACGCGGATCGCCGATTTCGCGCCCACGTCGGATTTCGGCGATTTCAACAACAGCTCTTCTCTGACGGCAAACGACTCATTCAACGCCTTCTACACCTCGGCCACGCTGCAAACGCTGACGCGGGTCGATCTGCGGACGATGGACCTGCTGGGATATCGCCTGGCCAGCCCGCTTGCCTCCGGTCCGGCGCTGTTCGCCGCCGCGCCCGAGGATGTCCCGGCGGCCGCCGTCGCGGCGGACACCGCGCCGATGCTGGCGGGGTCCATTCTGGTGGGCGCCCGCGCGCTGAACGCGGGGGTGAATCATGGGCTGGACGCGCCGGCGTTGACGTTCCTCGCCCCGCCGCCGGTCGCGACACGCCCCGCCGGACCGGCCACGCTGGACTTCGCCCTGTACAGTGGCGCGGAGATCCTCGACAACTTCCACTATGGCCTGGACCAGCTTCGCGTCGATCTGGGCGGCCTCTCGGCCGGCGCGCTCGACGCCCGCGACACGACGATCGACGGCGTCCCGGCCGTGACGCTCTTCAGCACCGCCAACCCGTCCTTGGGCGTGGTGTTCCGGGGCATGGGCGGCGGCGACACCGCGGCCAGCCTGCTGAACAACCATCTTGCATACCGCGACGGCTACGCCACGGTCGCCTGACCCCGGGGGAAGCACACGGCACGAACAAGGCGGCGGAGCCGATGGCCCGCCGCCTTGTTTTTTCGCGCGGTCCGCGCCGTCAGTGCATCGGGCCCGACAGCAACACGGACACCACCGCCGACGCGGCGAGCAGCGCCACCGCGACCAGTAGCGGCAGCATGTGGCTGACCCCCTCGGTGTGCTTCGGCACGAACCGGGCGGCGGCGTTGGACATTGTCATGGCGGTCATCGCGATTGCTCCCTTGAAAGACCTGCTTCGCGGGGAAACATGCCGTTGGGGACGGGATCGCGCTTTGATTCAGATCAACCGTGACGGCCGCGTATTTTTCGTCCCGCCGGTCAGCCGGAAGGGAACGCGGCGAGGTCGATTTCGCCCCGGAAGGACGTCGCCACGGGGCCGGTCATCAGGACATGGCCGTCCTCGCGCCAGGCGATATGCAGTTCCCCGCCATCGGCGAGCACCGAAGCGCTGCGTCCGGTCAGGCCACGGCGCGCGGTGTTCACCACCGCGGCGCACGCCCCCGACCCGCAGGCCAAGGTCAGACCCGCGCCCCGTTCCCAGACCCGCAGCCTGATTCGGTCCGGCGCCAGCACCTGAACAAACCCAATATTGGCGCGCCGGGGAAACAAAGGATCGTGTTCGAGCACCGGACCCAGTTCCTCGATGGCGATCGCGTCCATGTCGGGGACGAAAAACGTCGCGTGCGGATTGCCCATGCTCGCCGCCGCCGGATGCGACACAGGCCCGGCGGTCAAATCCAGATCCAGCGTGTCCATCGCCCGCGCCAGAGGCACATCGCGCCAATCGAGCCGCACCGGCCCCATATCCACCGTCACCAGCCCGTCCGGCCGCGCCTCGGCGATCAAATCGCCCGAAATCGTCCGGACGATCTGCCGCGTCTTGCCGGTTTCCGCCGTCAACAGCCAGGCGACACAGCGCGTGGCGTTGCCGCAGGCCCCCGCCTCCGACCCATCCGGGTTCCGAATCCGCATGAACGCGTCCGCGCCGTCCGTCCCCGGCTCAATGGCGATGAACTGATCGCAGCCCACGCCCGTATGACGGTCCGAGATCGCCGCCGCCCGCGCCGGGGTCAGACCAAGCGAGCCGCCGCGTTCGTCGAACACGACGAAATCGTTCCCGCAACCGTGCATTTTGACAAAGGACGCGCGCATGGATCGGATATAAGCGGGCCATACCGGGAACACCACCCACGAATTGCCCGCCCATGCCGGAGCGGATAGCGTCCCGGCCCATCACGCCAACGGAGGCAACATGAACGCGCCGGTCAGCTTCGATCCCTTCGGCGATCCCTGGACCACACCCATCGAGGACATCGATGTCTCCGACGCGCGTCTGTTCCAGAACGACGTCTGGCCGGACTGGTTCGCCCGCCTGCGCCGCGACGACCCCGTGCATTACGTCGCCGACAGCCAGTTCGGCCCCTTCTGGTCGGTCACGAAATACAAGGACATCATGAAGGTGGAGACCAACCCCCAGGTCTTCTCCTCCGCGTCCGGAATCACCCTGCTGGATCAGGAAACCCAGTACCGGCTCGCGATGTTCATCGCCATGGATCCGCCGAAACACGACGTCCAGCGCCTGGTGGTCGCGCCCATCGTCGCGCCGGGCAACCTCGCCAACATGGCGGGCACGATCCGCGAACGGGCGATAAAAATCCTCGACAACCTGCCGCGTAACGAGCCCTTCGACTGGGTCGAACACGTCTCGATCGAACTGACCACGCAGATGCTGGCGACTTTGTTCGACTATCCCTTCGAAAAGCGCCGCGACCTGACACACTGGTCCAACGTCGCCACCACCAACTTCAAGGACCCCAACGCCCTCGTCAAAACCGAGGAAGAACGCTTCAACGAACTGAAGAAAATGGCCGGCGCCATGATGGGGCTGTGGAACGAACGCGTGAACGCGCCGATGAAACCCGACCTGATCTCCATGCTCGCGCACGGCGAGGCCACACGCAACATGGACCCGATGGAGTTCATGGGAAACTGCGTCCTCCTCATCGTCGGCGGCAACGACACCACCCGCAATTCCATCAGCGGCGGGCTGTGGGCGTTGAACAAACATCCGGACGAATATCGCAAATTACGCGAAAATCCGGGCCTGATCCCGAACATGGTGCCGGAAATCATCCGCTGGCAAACGCCCTTGTCCTATATGCGCCGCACCGCGCTCGCCGATTACGAACTCGGCGGCAAAACCATCCGCGCCGGCGACAAACTCGCGATGTGGTACATCTCCGGCAACCGCGACGCCGACGCCATCGAAGACGCGGATCGTTTCATTATCGACCGCGCCCGCCCGCGCCAGCACCTCTCGTTCGGCTTCGGCATCCATCGCTGCGTCGGCAACCGCCTGGCCGAACTGCAACTGAATATCCTCTGGGAAGAAATCATGAAACGTTTCCCTGTCATCGAACTCGTGGAAGAACCGAAGCGCGTCTTCTCGAGCTTCGTGCACGGCATCTCCTCGATGATGGTCCGCATTCCCGGCTAAAGAACAAGAAACGGAGGAAACGCGATGAACGCCCCTGTCGCCATCGATTACAAAGCCCGCGCCCATCTCGACCCCTGGACCATCCCCCTCGAAGACATCGACGTCTCCAACCCCTTCCTCTACCAAGAAGACACCTGGGCTGGCTTCTTCGCCCGCCTTCGCCGCGACGATCCAGTTCATTTCGTGAACAGTCCGATGTACGGTCCTTACTGGTCCGTCACCCGTTACCGGGACATCATGACCGTCGACACATCGCACCAAATCTACTCCTCCGACGCCTCCATGGGCGGAATCGCGCTGAAAGACGTGCCATTCGAGTTCCGGCGCGAAAGCTTCATCGCCATGGACCCGCCCAAACACGACGCCCAACGCAAGGTCGTCTCCCCCATCGTCGCGCCACTCAACCTCGCCAAACTCGCGGGAACCATCCGCGAACGCGCCCGCCGCATCCTCGACGGCCTCCCCCGGGGCGAGGTCTTCGACTGGGTCGATCTGGTGTCCGTGGAACTGACCACGCAAATGCTGGCGACCCTGTTCGACTTCCCGTTCGAGGAACGGCGGATGCTGACCCATTGGTCCAACGTCGCCTCGGTAAACACACGCGCCGGAACCGAAATCGATTCGGAACAAAAACGCGACGCGGTGCTACAGGAAATGCTGGCCTATATGACCGGCCTCTGGAACGAACGGGCGAAGGCCCCGCCGCAACCCGACCTGATCTCCATGCTCGCGCACGGCGAGGCGACACGCGACCTGCCCTCTCGCCCGACCGAATTCATGGGCAACATGCTGCTGCTGATCGTCGGCGGCAACGACACCACCCGCAACTCGATTTCCGGCGGGCTGTGGGCGCTGAACAAATACCCCGGCGAATACGCGAAACTCCGTGCCAACCCGGCGCTGGTGGAAAAAATGGTGCCGGAAATCATCCGTTACCAGTCGCCCGTCGTCCACATGCGGCGCACCGCGACACAGGACACCGAACTCGGCGGCAAACATATCCGCAAAGGTGAAAAGGTCGCCATGTGGTATATCTCGGGAAATCGCGACAGCGAGGAAATCGAGAACGCGGACAGCTTCGTCATCGACCGCGCCCGCCCCCGCCAGCATTTGTCCTTCGGCTTCGGCATCCATCGTTGCGTCGGCAACCGCCTCGCGGAAATGCAACTGACGATCCTGTGGGAAGAAATCCTGAAACGCTTCCCCACCATCGAGGTCGTGGAGGAACCGCAACGCAGCTACTCCAACCTGATCCACGGAATCACGGAAATGAAAGTCCGCATCCCCGCCTGATCCACCGCCAACAGCGCGCTCACCCCGCCGCCGGGGCGAGCGCGCGTAACTCCTCCAGCACCGGCCCCAACAACGCCGCCCGTAAAGCATCGAACGCCAGGGCGGCGTGCCCGCCATCCATCGCCCGATGGTCGAACGTCAAATACATCTCCATGCTGCCATCCGCCTGAATCGCGCCATAAGTGAGAAAACTGGTCCAATGCGACACCGCCGTGGTGAACACGATGCCACGGTCGCCAACGGCGGATATACCGAAAGTCCCGAAGCGGTTCGGCACCTGGCGCCCAATGTTCCGGCCGAGAAAAATCAACAGGCGGCCCAGCGGCCAGGGCAGCCGGGCAATCGCCAGCGCCATCCGAAACTCCCTGATTTCCGAAATCGGAGTCGTTTTCGCGTCCTGGATCCGGCCTGAGATCGTTCCCAAAGACGTGGTTTCCGGCGACCTGACCCGGGCGTAAAACAGCGCGGGCTCGCCGCCAATATCGCGCTCGATCACGATGGACGCGACGCTGGACGGCACTTCGTACAGCCGCGGCCAGGGCAATTTCACAAACAACCGCCTTAACTCGGGCATTTCCGCCGCCACGATCCCCTGCGCTTTCGCGAAAATCGCCGTCCAGGACGGGCGCGGCGACGCCGACGCGGCGCGCGCGGCCACCAGCGGCGCCAGGTCCAGCACACCGCGCAACGCCCCGCGCGGAACACCCAAAGCCAGACGGCAATGTTCGACGATCAAACGCCGAGGCGCCGACAAACGCACGGCATGCCCTTTCATGCCCCTTTTCCTTTTTGTTCGTTTCCGCGATAAGGCAGCGTTTCGCGGCCAGCCTACCGGCCCATCCCTCCCGGCGCCAGAGGCCCCCAATTCCCTCCACCACGCCCCCTTGGCCCGAAACCGGCCGCCTTGCGATCGTGGTCACCGGCGCCTCCTCCGGCATCGGCACGGAACTGGCGCGGGCGGCCGCCCATGACCAACAACCGCTGCTGCTGACCGGCCGCGATGCCGCCGCCCTCGCGGCGCTGGCCCAGGAAGTGGGGGCCGCGGGGGGAGAGGCGCATGCGTTGGCACTCGACCTGTCGCGGCCGGACGCGGTGGCGGCGATCGGCGCGGCGCTGCGGGACCTTGGCTGGATCTGCGATGTGCTGGTCAACAACGCGGGTTTCGGCCTGGTCGGCGCGGCGGCCGATCTGGGCGCCGAGGACCAGCTTCGCATCCTGGACGTGAACCTGCGGGCCGCCGTCGCGCTGGCGCTCGCGGCCTTGCCTGGCATGCGCACGCGTCGTCGCGGCGGCATTCTGAACGTCGGATCCATCGCCGGCTTTTTCCCTGGTCCCGGCATGGCGCTGTATTACGCGAGCAAAGCGGGCCTCGGATCGTTCTCGGAAGCATTATGGGCCGAAGCCCGCTTATACGGCGTGACCGTCACGTTGCTTTGTCCGGGCCCCGTCCGCACACCGTTTCTTGAACGGTCCGGCGCCCGAAACGCGCGCATTTTCAAATGTCGTCGAAAGCCACGCCAGAGAGCGTCGGCCGCCGCGGCTGGTCCGGGTTCCGGCGCGGGCGGCGTCTGGTCTTCCCAAACGCCGCGAGCTGGTTCGTCGCCCGCGCCGCGCCGCTTCTCCCGCGCGGCCTGATGCTACGTGTGCTGGAGCGGTATCAGCGGCGCGCGGTGGATGGGTCTTGAGATCAGACGTTGATGGTGGTCAACCGCCGTCCGTAGTCGACCTCGTGAATCGTGCCCCAGTGAAAGGTCGAGACGTTGCCCGCGATGCCGGTTTTCATGGACGTGAACAACCGCCAGGCATTGTTATGATTGGACCATGCGGCCACGTCTCCGGCGCCCCCGTTGTATTGCACCGTGGAGAAGCCGGTGGCGTGCGTCTTTTCATCGCGCTTATAAAAAATACGGCAGGCCGGATTTCCGCTCAGGTTTCTGTCGTATTGCACAAACGTTCCGTCCGCCGGGTTAATGATGCTGGTGTCGAAGCCGTGCGCGGGTCCGTTCCATCCGAGGATTCCGGCGAAGACCCCCATTTCGTTTGTCCATTGGATCAGGCCCGCGTTCGACGATGACACACCGTAACGTACCTTCAGATCGCAGCATCCGTAGATATCCGTGATGGCGCCGGCGTTGAGGCCTTTGTTTTGAGCCCAGGCCCAGAAGCGGCCGAGCATGGCCTGGCTGGTTTGGGTGGAGGTGAGGTGTACGCCCCAAAGATCGTTTCCCGTCACCGCCACGAAACCCATGCATAACAACAAATGCGGGAAACCGATGGTCGTCGCGTCCTTGCCCACCATCTCCTCATCGAGAAATACAGACATCCCGTCCTCTCACATCTTCCGGTCCGTTTCGTAACACACGGATTTATCCCCCGGCAAGCGCCCGAAACCCGTCAGTTCAGAAAAATCTTCCCCGGATTCATGATCCCCCTGGGGTCGAGCGTCTGCTTCAGCGAATACATCACCGCCAGCGCCTCCGCCCCGTGCTCGCGCTCCAGAAACTCCCGCTTTCCGATCCCGACCCCGTGTTCCCCGCTGCACGACCCGCCCAGATCCAGCGCACGGGCCACGATCTTTTTGTCCAGCTCCCACGCCCGCGCCAGCCCGTCCGGTTCCGGCGGCACCAGGATGACGGTGTGGAAATTTCCGTCCCCGACGTGGCCAACGATCGGCGCGGTCAACCCGGATGCGGCGATGTCCTCTTTCGCGCCCAGAATGGCCTCGTTCAGGCGAGAAATCGGAACAATGACATCCGTGGCGATCCCCTGATGGCCTGGCTTCAGCGCCAGCGCCGCCCATAACGCGTCGTGCCGCGCCTGCCACAGCTTGTTCCGCTCCGCCGCGTCCGTCGCCCACCGGAACCCGCTGCCGTCGAACCCGCTCGCGATCTCTTCGGCCTGTTCCGCCTGTTCCTTCACCCCCGCCGGCGTGCCGTGAAATTCGAAGAACAGGCCAGGCGTCGGCTTCAACCCCTCTAACTTCGAGTATGCGATGCAGGCCGCCATCTGCACCTCGTCCAGCAATTCCATCCGCGCCACCGGAATACCCGATTGCATGATCGCGATGACGGTTTCCACCGCGTCCCGAAGAGTCGGAAACTGACAGGTGGCCGACGACATCGCCTCGGGAATGCCGTGCAGGCGCAATTGTATCTCGGTGATGATGCCCAGCGTCCCCTCGGAGCCCACGAACAGCCGCGTCAGATCGTAGCCCGTGGCCGACTTGCGCACCCGCCCGCCAGTCCGGATCACCCGCCCGTCCGCCAGCGCGACCGTCAAGCCCATCGCGTTCTCCCGCATCGTGCCATACCGCACCGCGTTGGTCCCCGAGGCCCGCGTCGCGCACATCCCCCCGATCGTGCAGGCCGCCGTGCCCGGATCGACCGGAAAGAACAGGCCCAGATCGCGCAAATGGGCGTTCAACTGCTCCCGCGTCACCCCCGCCTGCACCCGGCAATCCATGTCGGGCTGGCTGACATCCAGAATCCCCGTCATCCGCGACAGATCGATCGTGATCCCGCCCCGCACCGGCGTCACGTGCCCCTCCAGCGAGGTCCCCGCCCCCCAGGCGACAACCGGCACCCGCTCCGCATGGCACAGCGCCAGCAGCGCCGCCGTCTCCTCCGTCGTTTCGACGAACGCCACCGCGTCCGGCAGCACCGGCGTCTGCGTGTCCTGCCCGTGCGAGTGGTGTTCGCGCAGGCTGGCGTTCGTCGTCAGACGCTCCCCCAACAACGCGCGCGCGGCTTCAATCGTGCGCTCGATCGCGGTTTCGGACATTCCCGGCTCCTGTCATTCCCCCGCCGGGTTAGGCGTTTCCCGCCGACTCTGACAAGGCCCTGCCCCGCTCCGCCATTCGTATTGACAATGTCGCGATGGACTGGCCGTATCCAAATACGCTGAGGGATTCCAATATGTTAATGCATCGTGATTTCATCGTTAATCCCTCCGCCTCGCCGCGCGCGGCCGGAGGCGCACGCCATGCCTCGTAAAACCCGCGCGGAAATGCAGGCCGAAACCCGCGAGAAATTGCTCGAATCCGCCCGCGCCGCCTTCGGCCAAAAAGGCTTCGCCGCCGCCACCATCGACGAAATCGCCGAAGGCGCCGGGTTCTCCCGCAGCGCCTTCTATTCCAACTTCTCCACCAAGGAAGACCTGGCCGTCGAGCTGATGGGCCAGCAAATGGAACAGGACGTGATGCGCATCGCGCAGGTGACACAGGCCGCCGACGGCCCCGTGGAAACCCTGCCGCAACGCCTGTGCGCCGCCTTCCCCGACACCGAGAAGACGTCAGACTGGGAATTGCTGCGGCTGGAAATGCTGATGCTGGCGCAACGCAATCCCGCCTTCGCCGCCCGCTGCCAGGAACTGTACAAACCGCAACGCGCCCGCGTCGCCCAAGGCGTGCGCCAGTTGTTCGACCGCGCCGGCCTGATCCCGCCCGTCGACGACGACGTCCTCACCTACTCCATCATGTCCCTGCGCCTGGGCGCCGCGCTCCTGCACGAAGCCGCCGGACCCGTGCCACTCGGCCGCATCGTCGAAACCCTCTACCTCGGCCTCGCCGCGCTCTCCCACCCCGCGCGCACGCTGAAACGCGCGTCCTGACCTCGCCTTACAACATCCGCTCCTCCGCCCCGGCCAAATTCCGCGGCGCCTCCCCCGCCAGCACCCTCGCGATATTCGCCAGCGCGTGCCGCAACGCCGCCTCCACATTCCCCGGCACCGACGCCGAATTGTGCGGCGAGCCCACGACATTCGGCAGCGACAAAAACGGATGATCCACCCGGAACGTCCCGTGCCGCACCGGCTCCACCCACCACGCGTCGAGACAGGCGAAAAACCCCGGATTCGCCTGTAAATGCGCGAACAACGCGGCCTCGTCGATCAGCTCCCCCCGCGCCAAATTCACGAGGATCGCATCCGGCTTCATCGCGGCGAGTTCCCCCGCCCCGATCATCCCCTGGGTTTTCCGGGTCAGCGGCGCCGAGACAATCAACACATCCGACTCACGCAGCAACGCGGGCAAATCGTCCTGCCCGCCGATCCAGTCCACCGCCTCCTCCGTCGCGCCACGGCGGTTGATCGCATGCACCCGCATCCCGATCGCCCGCATCAACCGCGCCGTCGCCACGCCAATCCCGCCAAACCCCAAAATCCCACACACCTTGCCCGCGAGGCTCCGATTGCGGACAAACTGATTGAACACCCCACGCGCCAACGCGTCGTGCTCCACCAGCAACCGCTTGGCCGCGGCCAGAGTCAGCGCCAACGCATGCTCCGCCATCGCCCCGGCATAAGCCCCGCCGTTGGAGGCTATGGGCACATGCGCCGGCAACTGGCTGAGCGGGATGTAATCGATCCCCGCCGTCATGAACTGGATCAACCGCGCGTTGCCGGTCAGCGCGGCTTCCTCCGCCGACAACTCCTTCCCGGTGTCGCGCGCCAGAATGACGGTGGCGGAGCTTAACGCCGTGGCGCGGCCCGGCGGATCGAGGTCCGGGAGGAAAACGATCTCCGTGCCCGCCGGGAGATGTTTTGGAAGCTCGGCGCGGCCGCGGGGACCGGGTTCGAAGGTGACGGCGAGTTTGGGCATGGGAGGGTCCTTTGTCCGGCGGAGGACGTGGTATCAGGCTGGGCGGGCGCCGGGTAGGATGGGGGCCGTGTTCATGGGCCGGTGGCGCGGGCGAGCACCGGAGAAACTATCGCCGGCGGCTCGCCGCGATCGGCCGGCCGGGTCCGCTGGCTCGTCCCTCGCTGGCGCTTGCCCCGGCCGGCCGATCGCGGCTCGCGGTCGCTCCGCTCCCCCCGCTACTGAACTCGGGCACAGCGAAAACCGATGCCGCCGAGGCGCCCAGACGGGCCGCTGCCACCGCGGTACGCCGAGCGCACGCCGCGCGCGCCGAGGAGCCAGGACCCGCCGCGCAGCGCGCGGGCCGCGGCACTGTCGCCCGCGCGCGGGGCGCCGTCCGGGCGAGCGCCTTTGTGTGAGTCGGCCCATGCGTCGGCGCACCATTCCCAGACGTTGCCCAGCATGTCGCGGAATCCCCAGGGGTTGGGCTCTTTCTCGCCAACAGGATGGGTTTCGCCGCCACTGTTGCCGCCCCACCAGGCGATGCGGTTCAGCACGTCCGTGTTGTCTTTTCCGCGCGAAATCGCGGGGCCGGCCCAGGTGGCGCCCGCTTTGCCGGCACGGCAGGCGTATTCCCATTGCGCTTCCGAGGGCAGCACCAGGTTCAGACCCGGTTTCAGCCGGTTCAGGTCCTCGACGAACGCGCACGCGTCGTGAAAGGAGACCTGTTCGACCGGGCGATCCAGGTTGCCCTGGAAGCGGCTTGGGTTGGTCCCGGTGCGCGAGGCCGCCAGCCACAGCGCCTGCGTCACCGGCGTCTCGAACATCCAAAACCCCTGGGCGAACGCGATGTCGATGCCGTTGTCTTCGTAGTCCCAGCGGCCTTCCTCGTCCTTCGGCGAGCCGATGCGGAAGCTGCCGGGCGGGCACCAGCGGAGGCGTTGGGTGACGGCCGGGCCTCCGGCTTTCGGCTGGACGGAGAAGCTGGCCCAGGGGCCGAAGGAGTCCTGTCCGGTGGCATCGGCCCAAGGGGCGGGGGGGAGGTCTGGTTTGGGGGGCGGTGGGGGCTGACCAATCTCTCGTGCTGTCTGAGCAATGGCCGCGGAGTCAGGCGCGGAGATGGCTGACCGGGCTGTCGTGGCGGGGGCGGGTTTAACGGCGGGCGCGGGCCGGCCCGACGGAACCCGAAGGCGCGTTTTGTCCTCGGATGGATCGGGTCCGGAAGACCCCGCCCGCGATGGCGATACATCCGGCGTCCTCCTGGCTGGCGCATTGGGAACCGGGTCGGCGGGCGGCGGCGCGGGCGAGACAGGGGCCGCGTCGAACCGCATCGGCGCCTGACCGGACACAGACGCCGCACCGCCGGGATCGGCCTTGCGTAGCGCCGTCCGGATCGACCGGGCCAGGGTGCCCAGCAACGTCAGCACTTCCTCCGAACCGAGATCTCGGTAGCGCAGGTACTCGAAATCGATCCATTGCCGGGACCGCAGCAAGGTCAGCACTTCTGGCGTGTGGCACTCGTCCGGGTGGATGTCGGAGATATCGAGATAGCGAAATGGAAAAATCAGGTCCTTGCGGCCCAGTTCCTTTTCCCGCTCTCGGAAGCGCAGGACTTCCTTGCAGCACATCTCGCTGCCCAGGAAGCCGGGCGTGACGATGGGGATGAAGAACGACGACTGGCCCAGGGCCTCGTGGATTTTGTCGAGCCAGTCGCTACCGTGCGGGATCGCCGCGACATCCTGGAAGATATGGACTTTCTGGGGTGCCATGCGCTGTTGCAGATCGCGCGCCAAACGCGTCCGTAAGCGAGAGAGTCTCCCGTCCTCGAACTTGTCGTCCTGGCTCGTGTAGCTCCAGAAACCGATTGGGGGGAGAGGCGCGGGCATCGACGTGAGACAGGTCCGTGAAATGTTCCTGCCAAGGGTACGCGGCGGTCCCGGCCCATGCAACCCGTGCCGAATTCGGCATCGCCCTTTGTCATCCTTCGTCCCAATGAGTCACGCCCTGTCACCCCTAAGAACTCCGTGCCCCTCGCTCGTCCTCGGTGTCCACCGCCGCGACGAACGAACCGCCGCCCACGCGATGCCAAAACAACGCCACCACGGCCAAAGCCCCCGTTCGACCGGGAGCCCGTCCGCGAAATGGTTCAACCGCGGATGCACGCCGATGCACGCGGATAAGACTGAGTGCCGCGAGGACACGCCACCGGCCCACATGCCAAACCGGAAGCCGATGACACCTACCCCAAAAAGAACCCCTTATCAGCGTGCATCCGCGTGCATCCGCGGTTGAATTTTCTTTCTCACGCCACCCCCACGGCTTCCCAAATGAAAGAACCGCGGAGACCCACCCGTAACAAAACCGCTAACCGCGACAAAAGCCCCTCAGGCCGCCCGCCGTGCCCGGCGCTGCACCAGCCGCTTCCGCACCCGCTCCAGCGCCGCGCCCGCGACCACCATCGGCGCACACCCCATCGCCTCCCACCGCCGCGCCCCAAACGAGGGATGCATGGCCACCACCGGCCCCGCGTTATCGAACGCCCGCCGGTCCCCCGCCTCCAAATACGATTCCGCCGCCAGCCCCTGCGCTGACAACACATCGTGCTCGGCCAACTCGACATGGTAATAAACAATCGAGTCCACCCGCTCCTGCGCGATCGTTTTTCCGTCGATCAGATATTTCACGGGAATCAACACATCGTCCACGAACACCGCGTGATCGGGCGACAAAATCGTATCGCGCATCGGCATCCGCGGACCGAACGCATGCGCCTTCACCCGCACCGGCCACACCTGCGCCGGCTCCGGATGCCGGAGACAATCGACGTAACGATGCCCCACCCAGACCACCGGCGCCGTCCCGGCGAAATGCGCCCGCACCACATCGCCCGGCCGCAACGCCTCGACCGCCACATCGCCATCCAGAGTCGCGATCCGCGTTCCCGCCGCGAAGCACGCGACCGCCCCGGTCACCGTGACCGTCGCCTGATTGTTACTGCCATTCTCCACGACCGAGAACGTCGCGCCGGAGTAATTGAACGACGACGCCGCGACCGTCAGGGTCTGCACCACCGTGCCGCCCCCATTGGTCATCGTCAGCAGATTGCCCGCAAACTGAATTTTCGTGGCGTCGGACACGCCCGTCAACACAAGGGAAGACTTATCGCCAAACCGCGAAATCGTCCCCGTGTAAGACGCCGGCGAATCCAGCCGCAACTCCCCATATAGCGTATCGAAAGCAACATCGGCGGCAATCGAGCCCGGCAGTTGCAGCACCGCGCGATTCCCCGCGTCGCCGCCACCCTCGATCAAAAACCCGCCCGTGCCGCTGTATCCGCCCGTCAGCCCCAAAACACCGCCCACACCCGCGAAGGCGACATTGACCGTGCCATTGTTGATCAACGTCTGCGTGTACGTCCCGAACGCCGTCAACGACATCGACGCGCCCGCATCGACCTGCAACGTGCCCGAACCGCTCATGTTCCCGGCCTGCGGCACCGACAAGGTGCCGCCACTGGCCTCGATGATCCCATTGTCGACAACGGGCGTGCCGGCATCGATCGCACCGAACCCCGCGACCCGCCCCGTCGCGCCAATGGTCAACCCATTGGGCACCGACAGCGTGCCGCCACCCAAACTCACCAGGCCATCGACGACCAGCGTATCGGCGGCGGAGAAACTCCGGAGATTCGCCAGATTCAGCGCGCCCGCCGTGCCAATGTTCACCAGACTGGCGTCAATCGAGGTCCCGCCCGCCTTCAACACCGACGCCGTGCCATCCAGCACGATCGTCGCGTTGTCGGTGACAATCCCCACACCGCCCAGCAAATCCACCTCGCCGGTCCCAGAGGCCTTCCAGACCCCGCCCGTCAACGTCGAGCCCGACCGGTTGGTCACGGTCACACCGGACTGAACCGCCAGCGTGCCCGTGGTGGCCTGGATCGTGCCGCTGTTGGTCAGGGTGCCCATCGCCAGACTCAGCGTGGCTCCCGCCGCGTCGGCCACGATCGTGCCCTGGTTCAGCAACTGAAAATTGCCCGACACCGTCCCCACGCCGTCGAGCACCCCGCCCGCCGCGATCGTGCTGGCGGTGACGATCGTCAGCCCCGTAATATTGTCTATGGTTTTGGTGGTACCGGTATTAACAATGATGGTCATTTTTGGAGACCCCGAAGATCCCGGCCGCGAGCGCGCCGTTTCAAGCGCATGAAGCCACGCGTTCCCGCGCAATTCAACGATAAAGCGTAGAAGGTTGTGTTCCCGTCACGGGTTTTTCGTTAATATAACCATAATACTAAAATACGGTTAACAACATCCACCGGAACAGATGACTCTTGCCACACCCATCGCGGCCCGGTGCCGTCCGGCGATTCCGGGAACCCGAACGTTCGGCTCTTACCTCTCCTCGACGTCGCCCGGCGCGATTGGGCCACCCGGCGCGGCACGGCGCCCCGAAACCGGCGGAACAGCGCGCTTTTACCCGCGAGGCCTTACCGCGGACGCTGGCCCGATCAGGACGCGCCATGACGATGTAGGGCCGGTCTTTACCGCGATTGGTACGAAGTCCCCTCTGGCGCGACACTCCACCCATTCATTTTTCTTTAACGAAATGACATCGCAACCGCGCCCCCCCAACCCGGCGCGTCGCCGCGGCCCCATCCCCTGGGCCGGCCCCAATCCACGCCCCGCGGCGTCCGCCACATCGGCGCCTGGGTCCACACAGCCGAATCACGCCCGGCCGTTTACTGTCCGGCTGCGGGCGTCCTGGCCTGAGCCGGCGCGACGGGCGCCGCCGGGTCCGGCGCCTGCAACCCGCGCCACCGCGCGACGTTACGGTTATGCGCGTCGACCGTCTTGGCGAAGGCATGACCGCCCGTCCCGTCGGCGACGAAATACAGATCCTCGCTGTTCATCGGACGGCTCACCGCACGCAGGCTCGCGACACCCGGCGAGCAAATCGGACCCGGCGGCAAACCCGCGCGGCGATAGGTATTATAAGGGTCGTCCCGTTCCAGGTCCGCGCGGTTCAGCTTGTGATCCAGCACCCCGGTCCCGCCGCTGGCGCCATAGGCCACGGTCGGATCGGCCTGAAGTTTCATCCCCAGCCGCAGCCGGTTCAAATACACCGCCGCGACATGCGCCCGTTCCTGATCCCGCGCGGTTTCCCGTTCCACGATACTGGCGACGATCAACAAATCCCGCGGCGAGGTCAGCGGTAAATTCGGCGCCCGCGCGGCCCATGCGGTCGCGAGTTCCTTGTCCATGGCGGCTTTGGCGCGGGAGAGAATGGCTTCCCGCGCCATACCGCGATCGAACGCATAGGTTTGCGGCAACACCGCGCCTTCCGCCGGCACATCGACGGGCCCGCTGGCCGCCTCGGCGCCCAGCAGCAGCGCCGCGATCTGTTTCGCGGTCAGACCCTCGACGATGGTGATGCGATGTTCGACGGGCTTCGCGGTGCGCAGGATGCCCAGCACCTGCCCGATCGTCGCCTTGGGCGGGAAATTGAATTCCGCGGCGCGAATATTGCCGTCGAAGATCGTCAGCCAGGACAAGGCCTCGAACGCCGTGGCGTTTTCAATGACACCCGCCGTTTTCAGCGCTCCGGCGGCGGCGGTGGTCCCCCCGCGCGGCACCACGACGGCCTTGGTCTGCGCCAGCGGTCCCGGCCGGTCCCACTGCGCGCGCAGCCACAGCCCGCCCCCCACGGCGGCCCCGCCCAGCACCGCGAACCAGACGAGCGTCCAGATCAGGCCGCGCAGCAGCCCGCCCAGAAACGACGGGCCGTCATCCGGCTCGTCCTCCGGTTCAGGAGGCGGCGCGGAAGATGACGGAGGCGTTTGTGCCACCAAAACCGAAACTGTTCGAAAGGGCCATCTTGATTGGCCGTTGTTGCGCCTGCTTCGCCACCCGGTCGATCGCGCTCTCCCGGCTCGGGTTCTCCAGATTGAGGGTCGGGGGCGCCACGCCGTCGCGAATGGCCAGGATGGAGAAGATCGCTTCCACCGCCCCCGCCGCGCCCAAAAGATGGCCGGTGGCGGACTTGGTGGAGGACATCGCGAGCCCCTTGGCCGCGTCGCCGAACAACCGCTCGACCGCTTCCAGTTCCAGATCGTCGCCCAACGGGGTCGAGGTCCCGTGCGCGTTGACATATTGGATATCGGAGGGGCTGACGCCGCCGTTCTTCATCGCCGCTTTCATCGACCGGAAGGCGCCATCGTGGCCTTCGGCGGGGGCGGTGATGTGGAAGGCGTCGCCGGACATGCCGTAACCGCCAACCTCGGCGTAAATCTTCGCGCCGCGCTTCTTCGCGTGCTCGTATTCTTCCAGCACCACGACCCCGGCGCCTTCGCCCATGACGAAGCCGTCGCGATCTTTATCCCAGGGGCGCGAGCCTTCGGTCGGCCGGTCGTTGAACCCCGTGGACAGCGCCCGCGACGCCGCGAATCCGGCAATCCCGAGTTCGCAGACCCCGGCTTCCGCTCCGCCCGCGACCATGACGTCCGCGTCGCCCCACATGATCAGCCGCGCCGCGTCGCCGATGGCGTGAACGCCCGTCGCGCAGGCCGTGACCACCGAGTGGTTCGGGCCTTTGAAGCCGTATTTGATGGACAGGTGCCCGGAGGCCAGGTTGATCAGCGCCGCCGGGATAAAGAACGGCGACAACCGCCTCGCCTTGCCCTGCGCGACCAGCAGCGACCCTTCGTAGATCGTTTGCAGACCGCCGATTCCCGACCCGATCATCACGCCGGTGGCGCAACGCTCGTCTTCGGTTTCGGGCACCCAGCCCGAATCCTCGACCGCTTCCCCGCCGGCCGCCATGGCCAGGTGGACGAAGCGGTCCATCTTTTTCTGATCCTTGACGGGCACCCATTCGGCCATGTCCAGGCCGCCGCTGGCGCGGTTGCCCGGAGGCACCTGGCCCGCGATCTTGCACGGCAGGTCCTTGGTGTCGAACGACTGAATCGACGTGATGCCGGATTCGGAATTCAGCATCCGCCGCCACACGTGTTCCACGCCAAGGCCCAGAGGACAGGCGATCCCCATCCCGGTCACAACCACACGCCGCATGGTTGGTATCCTTTCCCCGTATGCCGTGCTCAGGCGCTTATTTGTTCTGCTTTTCGATATAGTCAATCGCGTCCTTGACGGTCGCGATCTTCTCGGCGGCGTCTTCGGGGATTTCGACGCTGAACGCTTCCTCGAACGCCATCACCAGTTCGACGGTGTCCAGGCTGTCCGCGCCCAGATCGTCGATGAACGACGCTTCCGGCGTGACCTTGGCTTCATCGACGCCCAGGTGCTCCACCACGATCTGTTTGATCTTATCGGCGACATCGCTCATCTGACTCTCTTCTCCCTGTCCTGGGCTATCCGTGATTGGTCTCCGCGATTCGCCCGGATATACCGGAACAGCCGGGCGAGTCGCGTATTCATTCGTGCGCTTAGCATGGTTCGGTCCGAGGGCAAATCCAGATCGCCCGCGCCGGTCAGAGCATCGCCATTCCGCCGTTGACGTGCAGCGTCGCGCCGGTGACCCAGGCGGCTTCGTCGGAGGCGAGATAGACCACCGCGCCCGCGATATCCTCCGGCTGGCCAATCCGGCCCAGCGGGATCTGCTCGTTCAGTTTCGCCTTCTGGGCGTCGTTCAACACCCCGGTCATCGCCGTCTCGACAAACCCCGGCGCGACCGCGTTCACGGTGATCCCGCGCGAGGCCACTTCCTGCGCCAGCGATTTGGTCATGCCGATCAGCCCGGCCTTGGCGGCGGCGTAGTTCGCCTGCCCCGCGTTGCCGGTCGCTCCGACAATCGAGGAAATGTTCACGATCCGGCCGGCCCGCCGCCGCAACATGCCCCGCAACGCCGCGCGCGACAGGCGGAACGGCGCGCTCAGGTCGATGTCCATCACCGACTGCCAGTCGTTGTCGGTCATCCGCAACGCCAGCATGTCGCGAGTCATCCCTGCGTTGTTCACCAGAATATGCAACGGACCCGCCAGCTTCTCCGCCGCCTCGATCAGCGCGTTCGGCTCCGACGCGTCCCGCAAATCCGCCTGGACGATAAACGCGTTCTCCCCCAGTTCGGCCGCCACCTGCTCCAGCCGCTCCACCCGCGTCCCGCTCAGCACCACCTTCGCGCCCTGCGCATGCAACGCCCGCGAAATCGCGGCGCCAATGCCACCGGACGCCCCGGTCACCAACGCGGTCTTGCCATCGAGACGAAACATCGCGGGCCTCACAAAATTTTCAGCAGCGCTTCGATCTCCGCCGGCGTCGAGGCCGCCGCGGAGGTGCAATCCGGGGAAATCCGCTTGATCAGGCCCGACAACACCTTGCCCGCGCCCAACTCGACGAAATTCGTCGCCCCAAGCTCCACCATCGATCCGATGCACTCGCGCCAGCGCACCGTCGCGGTCACCTGCTTCACCAGCAGATCGGCGATTCGCGCCGGATCGGTTTCCTTCGCGGCCGAGACATTGGCGACGATCGGCATGAACGGCGCTTTGGGCGGCGTTCTTTCGAAGGCCTCCGCCATCGCGTCGGCGGCCGGAGCCATCAGGGCGCAATGGAAGGGGGCGGACACCGGCAACAACATGGCGCGGCGGATGCCCTTGGTTTTCGAGATTTCGATGGCGCGCTCGACCGCCGCCTTATGGCCGGAAATGACGACCTGCCCGCCGCCATTGTCATTGGCGGGCTCGACACACTGCTTCGTGCCATCCGGCGCGATGGCGGCCTCAAGACAAATCTCCTCCGCCTGCTTCATCTCGGCGCCCAGCAGAGCGGCCATCGCGCCCTCCCCCGCCGGAACGGCCTTCTGCATCGACTGCCCGCGCAGCTTCAGCAGCCGCGCGGCATCGGCGATCGAAAACGCGCCCACGGCGCAGAGCGCGCTGTATTCGCCCAGCGAATGCCCGGCCGCCACGATCGCGCGCGACTTGATGTCGATCTTGCCCTCGGTTTCGAGGACACGCAGCACCGCGAGGGAATGGGCCATCAACGCCGGCTGTGTGTTTTCGGTAAGGGTCAGCTCCTCGCCCGGCCCTTCGAACATCAGCTTGGACAGCTTTTGTTTGAGGGTCTCGTCCACTTCCTGGAACACCTCCCGCGCGGCGGAAAAGGCAGCGGCGAGGTCGCGGCCCATGCCAACGGCCTGACTGCCCTGGCCTGGGAAGATGAAGGCGTGAACCGGCATGAAAATGGGCTCCGAACCGTGGTTCCCCCCTGGTGACGCAAGGGGGGCTCAGTGGGGCGGCGGCGTAGCGGGGGGGCGGGGAGGTGTCAAGGAAGGGGGCGCACGATCAGCAGTTCTCATTATGGAAAAATCATGGGTGAAGATTGGCGGGTAGAATCAGAATCGAGTTCCCAAATGCCGTAGTCAGGAAGGCAACGGTGGCGGTTCGATGAAAGCCAGCGTCGCCAGGACCTCTTCCCAGCCTGAAAAAACCAGG
>CANJJS010000020.1 GCA_947474705.1 Acetobacteraceae bacterium | reverse complement strand
CGTCAGGGTTGCATGCTATACGATCTCATCCCAACCATGCCCGAGAAGCGCCTGCTGCCACTGGCCGAACGGTTCGCCGCGATGCTCGCCGAAGTGCCGGTTTTCGCCAATACTTTCGGGGCGATCTGAAAATGAGGGGAGTCGTGAGGTTCCAACGAGAAGCCAGGCCCGTCGAGGCAATACTCGATCCGCGCGAAGGTCCCGTCCAGACGCGCGCCGCACATGTCTTCCAGCAACGCCACGGTGGCGCCGTCCTGGAACGCCTCGGCCAAGGCGTCCAACACGGGGTAACGCGCGCGATTCTCTTCGGAGACGAAGATTCGCTGGCTGTTGCGGGTCTCACGCTTGCCCAGCGTGTCCTCGATCGCCGGCGCCGGGAAAGGTAGCGCACGCAAAGCGGGCAGCAACGGCGCCGGCAAGATGTCGCACGGAAGCCAGTAGGGATACGGCAGGCACGGCGCTTCCGCGGTCCGGACGGCGCGGCGGATATGACACCCGGCGGCCGGCTCGGTCAGGGTTTCGATGTTCATGCGTGAAGATTTGGCCACGGTGTCGTGGCCCGCTTTGATCTGGATCAGGGCCGCCGCTTGATCCCACGCCAAACCGGCGCCATCTTCCGCCGCCCTTCTGGAGATGCGCGGATGCGGACCCTTCCATGACCACCGCCGCGTGGCTTCAGGCCTGGGATTCCCACGGTCCCCATCGCACCGGCACCGAATGCGACGATGCCGGGGCCCTGTGGCTCGCGCGCGAAGCCGAAATTCTGGGCGCCACGGTCACATTCGAAACCTGGACGCTCGACCGGATCGATCCAATCGACTGCTGGCTCAAAACCGAAGCAGGCCGCATTGAGGGAGTGCCGGTCTTCGATTCCCCGTCCACGGGGCCGGAGGGCGTGGCCGGACCCATCGCGGTCGTTCCGCTCTCGCCCTGGTCTGTATATACGGAAGAGTACCGCGCGTTGCGCCGCGAAACCGGCCATTCCGGCCTCGTTATCGTGTGTCAGGGCGCCGAACCGGGACTTGCCTTGTTGAACGCCGAACAGTTCCGGCATCCTCATGGGTGTCCCGCGATCCATGTCGCCCATGCGCCCCAATCGGTGCCGTCGCGGCTGGTCAGCCATTACCGCCGCATCGCCACCACCGCGAAAAACGTGGTGATCCATATCCCTGGGCGCGATCGCGCCCGGCCGCCGGTGGTGGCGATGACCCCCCGCTCGTCATGGTGGCATTCCACCTCCGAACGCGGCGGCGGGCTGGTGTGCTGGCTGGAGACCCTGCGCGCGCTGCGAATGGATCCGCCTGTTTGCGATGTCGTGATGACCGCGAACAGCGGGCACGAGCTGGATCATCTGGGCCTGGACGCGTTCCTGGCGCGGCGGCCCGGCTGGGACGGGCCGGATGGCGCGATCTGGGTTCATTTCGGAGCCAATATCGGCGCCACGGGCGGACAATTGTCGATCCAGTCGTCGGACCTGGACCTGCGGACGGCCATGCAGCGCGCGCTGACCGCCGCCGGTCAACCGCCGGACACGATCGCGCCGAGGCACCAGGTGCCCAATGGCGAAACGAGAGATATTCACAAGAACGGCGGCCGCTACGTCACGCTGGTCGGCACCAATCCCTTGTTCCATTTGCCTCGCGACCGCTGGCCCCACGCGGTGGCCGTCCGCGCCATCGATCGCATCTCCGCCGGCGCCGCCGCCATGGTCCGGGCCCTGACGCGATAAGCGGGAGTCGACCGAAAGCCCAGGGTCGCGTAAAATACCGTCCGGTAGCTGACGGAGGCTGAAGATGCTCACGATCGAACCCACCGGCGCCATTCTTGGCGCCACGATTCATGGCCTGGACGCGCGGCGGCCGGTCCCGGACCAGGCGTTCGGCCAGATCCTCGCCGCGCTTGGGAAATATGGCGTGGTGCGCTTTCCGGATCAGCATCTGGAGGAGAACGACATAAGGCGCTTTTCCCAGTTGTTCGGCGACATTCAGGGACCTTCGTCCGGACCGCTGGGCCCCGACGGCAAGGAAATCCCGATGGTCGGCATTCTGTCGAATATCAAGGAAAACGGGAAATACATCGGCGCCGCCGACGCCGGACAGGACTGGCACACCGACATGTCCTACCGCGAAACGATCGGCTTCGCGAACGTGCTCTATGGCATCAAAATCCCTCGCCGCGACGGCAAAGCGCTTGGCGGCACCGAATTTTCGAACATGCACGCCGCGTACGAAGCCCTGCCGGAAGACATCAAAACCCGGCTCGCCAACGCCACCGTGACCCACACATTCGAAAAATTCTGGAACCATATGCGGGAGCACAAGAACAGCGGCCGCCCGCCGATGACCGAAGAACAGCGCCGCCGCCGCCCGCCGGTCGTGCATCCGCTGTTCATGACCCATCCGATCACCGGCAAAAAGGTTCTTTACTGCAACCCCGGATACACGATCCGCATCAATGAACTGCCCGAGGCGGAGAGCGGCCGGATGTTGCAATTCTTCTACGATCATCAGCTCGAAACCAGGTTCCGCTACACCCACGGCTGGACGGAAAACGATCTGCTGGTCTGGGACCATATCGGAACGATTCACCAGGCGATCGCCGATTACCGGCCCGACGAAATTCGCCTGATGCGGCGCTGCCAGGTGATGGCGACACAGGTGTTCGGGCCCCGCTTCGCCGAACTGGCCCGCGCGGCCTGAAGGAGAGCCAACATGATCTCAGTCGAACCCACCGGCGCCGTGCTGGGCGCCACCATCCATGGCGTCGATCTGTCGAAGCCCATGAAGGACAGCGACCTCGGCGTCATCCTCCGCGCGCTTGGCGACCACGGCGTGCTGCGCTTTCCAGACCAGGACCTGGGACCCGGCGATGTCAGCCGGTTCTCGGCGCTGTTCGGGGAAATCCAGGGCAATCCCATCGGCAAAACGGACGCGAAACGAGAGTTTCCGGAAGTCGGTATTTTATCTAATGTTAAGGAAAACGGCCTGTATATCGGCAGTCCCGACGCGGGGCAGGACTGGCACACCGACATGACCTATCGCACCGTCGCGGGCTTCGTGAACGTCCTTTACGGCGTCCGCATCCCCACACGCGACGGCAAGCCCCTGGGCGGCACCGAATTCTCCAACATGCACATGGTTTTCGAGGCACTGCCGGACGACATCAAAGCCCGCCTCGACGGCAAGACCGGCATCCACGACTTCACGAAGTTCTGGGATCACATGCGGAACAACCGCAATTCCCCCCGCCCGCCCCTGACGGACGAACAACGCCGGATGCGCCCGCCCGTGCCGCATCCGGTCTTCCTCACGCACCCAATCACCGGCCGCAAGGTCCTGTATTGCAACCCCGGCTTCACCGATCACATCGAAGGCATGGACCGCGCCGAAAGCGACAAAATGCTCGACTTCCTGTTCGAGTTCCAACTTCAGGACCGGTTCCGCTACACCCACCACTGGACCGAGAAAGACCTTCTCATCTGGGACAATCTCGGCACCATCCACCGCGCGATCGCCGACTACAGTCCCGACGAAATCCGCCTGATCCGGCGCTGTCAGGTCATGGCCACCAAGGTCTTCGATCCGGCATACATACAAATCGCCCGCGCGGCGCCACAGGAGGAAATACACGCATGAAATGGGTCAGATTCACCGCCAACGGGAACACCGCCTACGGCTCCCTTTCCGGGGACACCATCACCGAGGTCGCCGGCGCGCCCTGGACCGACGCCACCCCCACGGGCAAAACCCACAGCCTGGCCGCCGTGAAGCTGGAAGTGCCGGTCATCCCCCGCACCTTCTATTGCGCCGGCATCAACTACGCCGCCCACATCCGCGAAATGGCGGAAAAACGCGGTGTCGAACCGGTGTTCCCGCAAAAAGCCGATATCGGCTACCGCGCCATCAACGCGCTGTGCGCGCATGAAGACGACGTCGTCATCCCCGCCCATGCGCCGCCCAAAATGAACTACGAAGGCGAACTGGTCGTCATCATCGGCAAACAGGCCAAAAACCTGACCGAGGAAAACGCCTTCTCCTGCGTCTTCGGTTACACGATCGGCAACGATGTCAGCGAACGCACCTGGCAGCGCGGCGACCGCACCTTCTGGCGCGGCAAAAACACCGACACGTTCAAACCGATGGGCCCCTGGATCGAGACCGACGTCGATCTGGACGCGATGGACACCGTGATCCGCGTCAACGACAAGGAAGACCTGCGCTTCAAAACCAACGACATGATCTTCGGCATCGCGCATTATATCGCCGCCATGACGAAATACATGACTTTATATCCCGGCGACGTGATCTGGATGGGCACCGACGGCACCTCGCCCGACCTGGTCCACGGCGACGTGGTCGAGGTCGAACTGACCGGCCTTGGCGTGCTGCGCAACAGATTCGTCAAAGCCGCCGCCTGAGCGTCGGTTGCGAGCCTCCTCCGGTCGCGATATATCCGCGTATCGTCAACGATTTTCGCGAACCGGAGGAAACGGCGGATGGACGGGCTTTGGACGTGGGTGATCCCGATCTTCCGGGTCGGCGGCACCGTCACCATCCGCGACGGTAAGGCCGTGGGCGGCGACGGGTGTTATTATTACGTCGGCACGGCCGAAATCGACGGCGAGCAACTCGTCCTCGAAATGGACGCGAAATTGTTCAACCCCGACGGCCTGCTCGGCAACGTGTGGGGCGACAATTCCCCGGGCTTTCACATCACGGTCGAAGCCCAAAAAGACGGCGACACCTGGGTTGGGCAGGCCCGCCGCGACTGGGGCGACGCCGCGGTCACCGCCACGTTCACGCGGCGCGCCGACGCGCCCTGACACACGCGACGCGGCGGGCGGCCCGCGAAAGAACCGCCCGCCAATCCGTCACGCCTGCTGCGCGGGATTGCCGAAGCGGTTCGGACCCGGCGTGCCGCCGACGACGAGCAGGTACAGAAGCCACAGCCCGCCGATCACCGGCACGAGCGCGATGAAGAACCACCAGCCGCTTTTGTCTGAATCGTGAAGCCGCCGCACTGTCACGGACAGGCTGGGCAGCAGGATCGCCAACTCGAAAATCGCGATCAGGATCCCAAGGATCGAAAGTTCGGTCACGACCGCGACGATGGTGAGAACCGTCACCACGATCAAAACGAACAGCGTGAACCACCAATACTCCGACCGGGCCGCGCGGCCCTGGAAGGTGACATATTTCGAAAAGCACGTAGAGACAGCCTGCTGCATTCCCATTGCCCATACTCCATGTTGTGCGCTACCGATTGCGACCGGCCCAACGGCTTCGACGCACGGCCGAGGTCACCTTAGCATCGAAACGGATTCGGCGAAAGAAAATGACGGAAGGTAAGTTGCTGATCGGCCACCGCCGGTATTCGTCCTGGTCCATGCGCGGCTGGCTCGCCGTCCGCCTGGCGAAACTCGACGTCGAGATCGAGGTCGCGCGTTTCGTCCGGCCCGGACCGACACCGGTCATCGCCCAAACCTCGCCCAACGGCCTCGTTCCGTACCTGGAACATCGCGGCGCCAAGGTCTGGGAATCCCTCGCCGTGTGCGATTATTGCGCGGAATTCGAAACCTCGCTGTGGCCCGCCGATCGCATCGCCCGCGCCGAGGCCCGCTCGATCGCCGCGGAAATGCACGCCGGCTTCCGCGGCCTGCGTCAGAACATGTGGATGAACCTTGGCCGCGATTATTCCGGCTACGGACGAGTCCCAGAGGCCCTCGCGGATATCGCGCGAATCGAAGCCATTTGGGCGGGAGCCCGCGCGCGCCATGGTGCCGGCGGACCGTTCCTGTTCGGCACCGAATTCACCGCGGCCGACATCATATTCGCCCCCGTGGTCACGCGCTTCCTGACCTGGCGTCCGGATCTCTCCGCCGCCAGCCTGGCCTATATGAACGCCGTGCGCGCCTTTCCCCTGGTCGACGAATGGTACGCGGACGCGGCCAAGGAGCCAGAGGACTGGCTGGTCGCCGATTACGAAATCACCCCGCCACGCTGACTCCCAAGGCCCAGGGCATTGACCCAGCCCCCCAATGGGTCACTGTTCCCCACGCGCCGGACCCACCGACTGGCCCGGCGCGGAGGACATGGGACATCAGCCCGAGATGATTGAGCCAACCGCCTGGTGTATCGCCGCGTTGCTCGCATTGTCGGCCCTGAGTGTGTGCCTCCCACGCCGCCATGGCGCCATCTACGCCGCCGCCACACTGGTTTGCCTCGCGCTGCTCTGGTGCGGCGCCACCTCCCTCGCGGCACCGGTCTCCGGCCTGAAGCTGCCGCTCGGCCTGCCCGTTACCGGCGTGACTCTCAGCCTCGATCCCTTGGCGGCGGCGTTCCTCATCCCGATCGGCCTTGGCGGCGCCGGCGCCTGCCTTTACGCCATCGGCTACGGCCAACACGAAGCCGAGCCCGCCCGCGTCGTCCCCTTCGTCCCGCTTTTCATCGCCGCCATGACCCTGGCGGTCCTCGCCGCCGACGCCTTCGTCTTCCTCTTCGCCTGGGAGCTCATGTCCCTCGCCTCCTGGGCTCTCGTCCTCGCCCGCCATCGCGAGGACGGAAACATCCACGCCGCCTTCGTCTATCTGGTCATGGCGGTCTTCAGCGGCCTGACGCTCCTTCTGGCCTTCGGACTCCTGGCGGGCACGGAAGGCGGCTTCACCTTCGGCGCCATCCGCGCGGCCCGCCCCACCGGCGGCACCGCCGCGCTGGTCTTCGTCCTCGCCACCATCGGCGCGGGCGCCAAAGCCGGACTCGTGCCACTGCATGTCTGGCTCCCTCTCGCCCACCCCGCCGCCCCCAGCCATGTCTCCGCGCTAATGAGCGGCGTCATGACCAAGGTCGCCGTCTACGGCTTTATCCGCATCGTCTTCGATCTCGCGGGACCGCCGGTGTGGTGGGAAGCGGCCATTGTCCTCGCCCTTGGCGGCGCCACCGCCGCGCTCGGCGCACTACACGCGCTGATGGAACGCGACCTGAAACGGCTGCTCGCCTACTCGACCATCGAAAACATCGGCATCGTGTTCATCGGCCTCGGGCTGGCGATGGCGTTCCAGAGCAATGGCTTCACCCCCGGCGCGGTGCTGGCGCTGACGGCGGCGCTGTTTCACGCGCTGAACCACACCGTTTTCAAAAGTCTGCTTTTCTTTGGAGCGGGCGCGGTGTTGCACGGCGCGGGAACACGCGACATCGGCCGTCTGGGCGGGCTGATCCACCGCATGCCCTGGACCCACGCGGCGATGCTGACGGGGTGCGCCGCCATTTCCGCGCTGCCGCCGCTGAACGGCTTCGTTTCGGAATGGATGACATTTCAGGCGATCCTGCTGCGCCCCGACCTGCCGCAATGGGGGCTGAAAATCATGATCCCCGTGGACGGCGCCCTGCTGGCCCTGACCGCCGCCCTGGCCGCCGCCTGCTTCGTCCGCATGCACGGCATCGCCTTTCTCGGCCGTCCAAGAAGCGAGCCCGCCGCGACGGCACATGAAACCGACGCCTGGTCGACCGCCGCGATGGCGCTGTTCGCCGCGCTGTGCCTCGTCCTCGGCCTCGTCCCCGGGATCGCCGTGGACGGCCTGGCCCCCGTCGTCTCCAGCCTGCTGGGCGAGCGCCTGCCCCCGCAACTCGGCGACAAATGGCTGAGCCTGATCCCAATTTCCGCCAGCCGCAGCTCCTATAACGGGCTGCTGGTGTTCCTGTTCCTCGCCTCCTCCACCATGATCGTCGTCGCGCTGGCGCATCGGTTCGGATCGAGCGCCACCCGGCGCGCGCCCGCCTGGGATTGCGGCTTCCCCGATCCAAGACCGGAAACCCAATACACCGCCGAAAGTTTTTCCCAGCCGATCCGCCGCGTCTTCGGCGCGCTGGTGTTCCGGACCCGCGAAACCGTCGATATGCCGGCACCCGGCGAAATGCGCGCGGGCGGGATCGTCCGTTACAGCCGCGATCTGGCATGGGATGGGATCTACACACCCATCGCCACTTATGTGGGCATTGTCTCCACCCGGTTGAACACGATCCAGTTCCTGACGATCCGGCGCTATCTGACCTTCGTGTTCCTCTCGCTCGTCGCGCTGCTCCTGGCGCTCGCCCTATGGCAATGAACCAGCCCGCCTCGCTCTGGGCCTTGTCGATCCAGTTCGCGCAAATGCTGCTGGTGCTGGGGCTCGCGCCGCTGCTGACCGGGCTGGTGCGTAAAACGAAAGCCCGCATCCAACGCCGCCAAGGGCCGCCGTTACTCCAACCCTATCGCGACCTGCGCCGCCTCCTGAACAAGGAATCCGTGCTGGCCGAAAATGCCTCCTGGCTGTTCCAGGTCGCGCCCTATTTGATCTTCTCCTTCACCTGGGTTGCCGCCGCCCTGGTGCCCACCTTCGCCACCGGACTGATGTTCGGCTGGACCGGCGACCTGCTGGCGATCTCCGGCCTGCTTGGGGCCGCACGCTTTTTCCAGACATTGGCCGGCATGGATATCGGCACCAGCTTCGGGGGCATTGGGTCCTCCCGCGAATCGATGTTCGCCACCCTCGCCGAACCCGCGACCATCATGATCGTCTTCTGCGTCGCGCTGATCGCGGGATCCACGCAACTCTCGACGATCGCCGATTACATGGCCTCCGGCGCCGCGGGCCTGCGCGTGTCCCTGGCCCTGGCACTGATCGCGCTGGCCATCGTGACACTGGCGGAAAACGCCCGCATCCCCGTCGATAACCCCGCGACACACCTGGAACTGACCATGGTGCACGAGGCGATGGTCCTGGAATATTCGGGCCGCCACCTCGCGATGATCGACCTCGCGTCGCACCTGAAACTTCTGCTGTATATCTCGCTAATCGGCTGCCTGTTCTTCCCATTTGGGATCGCCCGCATGGGCGGCGGGCCGGTCGCATACCTGATGGGGCTGGGCCTCTATCTGGCGAAACTCGCGGCGGGCGCCGTGCTGTTGGGCGCCTTCGAAATGTGCATCGCGAAAATGCGGGTGTTTCGTGTCCCGAACTTTGTCGGAGCGGCCTTCATGCTGGGTCTGCTGGGCGTCCTGCTGCTGTTCGTATCGCGAGGAATGTGATGACCGGCATTTCCTTCGATATCTCCCACATGCTCGCGGGTTTCCTGGTCTTGCTCAGCTTCCTGATGCTCTACCAGGTCCGGCTGCCGCCGCTGCTGAACGTCCTCGCCGCGCACGCCTTCGCGCTGTCGCTCTCCGTCGCCTGGCAGGCGCATACCCAGGACGCGCCACATCTCTACATCACCGCCGCGATCGCGCTGCTGTTCAAGGCGATCCTCGTCCCCTGGGTGCTCCGCCGCATGGTCGTCCGCATGGGCATTCATCGGGAGATCGAGAACGTCGTCGGCATCGGCCTCACCATGCTCGCCGCGATGGCGCTGGTCGCGCTGTCGCTGGAGTTCATGCTGCCGCTGACCGCGAAGGCGGATCCCGTCGTGAGAGAAGACATCGCCCTCGCGCTGTCCGTCGTGCTGATCGGGCTCCTGCTGATGGTCACACGCCGCAACGCGGTCAGCCAGGTCGTGGGCTTCATGTCGCTGGAAAACGGCATCAACCTCGCCGCCACCGGCGCCCGAGGCATGCCGCTGGTCGTCGAAATCTCCGTCGCCTTCTCCGTCCTGATCGCCTTCATCGTCATCGGAGTCTTCCTGTTCCGCATCCGCGAACGCTTCGACAGCGTCGATGTCGGCACCCTCCACATGTTCCGCGGCGGCCGCCAATGACCCTCGACCCGCTGCTGGGCATTTTGCTGATCCCGCTGGGCGCCGCCGCGCTGCTCGCGACGATCCCGAACCAACGCCTCTCCGCCGCCCTCAACATCGCGGCCTCCCTGGCGGCGCTGGTCTGCGCCGCCACGCTGCCACTGTCCCGGCCACCACCCCACACCTTCCTGATGGTAGACGACTTCAACATCGTGTTCATTTTGCTGAATACCTTCGTCGCCTTCACCACCAGTATCTACAGCGCCAGCTACATCGCGCACGAGGTCGAGACGGGACGCGTGACCTCCCGGCATCTGCGCTTTTATCACGCGATGTTCCAACTGATGATGTTCGGGATGAACCTCGCGCTGGCAGCCAACAATATCGGCCTGATGTGGGTCGCGGTGGAACTCGCCACCCTCACAACCGTCATGATGGTCGGGCTCTACCGGACGCCGGAAGCCCTCGAAGCCGCCTGGAAATATTTCATCCTGGGCTCCGTCGGCATCGCGCTGGCGCTGTTCGGCACCATTCTCGTGTATTTGGCCGCCCGCCCCGTCGTGGGCGAAGGTCTGGACGCGATGGTCTGGACCACGCTGGTCTCGCACGCGCCCACGCTCGACCCCTCCCTTCTCAACATCGCCTTTGTCTTTTTGCTTCTGGGCTACGGCACGAAGGTTGGCCTCGCGCCGCTGCACGCCTGGCTGCCGGACGCGCACGCGGAGGGTCCGACGCCGATCTCCGCCGTCCTTTCCGGTCTTCTGCTGAATGTCGCGCTTTACGCGCTACTGCGGTTCAAGATTCTGATGGCGGCAAGCCCAGGGGCGATCTCGCCTGGACCTTTGCTGATCGCGATGGGCCTGGTTTCGCTGATTTTCGCGGCGTTCATGCTGTACCGCCGCCGCGACATCAAACGCCTGTTCGCCTATTCCTCCATCGAGCATATGGGAATCATCGTCTTCGCCTTCGGCATGGGCGGGCCGCTCGACAACCTCGCCGGGCTTTTGCAAATGTCGATGCATAGTCTGACGAAATCCGCGATTTTCTTCATTGTCGGGCATATCGCGCAGGTCAAAGGCACGCAGCGCATGGCCGATATGGGCGGCCTTACCACATCGCATCCTTTTCTGGGCTGGATGCTGGTCGCGGGAGTCGCCGCCATCGCCGGACTGCCGCCCTTCGGCGTCTTCGCCAGCGAGTTCCTGCTGGCCACCACGACCTTCGCGCGCGCGCCCTGGCTGGCGATCGTCTTCGTGCTCGGCGTTTTGCTCGCCTTTGGCGGCCTGCTGCTCCGCCTGACCGACATCGCGTTTGGCGAGGTGAAGGGCCCGATCCCACCGGTCCGCGCCTCTTACCTCCCGGCGATCGCGCATCTCGCACTGGTCCTGGCCGCCGGGATCTGGCTGCCGCCGCCGCTGATCGCCTGGTTCCAGCATGTCGCGGCGATCCTCGGATGAGCGTGCTTTCCCCCCTGCTGGCGGCCGGCCGGCCCGCTTTGTCGCACCGCCCTTTCCCGCGCGCGGCCGTGGACGAAGCCGTCTGGCGTCAGGCCATCGCGCATCTGGCGGCGGGCGAGATGACCCTGCTCAGCGTCTGGGGCGACGCCCACCAGATCCACATGGCGCTGCTGGAAGACGAACCTCAGGCAATCGGGGTCCTGACGTTGCCCTGCCCAGACGGCACCTACCCCGCCATCGGCTCGGCGCACCCGCCCGCGATCCGCCTTGAACGCGCCATCCGCGATCTGTTCGGCTACGAACCGATCGGTCTGCCCGATCCGCGGGGATGGCTGGATCACCGCGACGGCACGGATTACGCCTTCCTGCCCGTGACCGGCGAGGGCCTGCACCAGATTCCCGTGGGCCCCGTCCATGCCGGGATCATCGAACCCGGCCATTTTCGTTTCACCTGCGACGGCGAGACCGTTGTTCGTCTGGAACAACGTCTCGGCTATGTCCACAAAGGCGTCGACGAGTTGTTCATGAACGCGCCGCTGGACCGCGCCGCGCGCCTGGCGTGCCGCGTCTCCGGCGACAGCACCGTCGCCTATGGGATCGGCTTCGCGCGCGCGGTCGAGTCCGCTTTGGCCGTGAGCCCGCCGCCGCGCGCGATCTGGCTGCGCGCGCTGATGGCGGAAATGGAACGGATCGCCAACCATCTCGGCGATTTCGGCGCCATATGCAACGACGCGTCGTTCACCGTCATCCTGTCCCACTGCGCGGTTATGCGCGAGCGCGTGCTGCGCGCGGCGGACGCGGCTTTCGGGCATCGGTCGATGATGGACCGGATTATTCCCGGTGGGGTCGCGGTGGATCTCGACGCGGACAACCGCACCGCCATCGCGGCTCTGGCCACCGATATCCGGACGAAATTTTCCGATTTGACCGCGCTGTACGACCGCACCGCCTCATTACAGGACCGCACTGTCACCACGGGTATCCTGAAACCGGCGCTGGCGAAACAATTCGGCGCGGGCGGCCATATCGGCCGCGCCTCCGGCCGAGGGTTCGATGCCAGGAAATACCCGGGTTACGCGCCTTACGATGCCCTGGATTTCGAAGTCCCCGTGCTCACCAAGGGCGATGTCAACGCCCGCGTTTGGATCAGGGCGCGCGAAATCGGCCAAAGCCTGACCATGATCGAACGCATTCTCCGCGACCTGCCGGACGGCCCGATTCAAATGCCGATCCCCCGTGGGTCGGGCGAGGGCATGTCGCTCACCGAAGCCTTCCGCGGCGATGTTCTGATCTGGCTCCGCCTGAATGCCGGGCAGGTCGAGCGCTGCCACATCCGCGACGCCTCCTGGTTTCAATGGCCGCTGCTGGAGGCGGTCATCGAGGGCAACATCGTGGCGGATTTTCCGCTGTGCAATAAAAGTTTCAACTGTTCCTATTCCGGTCACGACCTGTGATGGCAGGTTCGATGACCATTTCGGCTTCCGGCCGCGCTTTTCCGTCATCCCCCGACTCGATCGGGGGACCGGGAGCGGCACGAATTCGCTTTTCCGGCACTTCGGGTCCCCCGATCGCGTCCGACGGCGCTCGTACAACCGCGGAACGATCGGAGATACGCTACCCGCCGCATCATGGCACAACGCAATCGAACCACCGGACGCGCCAGAAATGCCGGTTCGTGCCGCGACCGCCCCTCCGATCGAGCCGGGGGATGACGAGGAAGGGTTGTACCAGACTTCGAATTTTCATTCCGCTGATACACGACCGCCACAGGCTCGAGCCCAAGGATAACGATTGGGAAACGACGACGCCCAAGATGAGAACCGCCGCCATCGGCCGATGCCGCGGCGAAACATCCGGCACGCCGCCCACCGCCAAAGAACCTCCGAGGTCCTCCGCCATTCTCCGTGGTCTCCGTGTCAAACGGTTCCCATGCCGCTCCCGTTCGCCAGCCCCGGCGCACGGCCGGGAACCCGCCCCCTCGCCGGAATATTCCCCAAAGCCCCCTCGCGAGAATCGCCCAAAATGCTGAAATTCCTCCGCGAAGGCCTCCGCCGCCCCCTGACCGAAAACCGCCCGCCACCCGATCCGGCGGTCGCCGCGCTCGCCACCACCCTGAACGCGGCCGCCCAAAAGCGGCTGGGACACAGTCTCGCCATTCGCCAGGTCGACGCGGGATCCTGCAACGGGTGCGAACTGGAAATCCACGCGCTGAACAACGCGTTTTACGACATCGAGCGGTTCGGCATCCATTTCGTCGCCTCGCCACGCCATGCCGATGTGCTGCTGGTCACGGGCCCCGTGACCCTGAACATGCGCCAGGCGCTGGAGCGAACATGGCGCGCCACGCCCGACCCGAAATGGGTGGTCGCCGTGGGCGATTGCGGCGCCGACGGCGGAATCTTCGCCGGCAGTTCCGCGATCGTGGGAGGCGTGTCGTCGGTGGTGCCGGTGGATCTGGTCATCCCCGGCTGCCCGCCCTCACCCACGAAGCTCCTCGCGGGATTGCTGTCGCTGTTCGCGGATTAAGCGGCGACGTCCACCGCGACCAGTTCCACCGGATGGGCCGCGGCGATGGAAACTTCCGTCTCGTCCCCGATCGCCACACCATCGCGTTGTTTCGCGACAATTCCGTTCACCGTCACGGTCCCGTTCACCGGCACCAAATACAACCGCCGCCCCGCTCCGATCGGGAAACGGATCGTCTCACCCGCCTTCAACGTCCCCGCGAACACCGCCGCGTCCGCATGCAACGCCAACGCGCCGCTCCCCGCGTCCTGGGCTCGCCCGCTGGCGAACACGGCAAGACCGCTGCCTTCCTTCGGGAAGGTCCGCGCTTCCCATCCGGGATCGACACCATATATGTCCGGCCGGATCCAGATCTGAAACAACAGAGTCGCTCGCGTTTCCTTGTTATATTCCGCGTGCGTGATCCCGGTGCCCGCGTGCATCACCTGCACATCGCCGGCCACCGTGCGGCCCTCGTTGCCCAGACTGTCCTGATGGGTGATGGCGCCTTCGCGGACATAGGTAACGATTTCCATGTCGCGATGCGGATGCGGATCGAACCCCGTCCCCGGCGCGATCTCATCGTCATTCCACACCATCAGCTTGCCGAATCCCGTCCGCGCGGGGTCGCGATAATTGCCGAAATTGAAATGGTGGCGGGCGTTCAGCCACTCATTCTTGAATCGGCCGAGACGGCCGAACGGACGGACTTCGATCATCGTGTCATCATCACCGGGATGGTTGCGCTCTCCAGCACATGTCGTGTCACGCCACCCAGAATCAACTGGCGCAAACGAGAATGCGAATAGGCGCCCATCGACAGCAGATCGCATCCGAACTGACGCGCCGCCTCCAGCAGGCCCGCCCCGACGGAATTCCGGATCGACGGGAACATCACGATATCCGCGTTAATGTCGTGCAACGCGAGATAAGCGGCCAGTTCCGGCGCGGCGGGTCCGCGGCGCTGGTAGCCCTCCGCCGACAAAATCCGCACCGCCTCGGCCTGCTTCATCCAGGGGATCGCCGCCAGCGCCGATTCCGCGGATTCCGCCGTGCCGTTCCAGGCCAGGCAAACCCGTTTACCGATCGTTTCGACCGCCTTTTGCGGCGAGATCAGCACGGGGCGTCCCGAGTCGAACAACACCGCGTGCAGCGCGTCCGAGGAAGAAACGTCTTCGCCCGAGTCCGGATGCGGCACGACCGTCAGATCGGCGAGACGCGCCTGCTGCGCGACGATATCTTCCTCGCGGCCGGTGACGGCGGCGAAGCTGGCGGTGGCGTGCTCGAGGCCGGCATGGGCTTCACGGACCACGACGTTCTGGCGCGCGACGAAACGCTCAAACATCGACCGCACGGCGTGCGCGCGGTCGCTGCTTTCTTTTTCCGTCGCGGTCATCATTTCCTCGATCATGGCACCAGACAAGCCTTCGCCCGCCAGCGGCGCGACGTCGCGGCTGTCCACGCGGACATGCAGCGCGGTGACATGCGCTTTCCAGATATTGGCGATGGTCAGCGCCGTGGTGAGCGCCGCTTCCCCGGCGGCGGTTCCGGTCAATGGCAGCAGAATTTTACGGATGGCCATGGTCGGGTCCTTTCCTGGTCGTCCCTGTGCGGCATTCAACTCTGCGTTGTTCCGCGAGAAATGCAAGCCTGCAATGCGCTTGCTTCAGATCGCGATATGGGGAGCCAGAATCGTCTTCGCCAGGGTCAGGGCGGAGGAAGACTCCGAAGTATCGACGGCGTGCCAGGCGCGGGGTCCCGGATCGGCTTTGGCGGCGCCGCGGAGGACATCGACGGTGGCGTCGGAGGCGTCGCCGGTGCGCGCGGCAACGCGCCGTTCCAGTTCGTCTTTGGGCGCCATCAGCCACAGCCCAACGAAAGGCAACCCGGCCCGCGCGGCCGCCGCTTCCACCATGTCCCGATGCGCCAGGTTGAGAAATGTCGCGTCGGCGATAACCGCCTGGCCCATGGCGGCGGCGGTCTCCACATCGCGGGTGAGCGTGTCGAACACGGCGGCGCTCTTGGCCGATCTATACGCACTGGGGGGCAGGCGCTGTTCCGGCGGGACTCCGTGCTGGCGCTTGCGGATCTCGTCGCTGCGCAGCACCAGCGCGCCGGGCGCGCGGCCGAGCAGGGGCGCAACAGCACGGGCCAGCGTGGATTTTCCCGTGCCCGGCAGGCCGCCGATCGCGACAACGACCGCGCCAAGGGACCCAGAGACCGGGCAGCCCGTGGCCGCCTGGACGGGAACCCGCCGGGTCAGATAGCGGGCCGCGGCGCCCAGATAGGCCGCCGCCGCGGTATGCCGCCCCACGCGTTCCTCCACATGGGCGCGGATGATGGCCCGCATCGACAGAAACATCGGCAATCCGCCCACCAGACAAACATCCCCGGTGCGCGCGACATACCGGTTCAGCACCCGATTGGCCGACGCCCGATTCTGGCGTTGTTCCAGGTCCATCAGCAGGAAAGCGAGGTCGTACCCCAGGTCGATCGTCGCCATCGACTCGTCGAATTCCAGGGCGTCGAACAGGACCGGGCGGCCTCGCCACAGGCAGAGATTGCCCAAATGCAAATCGCCGTGGCAGCGCCGGACGAAGCCCGCCGCCGCGCGCGCGTCCTGCCAGGCCGCGGTCGCCGCGAGGTCCGCGTGCATCGCGGCGAGCCAGGCGTTCACCGGCTCCACGTTCAGGCCGGCGGCGCGCGCGGCGGTGGCGTTGCCCTTGGCGGTCGCCGCCAGATCCGGGCGAACGCAGGCCACGGGGGGCAGAGAGAGGTGCCAGAGGGCGACCGCGTCGGCGATCGCGTCCAACATCTCTGGGTTCAGAGGGGCTTTCGCCGCCCGAACATCCAGAAAATCCGCGGCGGGCACGCGCGCCATGCGGACGATCCAGTCGACCGGTTCCCCCTCGCCGCCGAGCGTCAGCGCGCCATCCGCCGCGCGGACCACCGGAACAACGTCGCCATAAAGACCGGGCGCGGCGGTAGCGTTCAGTTCCAGTTCGCGGCGGCAAAAATGTTCCCGGGCTTCGATCGTGGAAAAATCCAGGAACGGCAGGCGAACCGATTTCTTCAGTTTCCAGACCGTATCCGGGCCGAGAAACACACAGGAAATATGGGTTTCCACCGGTAGCGCGCCCGCGAGCGCGGTCAGAAACGCGACGGTTTCCGCCTGGTCCGCGGACGCGTTCATGCGGTTATGGAAACAACTTGCCGCGGGTCCAGCCGCCACCGGGTGCCTGCGTAAAAATGTTCCGGTCGTGCAGGCGGAATTCCATGTTTTGCCAGAACTCGAACCGGTCGGGCAGCACGCGGTAGCCGGACCAGTGCGGCGGGCGGGGGATGTCTTCGCCGGGGTATTTTTCCTCGAAATGTTTCAGGCGGCGTTCGAGTTCGGCGCGCTCGGACAAGGGGCGGGATTGGTCGGAAGCCCATGCGCCAAGGCGGGAGATACGGGGGCGGGTGGCGTAGTAGGCGTCGGCCTCGGCGGAGGTCACGGGTTCGACGCTGCCTTCGATCCGGATCTGGCGGCCCAGCGACTTCCAGTGGAACAGGAGCGAGATGGCCTGGTTGGCCGCGAGTTCGTCGCCTTTGCGGCTGTTGGTGTTGGTATAGAACACGAATCCTCGGGGATCGGTGCCTTTCAGCAGGATCGTGCGGGCCGACGGGCGGCCGTTCGCGCCGACGGTGACGACCGCCATGGCGTTGGGGTCGGAGGGTTCGCTGGCCTCGGCTTCGGCCATCCAGCGGGCGAACCACGCGAAGGGGTCGGTTTCGGTTTGGTCGGTGTGGGTCATTCGGTCGGTATCCTGTCTCGCGCGGGGTACTGTGCGCTTTGGCCCGTGCGGCGCAAGGGTCCCTCTTGCCCGGGGACCGGCCTCTGTGTCACGACAGCCAGACGGTACCCGCATGACGCGAGCGTTTTCAGAGGATCGACATGGCCGACAGTGCCCCTTCGTCCGCCGTCCGCAAAGGCAATCTGCTGGAGGGCAAGCGCGGCGTCATCATGGGCGCCGCGAACAACCGGTCCCTCGCCTGGGGGATCGCGGAGGCCTGCGCCGCGCAAGGCGCCGAACTGGCGTTCACGTTTCAGGGCGAGGCGCTGGAACGCCGGGTCCGCCCGCTGGCGGCGTCGATCGGGTGCGATTTCCTGGTCAATTGCGACGTCTCGGACGAGGCGAGCGTCGATTCCGCGTTCCAGGCGATCGGGGCGAAATGGGACCGGATCGATTTCCTGGTGCATGCGATCGCCTTCGCCGATAAGGCTTATCTGCGGGGCAGATATGTCGATACGCCGCGGGCCGCGTTTCTTCAGGCGATGGATATTTCGGCTTATTCGCTGTTGGCGGTGACTCAGCGCGCGTTGCCGCTGATGACAGCGGGCGGCAGTATTCTCACCCTGACCTATTATGGGGCGGAGAAATGGATTCCGCATTATAATGTCATGGGTGTGGCGAAGGCGGCGCTGGAGGCCTCGGTTCGTTACATGGCCGCCGATCTCGGGTCTCAGGGCATCCGTGTGAACGGATTGTCGGCCGGTCCAATCAAGACGCTCGCAGCCTCGGGGATCGGCGACTTCCATTATCTGCTGCGCTGGAACCAGTTGAACGCCCCGCTGCGGCGGAACGTCACCATCGAGGAAGTCGGCGGCGCCGGGCTTTACCTTCTCTCGGATCTCTCCAGCGGCGTTACCGGCGAGGTCCATCACGTCGACAGCGGCTATCACATCGTCGGTATGAAGCACCCGGACGCACCGGACATCGGCATCGAAGGATGAGCCACAACACGTTCGGACATTTGTTCCGGGTCACCACCTGGGGCGAAAGCCATGGGACCGCGATCGGATGCGTCGTCGATGGCTGCCCGCCGCGGCTGGCGCTGAGCGAGGCCAATCTGCAACCCTGGCTCGACCGCCGCCGTCCCGGCCAGTCGAAGTTCACGACGCAGCGCCAGGAACCGGATCAGGTACGAATTTTGTCGGGCGTGTTCGATGGCGTGACCACGGGAACGCCGATCGCCTTGACGATCGAAAATGTGGATCAACGCTCCCGCGATTATTCCGCCATCGCCGCGTCCTACCGTCCCGGCCACGCCGATCTGACATACGACCTAAAGTACGGCGTCCGCGATTACCGCGGCGGCGGCCGCTCCTCGGCGCGCGAGACCGCGATGCGCGTTGCCGCCGGCGGGGTCGCCCGTCAGATCCTTGGCGAGGGGATCCGCATCCGCGGCGCCCTGGTCCAGATGGGCGCCAGCAAAATCGACAGGTCCCGCTGGGACTGGGACGCGCTGAACGACAATCCCTTCTTCTGCCCCGATCCCATCGCGGCGGCGGAATGGGACACCATGCTGGCGGCGATCCGGAAATCCGGCTCCTCCGTCGGCGCCGTCATCGAACTGATCGCGGAGGGCGTTCCGCCCGGCCTTGGCGCCCCCATCTACGGCAAACTCGACGCCGACCTCGCCGGCGCGCTGATGTCGATCAACGCAGTGAAGGGCGTCGAAATCGGCGACGGGTTCGCCGCCGCGATGCTGTCCGGCGAGGACAACGCCGACGAAATGCGCATGCGCGACGGAATGGCCACGTTCGGCTCCAATCACGCGGGCGGCATCCTTGGCGGCATCTCCACGGGCCAGCCGATCGTCGCGCGCTTCGCGGTCAAACCCACCAGTTCGATCCTGACCCCGCGCCAGTCCGTCGACAAACACGGCCAGGAGATCGACGTCAGCACCAAAGGCCGCCACGACCCCTGCGTCGGCATCCGCGCGGTCCCGGTGGGCGAGGCCATGCTCGCCTGCGTGCTGGCCGATCATCTGCTGCGGCACCGTGCCCAGAACCCGGACTCACCGACAGACACACGTCTGCCCAGAAATTAGAAATTTCTTATTTGCGCCACACGGTAGCCATTTTGTAAGGTGAAACCATTCAAGGTTCCTTCGAGACGAGGTTACGCCATGACCGACATTGAATTTGAGCGCAAACAGGCTGAGCTCGACCGCCTGTTGAACGATCCCGAGACCGATCTGCGTCCCGACCGTATTTGGTCGCTGATGGAAGACATCGCCCGCGCCAGCCCGGAGTTGGAACAGCTCGCCGCCTAAGGCGACGGGCGAAGATTGACGAGTCGTTCGGTGCGCGCGATCCCGTTATGATCCAAACGCCCACGTCATCGCCCGACTCGATCGGGCGACCGGGAGCGGTACGGCGCGGAAGTTATAAGCCACCTCCGCGGGGACAAGCGACCCGCCCCGCTATCCTGTGCCGAGACCGATCATTCGATCATGCCGGGCGATGCCGGCAAAAATACCTGAAACGGAGATGTTATTCCTGGCCATCGCGAAGTGGCCAGCCGCACCGCTCGCGCGCGGCGCATTCACCAGGCCTCAGGCCAGCCCGATCGACTTCTTGTGGTGAACCTGCTCTTTCCGGAGAATCTCCGGCGCTTCGACCTCGACGCAAAGTCCCGTGCTGAGAACGCCCATCGCCAGATAAAACGACGCGAGGATCGCGATATCCACGATCTGGCGGGGCGGCAGCAGTTTCACGATTTCCTCGAACATCGTCTGCGGCACGCGGCGGCCCGCGACGATCTCGTTGGCGATCTGACAGACCGCCTGCTCCACCTCGGCGATGTCCTGGGGGACGCGGCCCAGACGGATCAATCCGATCTGATCTTCGCTGAAGCCGACAGTGCCCGCCAAAGGACGGTAATGCGGCCAACAGTAATGCACGTCGCGCGAGGCGATCAGCACGATCAACATTCGCTGGCGTTCCGTCAGGTCCGACTCAAACCGGCAGTAATGCTCCATATCCAGCCACGGCATCAGCGCGCCCGGCGCATGCGCCATGGTTTGCGCGAGGTTGGAGACGTAGCCGTATTTGTCCTCGAGCCAGCGCGCGGTCGCGGCGAGGTCGGCGGCGCCGCGCTGGCCGGTTTCGGCTTCGTTCGCGACCGAGGGCGATTCACTCATGGCCGTATCAAAGCATGACGCACCGCGCCGGGTCCAGACCGGCTCATGCGCCGAACCCGTCCAGGAAGCGGGTCAGCAGCGCGCCGATGAGATCGGTGTTGTAGCCGCCTTCCTGCACCAGCGCCGTGGGCAACCTCAGTGCGCCGATCGCCGCGCCGGCGCGCGCGAACCCATCTTCGGTGACGGCCAGGGCGTTCAACGGCTCGTGTTCCGAGGCATCGAAGCCGAGGCTGACGACCAGCGCGTCCGGCCGGAACGCGCGAATCGCGGTCAGCCCGTCCGCCAGCGCCGCCAGCCAGCCCGCGTCGCCCGTGCCAATCGCCAGCGGAAAATTCCGTGTGGCGCCTTGACCCATGCCACCGCCGGTTTCCGCCGCGTGACCAGTGAACCAGGGATAATAGCGGTTCGGATCGCCGTGCAGCGAAACGAACAACACATCGGGCCGGTCCCAGAAAATCCCCTGCGTGCCGTTGCCGTGATGGCTGTCGATGTCCAGCACCGCGACCCTCGCCGCGCCCTTCGCCCGCAACCGTTCCGCCGCCAGCGCCGCGTTGTTGACGTAGCAATGCCCGCCCGCCCGCGCCCGGAACGTGTGGTGTCCCGGCGGCCGCGCCAGCGCGTAGGCGGACCGTCCCGCGACCGCTTCCTCGGCCGCGGCCAAGGCGCAGGCGGCGGCCCAATTGGCGGACTCCCATGTATGGGGGCCGATGGGACAAGCGGCGTCGGCGGTGAACCAGCCGGCCTGGCCGACAACGTGGTCCGGCATACTGGCACCGCTGGCGATCATGTCGAGACCAGGATGATGATTGGCCACGACCTCGTCCCCCGCGTCCGGCATCGCCGACCACGCCGCGTGCGAGTCGCGAACGAAATCCAAATAGGCGGCGTCATGCGCCGTCAGCAAATCTTCCCGTCTCGCGGGCGCCGGTGCCGCGATCTCGAGGCCCATGGTCCGGCAGGCGGACAACAGGGCCGTCGCGCGGGCGGGCACCTCGAAATTCGCGCGCACCTTGCCGCGGGCCAGGAAAAAGCCCGGCGTGTGTTTCAATTGCGCGTCGTGCCAGAGGACTTTCATCGCGATTCCGCCTCCATGGTGCCCGCGGCCGGTTCGTCCAACGGGCCGACATTGCCATGCCGCGGCAGCGGCGGTCCATGACCGCGCGCAAGCGGTAGCGAGAAAGGCGCACATGTAAGGAAGCCATTACAGGATCGCGCCGGGGTCACCACGCCAGGCCATCAGAGCACTGTTTTCAAACAGTTTTGTTAACTGGCCCGAAAATTGCGTGGACGTCTTGCCCACCGACTCCCACGGGCAGCCGACGCCGACCAAGGATCGACCCATGCGACACACGACCCGCCTCTTCCGCGCCCTGCTTCTCGCCGGCGCGGCCACTCTGAGCATGGGAGGGACCGCCGGCGCGACGCTGCCCTGTACCGCCACCCAGTGCACCGGCCTCGCCGACACCGGCATGATGGCCGCCGAGCTGAACACCAGCCTCGCGCTCGACCTGTTCGACAGCAACATGGGCACGCTGTTCCATGCCTCCATCCATGTGCTGCCGTTCCTGTCCACGACCGGCACCGTCACCAACCTCACCGCGGTCGCGGGCTCTTTCATCGTGGACGAAAACGTCCGCTTCACGCTCAGCGACACCACCCGGCCCACGAGCGCGCTGGCAGCGGCGTTCGCGGCGCTGACCGCAAACCCCTCTGGGTCCGTGAACCTTAACCTGCCATCGCACGGGAGCGCGCCATACTCGCTGGCCGGACACAGCGACGTGGCTTTATCCGCGCCCTTATCGTCCCTCCAGCAGACGGGCGGCGGCGCCGACACGATATCGATCTCGACCGCCACGCACCTCGCCTATCCGCCGCTCTTCCTTTCGCCGAACGTGTCGACCACCGCCGGGCTGCAATTCTCGATCACGTACGACTTCATCCCCGCGCCCGAACCCGCCTCCCTGACCCTGTTGGGCGCGGGACTCGCCGCCCTTGGCGCCGCCCGCCGCCGCGGAGCCTGACGACACCGCGCCGAATTTCCCCCGAACGCCAGCCGGTGCCGCTATAAGCCGCGCTCTTCCCGACAGAGATCGCGACCATGCGGCTGCCCCCGGCGCTCGTGCCCCTACGCAACGGAACCTTTCGCACGCTCTGGCTCGCCAGCGTGGTCGTCTGGTTGGGCACGTGGCTGCAAAACACCGGCGCGGGCTGGCTAATGACCTCGCTCGCGCCAGAACCGCTGATCGTCGCCACGGTGCAGGCCGCGACCATCATGCCGGTGTTCCTGCTGGCCCTGCCCGGCGGCGCCATGGCCGACATCGTCGACCGCCGGATTTTCCTGATCGCCACCCAAATCTGGACCGCCTCCGCCGCCATCCTGCTGGCGGTGCTGACCCTCAACGGCGGCATGACCGCCATGTGGCTGCTGATCCTGACCTTTGCCATCAGCATCGGCGCCGCCCTGACCGCGCCGGCCTGGAGCGCCATCGTCCCCGAACTCGTCCCGCGCGAGGACCTCGTCCCCGCCATCGCCCTCAACGGCATCGGCTTCAACCTCACCCGCGCCATCGGCCCGGCGCTGGCGGGCTTCCTGATCCTGCTCGGCGGCTCCGGCCTGACCTTCTCCCTCTACGCCGCCTCCATCTTCACCGTCATCGGCGCCCGATCCTGTGGCACCGCGCCGGACGCCGCTTCACCGGCCTGCCACGGGAGCACCTGTTATCCGCCATGCGCGCGGGCATGCGCTTCGTCCGCAACACGCCCGCGATCCGCCACGCCATGATCCGCACCATCGCCTATTCCATCCCCGCCTCCGCCCCCTGGGCTCTCCTCCCCCTGTATGTCCGGCGCGACCTCGACCTCGGCCCAGGGATGTACGGGGTGATCCTGGGGATGATGGGAGTCGGCGGCGTGACCTCCGGCATGCTGCTGCCCATGGCCCGCGCGCGCATGAGCCGGGGCGCTACGGTCATGGCCTGCACCGTCTCATCCTGCGCCGGCATGGCGATCGTCGGACTGGCACAACATTGGGTGTTCGCGGCGTTGGGCATGCTGCTGGTCGGCGTCGGCTGGACCGCCGCCTACGCGACCATTCAATCCGCCGCGCAACTGGTCTGCCCGCCCTGGGTGCGAGCCCGCGCGCTCTCAATCTACCAACTGGCCCAGAACGGCGCCCTGACACTGGGCTCGTTCCTCTGGGGCTGGGTCGGCGAGCACGCGGGCCTGCCCCGCACCTTTCTCGCCGCGTCGGCGGTGGGCCTGGTGCTGATGCTGCTGGCCCGTTACGCCCGGATCGAGGCGATCCGCCCCCAGGCGCCACCCGCCGAAATCGCGGCATTGCAAGGCCCAGAGGCACCGGCACCGGAACTGGCGGGCGTGCTGCGCACCGCGCGGGGACGGGTGATGGAAACCGCGAGCTACCGCGTGCCACCGGAACGCAGGAGCGAATTTCTGGCGCTGATGAAGGACATCCACCAGGTCCGAGGCCGCGCGGGCGCCTTGTTCTGGCAAATTTACGAAGACGTCGCCCACCCAGAGGGCTGGCTGGAAGTCTGGTCGATGGAAAGCTGGACCGACCATCTGCGCGAAGCCACCCGCCTGACCGACGACGACAAACAACTCCTGGCCCGCACGACCACGTTCGCGTTGGAAACGGGACGCCCGATGCGATATCTGGCCGTCGATCCCCGGGACGCGGCGGAAACCCCCGGCCGCGCGCGAAGTTAAAGCGCGCGCCGGGCGAAATCGCCGCGAAATGGATGCGGGAAAGCCACACGGGCCAGTGTTTATTGGCCCCCACCCTTGATCTTGGACCGCTGGTCCATTAGGCCATGTCATTGAAATCCCGATGGGGAAATCCCGGCGATCCGCGGCGTGTCGCGGACACCGGACTCGCCCATCGGGCACGCAACGGGGTATTCGGTCAATGCAGCTTCCGAAGCGGCTGTTCGCCGCGCTTCTTCTCACCGTGTTCTCGCCGCTGGCGGGGCTCGTTTCGCAATCGGCCCAGGCGCAGGTCCATGCCCCACGTCCCTGGGGCATGGATATGCAGCCGGCGGCCAACTCCCTGAAGCAGGGGATCATCGATCTCCATAACCTCGTGCTGGTTCTGATCACGGTCATCACGATCTTCGTGGCGGTGCTGCTGGTTTGGGTCTGTGTCCGCTACAACGAAAAGCGGAACCCCGTGCCGAGCCAGACCAGCCATCACACGGGGCTTGAGATCGCCTGGACCGTGCTTCCGGTGCTGATCCTGGTGGTCATGGCGATCCCGTCGTTCCGGCTGATCTACTATCTGGACCGCACCCCGGACCCGGACATGACCGTGAAGGTCACGGGGCACCAATGGTACTGGCAGTACACCTACCCCGACAACGGCGACGTCGATATCGAAAGCCGCTATATCCGGGACGAGGATTTGAAGCCCGGCCAGTTGCGTTTGCTGGACGTCGATAACCGGATGATGATTCCCGTTGGCAAGAAAATCCGCATCCTGAGCAGCAGTGTCGACGTCATCCACAGTTTCTTCATTCCGTCTTTGGGCGTGCAGCGTTACGCCATCCCGGGCCGGACGATCGAATTGTGGCTGACCGCCGATAAGCCCGGCGTGTATTACGGGGAATGCAACCAGATCTGCGGACCGGATCACGCCCGGATGCCGATCGCGGTGCAGGCCGTGTCCGAAGCCGATTTCAAGGCCTGGGTCGCGAAAAACAAAAAGGCCGCCAGCATCGCCCCGGCGGCGGCCCCGATCCGCATGCTGGCTTCCGCCGAGCAGACCGCGCCCCAGGAGATTCGGCGCTGACCCGTTGGGCCGGCGCGTGAAGGAGACAGACGATGGCTGAAGCGACTCACGGTCACGATGCGCATGGGCACGACGCCCATGGGGCGCACGACGACCACCACCACGACCACAAACCCAGTTTCGTGCAGCGTTGGCTGTTCAGCACGAACCACAAGGACATCGGCACGCTGTACCTGATCTTCGCCGTCATCGGCGGGACCGTCGGCGGCGCGTTGTCCATGATCATGCGCATGCAGCTCCAGTTCCCGAACAACCATGTCGTGACCTCGGGGCAGGAGTGGAACACGATCATCACCACCCACGGGCTGCTGATGATCTTCTTCTCCGTCATGCCCGCGCTGATCGGCGGCTTCGGCAACTGGTTCATTCCGCTGATGGTCGGTGCCCCCGACATGGCCTTCCCACGGCTGAACAACATCAGCTTCTGGCTTATGCCGCCCGCCTTCGTGCTGATCTGTATCGGCCTGGTGCTGGGCGAGTCCGGTTCTGGCTGGACGCTGTATCCGCCCTTGTCGAACGCGACCTACGAAGCCGGCATGGGCATGGATTGCACGCTCTTCGCGCTCCATCTGGCCGGCGCGAGTTCGATCCTTGGGTCGATGAACTTCATCACCACCATCTTCAACATGCGCGCGCCCGGCATGACGCTGCACAAAATGCCGCTGTTCATCTGGGCCGAGCTGATCACGGCGTTCCTGCTGGTGCTGTCGGTGCCGGTCCTGGCCGCGGCGATCACCATGCTGATCTGCGACCGTAACTTCGGCACCGCCTTCTTCGACCCGACGGGCGGCGGTGACCCGGTCCTGTTCCAGCATCTGTTCTGGTTCTTCGGCCACCCCGAAGTCTACATCATGATCCTGCCGGGCTTCGGCATCGTCAGCCACGTCATCTCCACCTTCTCCAAAAAACCGATCTTCGGCTATCTGGGCATGGTTTACGCGATGGTCGCGATCGGCGTGGTCGGCTTCGTCGTGTGGGCGCACCACATGTACATGTCCGGCATCGACATCGACACCCGCGCTTACTTCATGGGCGCGACGATGGTCATCGCGGTGCCGACGGGCGTGAAAATCTTCTCCTGGATCGCGACGATGTGGGGCGGGTCCATCCGCTTCGACACGCCGATGCTCTGGGCCGTCGGCTTCCTGTTCGTCTTTACCCTTGGCGGCGTCACCGGTGTCGTCTGCGCCAACGCCGGCATCGACGAAATCATCCACAACACCTACTACGTCGTCGCGCACTTCCACTACGTGCTGTCGCTCGGCGCTGTGTTCTCGATCTTCTGCGGCTGGTACTACTGGATCGGCAAAATGTCGGGACACCAGTATCCGGAGTTCTGGGGCCGGGTGCACTTCTGGATGACGTTCGTTGGCGTGAACCTGCTGTTCTTCCCGCAACACTTCCTGGGGTTGGCCGGCATGCCGCGCCGTTACCCGGACTATCCGGATGCTTTCGCGGGGTGGAACTACGTCTCCTCCATCGGCGGCTATATCTCTGGTGCCGCGTTCGTTGTGTTCCTGTATGTCTGCTACCGGACCTTCACCTCGAAGGAACATGTGGCCGACAATTACTGGGGCGAAGGCGCGACGACCCTGGAATGGACCCAGACGTCTCCGCCCGCTTTTCACTCGTTCCTGGAACTCCCGAAGGTCAAGTGAGCGACATACCCACATCGATGTCGCGTGTTGGCGGGGAAGAGTCATCTTCCCCGCAAATGCGTTCAGCCGCCTACCCGGACTCCGAAGTGCGGGACTGGATCGCGCTGTTGAAGCCGCGGGTGATGAGCCTCGTCGTCTTCTCCGGCATGATTGGCCTGCTGGTCGCGCCCGGGCATCTGCACCCGGTGCTGGCCTTCACGGCGGTGCTGTGCATCGCAATCGCCGCGGGCGCCTGCGGTGCCATCAACATGTGGTACGACCGCGATATCGACGCGGTGATGCGCCGGACCCGCGAACGGCCCATCCCGGCCGGTCGCATCGAACCCGGCGCGGCGTTGGGGTACGGGATCACCCTGGCGGTCGGCTCGGTCATCGTCATGGGGCTCGCGGTTAATCACACCGCGGCGGGCGTGCTGGCCTTGTCGATCGGGTTTTACGTTTTCGTCTACACGATGTGGCTGAAGCGCCGTACGCCGCAGAACATCGTCATCGGCGGCGCCGCGGGTGCCTTCCCGCCGGTGATCGGATGGGCCGCCGTGACCGGGTCGGTCGACCTGATCCCGGTCATCCTCTTCGCCATCATCTTCATCTGGACGCCACCGCATTTCTGGTCCCTCGCGCTGTTCGCGAACGAGGATTACCGCCGCGCGGGCGTACCGATGTTGCCCGTGGTCGCCGGCGGAAAAGAAACGCGCCGGCAGATCGTCATCTATACGCTTCTGCTGGTGCCGCTGACCCTTGTCCCCTGGTTCCTCGGCTTCTCCGGCACGGTCTATGCCGTCGCCGCCGCGGTGCTGGGCGTGGGCTTTTTGGTTAGCGTCTGGCGCGTCGCGCATGACCGCCAGGACGAAACCGGCGTCAGCCTCACCAACGACGCGCCCGCGCGGGCCGCGTTCAAATACTCGATCGCGTATTTGTTCATCCTGTTCGCGGCCCTCGCCATCGACCGTTCCATAGGCTGAACCATGGCAAATCCTCCCAGTATGTCCGACGAAGAAGCCGCCGCGTTCCGGCGCCGCCAGAAAGGACGCAATATCGCGATGTTCGCGGTGCTGGCGGGACTCGCGGCGCTGTTTTTCGCGATCACGATCGTGAAAATGACCCACCACTGACATGGACACGCGCCGCGCCAACCGCCTGGTCGCAACGGCGTTCGTGGCGGTCGCGATGGGGATGGTGGGATTGTCGTTCGCCGCCATCCCGCTCTACCGCATGTTCTGCGCGGCGACAGGGTATGCCGGCACGCCCAACACGACCGCGGCCCAGGCGCCAGGCGGGAATGGGACGACGATCCGGGTGAGGTTTAACGCTGACACCAATCCGGGCCTGCCCTGGAGTTTCGTGCCGGTCCAGCTGGAGGTGACGGTGCCGTTGGGCGAGGACAACCTCGCCGCCTACCGTGCCCATAACAAGGCTCGGAGTCCGGTGACCGGGGTCGCGACGTATAACGTCACGCCGGAAAAGGCCGCGAAATATTTCCATAAGACGGCCTGCTTCTGCTTCAACCAGCAGACGCTGGAGGGCGGGCAGACGATGGATTTCCCGCTCAGCTATTGGGTCGATCCGGCCATCGCGACCGATCCGAACACGCGCGACGTGAAGGTCGTCACGCTGTCCTACACCTTCTTCCCATCGATGACGGACGCGGAAAAGTCCGGCGCGCTGGCCAAAGCCGGACCGCATGTGGGCGGCGCCAAAACGAATTGACTCCGATGGCGCCCGCGCCTTCCCGATGCCCGTACAACGGCTTCACCGTCTTATCGACATCCAGGATCCAGGGCTCGCGCAACAGCGGGCAGACAGCGGAATCCAGGTTTTCCCGCAACCAGGCCGCACTGGCTTCCAGATCGAGCTTCGCCAGACTGCGGCGCAACAGAACAATCCGGCGGCGACGGCTCCACGGCACAAATATGCGACCGGCGGGACCTGCGACCCATCGTGTCCACTGGGTCTCACCGACCGAGAAGCCTGGGCAGCTTTCGTGGCATCTGAAAAATGAAAATTTGTTGGTGGGTGCACAAGGACTCGAACCTTGGGCCCGCTGATTAAGAGTCAGCTGCTCTACCAACTGAGCTATGCACCCACCGTTCTCAGCGGCCGCAAACTAGCAACTCGTCCGGGCCGCCGCAAGGCGTGTAGCGGTAATATTCTCGCCGAACCCGCGAAACCGGCTCGCCGCATCTCTGGGCGACGTCGGCGTGCTACTCGCCGTACCGGAAATCGCATGTCCCACCTGGACTACGCGGCCCTCGCCGCCATCGCGCACCGAGCCGACGGGGGGAGCGCGATTGACGCCCCACCGCCCCCATGCTGACCTCCCGCCGCCCGGCCGGTCTCGGCCCAATCAATGAAGGGATGGAGATATGACCAGCGCGAACCAACCCGGCGCGGTGTTGTTCGAGATCGTCGAGCCCCACATCGCCCTCGTGACCATCAACCGGCCAGAAGCCCGCAACGCCGTCAACGGCGCCGTCGCCGCGGGCCTGGAAGCCGCCGTCGAAAGGGTCGAGGCCGACCCGGACCTCTGGGCCGCCATTCTCACCGGCGCCGGGCCGCATGCGTTCTGCGCGGGCGCCGACCTCAAGGAAGTCTCGAACGGACGTGGCGGCACGCTGTCCACGGCCAACGGCGGCTTCGGCGGGTTCGTGCGCGCCAAACGCACCAAACTCTGGATCGCCGCCGCGCAGGGCCACGCACTGGCGGGCGGTCTCGAATTGCTGCTGGCCTGCGACCTCGCGGTCGCCGCCGAAACCGCGAATTTGGGCCTGCCGGAAGTCAAGCGCAGCCTGGTCGCGGGGGCCGGCGGCGTGTTCCGCCTGCCGCGCGCGCTGCCGAAAGCCATCGCGCTCGAAATGATCGCCTCGGGCGACCCAATCTCCGCCACCCGCGCGGGTCATTTTGGGCTCGTGAACGCCGTCGTGCCGGCCGGGGAGGTCCTCGCCACCGCCCGCGCCCTCGCCCGGCGCGTCGCCGTCAACGCGCCGATCGCCGTCCGCGAATCGCTCGGCGTCGCGCGTCGGGCGCTCGACCTGACCGAGGACGAATTATGGGCACTCTGCGCCGCCGCCGGCGCGCGCGTCAGAGAAACCGAAGACTTCAAGGAAGGCCCGCGCGCCTTCGTCGAAAAACGCGCCCCGAACTGGACTGGCCGATAACCCCCGGAGGAAATCCCATGGACCGTCTTAAAGACAAAATCGTTTTGATCAGCGGCGGCGCGCGCGGCCAGGGCGCGGCGGAAGCGCGTCTGTTCGCCGCCGAGGGCGCGCGTGTCGTCATCGGCGACGTCCTCGAAGCCGAAGGCCGGCAACTCGCGGAAGAACTTGGCGCCACCGCCGTCTTCGTGCGCCAGGATGTCACCAAGGAAGAAGACTGGGACGCCGCCATCGCCGCCGCGAAAGCGCTTGGCGGGCTGCACGGCCTCGTGAACAACGCCGGGATTTACCAGCCGAAAACCCTGATGGAAACCGACGCCGCGTTGTTCGAGCGTCACATGCGCATCAACCAGCTCGGCTGTTTTCTGGGCATGAAAGCCGTCGTCCCCCTGATGGAACAATCCGGCGGTGGCTCGATCGTCAATATTTCCTCCGTCGCGGGTCTGCGCGGCTCCCCCGGCGCCATCGCCTACAGCGCCACCAAATGGGCGCTGCGCGGCATGACCAAGGCCGCCGCCGTGGATCTGGCACCCCGAAAAATCCGGGTGAACTCGATCCATCCCGGCCCGATCGATACCGATATGCTGAAAGTCCGCACGCCCGAACAAAACCGCGAGCGCCTGACGCGCGTCCCCATGAACCGCATGGGCACGGCGGAAGAAGTGTCGCGCCTGGTTCTGTTCCTGCTGTCGGAGGAAAGCGGCTACATCACCGGCGCCGAGGTCGCGATCGACGGCGGCGCGACGCTGTAACGGGGAGATCGACATGCAAATCAGCGCCTTCTTCCCCACGAGGGACATCGGCACCGATCCCGCCCGCATGCGCGATTGGGCGCAGGCCGCCGAGGACCTGGGCTACGACCACATCGAAGTCCCCGACCACGTCTTCGGCGCCACCGCGCGCGGCGACTGGAAACCCGTCTATACCGACAAAGACACGTTCCACGAAACCTTCACGACCATGGCTTTCCTCGCCGCGGTCACGAAAAAAGTCGGCCTGACCAGCGGCGTCCTGATCCTGCCACAGCGCCAGACCGGTCTGGTGGCGAAACAAGCGGCCCAGGTGGATGTGCTCAGCGGGGGACGGCTGCGGCTGGGTGTCGGCGTCGGCTGGAACCACGTCGAATATCAGGCCCTGAACGCGCAATGGACCGCGCGTGGCGCCATGCAATCGGAGCAGATCGACGTCATGCGCCGCCTCTGGACCGGCGAACTCGTCACCTTCCAGGGCAAATTCCACACGCTGGACAGCGTCAACATCCTGCCGGCGCCGGTGCGAAAATCGATTCCGATCTGGTTCGGCGGCTCCTCCGACGCCGCCATCCGCCGCGCCGCGCGCATCGGCGATGGCTGGATGCCCATCATGGCGCCGGACGACGCAGGCAAGGCCGCGCTCGACAAACTCCGCGGTTACCTGCGCGAATACGGCCGGGCCCCCGACACCTATGGGCTCGAAGCATGGATTCGCGTCACCGGCCCCGATCCCTCCGTCTGGGCCCCGCAGGTCGAGGCGTGGCGCGCGCTCGGCGTGCAAATCGCCACGCTTTATCCGGTCTACACCATCCCCAATTACGACGCGCAAATCGACATGCTGCGCCGCTTCAAGGAAACCGTGAGCGGCTGACTTACTCCGCGGCTATCGCCTTCAGTTCCTCGGCCGCGGACAAAATCGGAAACCCCTCGATCGACGTCGACCGGCTGCCGTCGACGCCGGTCAGAGGCTCCCCGACCAGCGTGATCCGATACAATTGCCGGTCGAAATCCGACTGGAAAATATCCCGTGGCGCCAGATGCGCGGTGGAGCGATTGTCCCAGAACGCGATATCGCCCCCGTTCCACTTGAACCGCACCGTATATTCCGGGCGCACCACATGCTCCCACAAAATCTCCAGGATTTTGGCGCTTTCCCGCGGCGACAGCCCGACGATCGATTTGATGAACGACGGACTGACGAACAACATCCGCTCGCCCGTTTCGGGATGCACCGTCACCAGCGGATGCTCGCTTCGCAGCGCCCGGCGTTTCACACTCTCATTATACGTTCCGCCACCACGCGGCTCGAACGCGTGAACGGCCCGCAGGCCCTCGACGAATCGGCGCATCGGTTCCGACAAGCCGTTATAAGCGGCGGCCAAATTGGTCCAGAACGTGTCGCCGCCATAAGGCGGAATCGTCACACCGCGCAGGATCGACGCACAGGGTGGATTCACCGCGGCGGTCACGTCGGTGTGCCACCCAAACCAGGGAGTCACCGTCATCGCCTCATATTTCTGATTCGCCGTGCGGTTCTTCGCGACCGAGTAAACCTCTGGATAACCCTCGACATGGCCAAACACGGCATGTCCGATCGTCGGTTCGCCGAACTGCCGCGCCATCGTCACGTGCTGGGCGTGGTCCAGGTTTTGATCGCGGAAGAAAATCACTTTCCACTTCAAAAACGCCTCGCGCACCGCCTTTGTCTGGGCCGGTGGCAATGGGCGCGTCAGATCGACGCCCCTGATCTCCGCGCCGATATGCAGCGTCAGCGGAACGACTTCGATGGTGTCCGGCGTGGCCATGGGCGATCCCCTCGTGACAGAGCGCGAACCGTGACCCGCGCCGCCGTCCCTGTCAATTTCCGCCCGACGATCCGCCCCGAGAGGCGTCAGTACATATGCTGACCGCCGTTGATCGATAACGTGGATCCCGTGATGAAATCCGCGTCGTCCGCCGTCAAAAACGCGACACCGCGGGCGATGTCCTCGGCATGGCCAAGGCGTCCCACCGGAATTTTGGCGACGATCTTTTTCAGAACCTCGCCCGGAACCGCGCGCACCATCTCGGTATCGACATAACCCGGTGCGATCGCGTTGACGGTGATCCCGAAACGCGCGCCTTCCTGCGCCAGGGCTTTGGTAAACCCGTGGATGCCCGACTTCGCGGCGGCATAGTTCACCTGGCCATACTGACCCGCCTGTCCGTTGACGGAGCCGATATTGACGACGCGGCCGAATTTGGCGGCGCGCATGCCCTCGAACGTCAATTTGCAAAGGTTGAAGCAGGACCCAAGATTCGTATCCAGCACCGCGTCCCACATGTCCCGCCGCATCCGCAGCATCGTGGCGTCGCGGGTGATGCCGGCGTTGTTGACGAGGATTTCGATCGGCCCCTGTTCGGCCACGATCGTCGCGAGCCCTGCCTCGCAGGCCGGGAAGTCGCCGACGTCGAACTTGTAAGTGGGAATGCCGTGCTCGGCCTTGAAGGCCGCCGCGGCTTCGTCGTTGCCCGCGTAGTTGGCGACGACGTTCCGGCCCGCCGCCTTCAACGCGATGCTGATGGCGGCACCGATTCCGCGGGTTCCGCCAGTGACCAATGCGACGCGAGACATGAGTTTCGTTCCCTTTGTTAACGAGCCAGGCACATCGTGTTACCCCCGCACGAGACACATCGTCTTACCCCCGCGCGAGACACATCGCGACGCCCATCCCACCACCGATGCACAGCGTGGCCAAGCCCTTCTTCGCGTCACGCTTGCCCATCTCATGCAATAACGTGACCAACACGCGCGCGCCCGAGGCACCGATCGGGTGGCCGATGGCGATCGCCCCGCCATTCACGTTCACCTTCGCGGGATCCCAACCCAAATCCTTGTTCACCGCCAGCGCCTGGGCCGCGAACGCCTCATTGGCTTCGATCAGGTCGAGGTCGTCGACGCTCCAGCCCGCGCGGGCCAGCGCCTTACGTGTCGCGGGGATCGGACCGGTGCCCATGACCTGGGGATCGACGCCCGCGGTGGCGAAGGAGGCGATGCGCGCCAGCGGCGTCAGGCCGCGTTTGGCGGCTTCTTCCGCCGACATCAGCACCAAAGCCGCCGCGCCGTCGTTGATGCCGGAGGCATTGCCGGCGGTCACCGATCCGTCCTTCGTAAACGCGGGCCGCAGCTTCGCCATCGTCTCCAGCGAGGCATCGTCGCGGATATATTCGTCGTCGGCGACAATCGTCTCGCCCCGGCGCGTCTTCACCGTGACCGGCGCGATCTCGTCCTTGAAGCGGCCCGAATTCCGCGCGGCCGAGGCCTTTTGTTGCGATCCCACGGCGAAAGCATCCTGCTGCTCACGCGTGATCTGATACTTATTGGCGACGTTTTCGGCGGTGTTGCCCATATGATAGCCATGGAACGCGTCCCACAGTCCGTCCTTCAGCATGGTGTCGACGAATTCCAGCCCGCCCATTTTGGTGCCATTGCGCAAATGCGCGGCGTGGGTGGACAGGCTCATGCTCTCCATCCCGCCCGCGGCGACAATGGCGCTTTCGCCCGTGCGGATCTGTTGGGCACCCAGCGCGACGGCGCGGAGGCCGGAGCCGCAGACCTGGTTAATGCCGAAAGCGGTGTTGGCGTCGGACAGTCCGGCGAGGCGCGCGGCCTGACGTGTCGGGTTTTGCCCGCCACCGGCCGCCAGCACCTGTCCGAAAATCACTTCGTCCACGTCCCCGCCTTCCAGACCGGCGCGCGCGAAGGCCGCGCGCAAGGCGATCGCGCCCAGTTCATGGGCCGGAAGCGTGCTGAGTGCGCCGTTGAAGCTGCCGACCGCTGTCCGCGCGGCGGAGACGATGACGATGTCGTTCATAATGGGAGCACTCCCGATGGGCGGGCCGTCCCGCCAGGAACACCAACATAGCGCTGCGACGCACAATCAGGAAAGTGCCATATCTCCACGTCGCGGGCGGCGCGGCCGCCCGGGTGCCGCGCCATGCGCCAGAATCCAGTCCCGCACCGGGGCCCAGAGCGCATCCGGCGCCCCACGTCCCGCCATCATCCCCACATGGCCACCCCCGGGCCGTAACAAGGTCGCGCCCGGCAACAAACGCGCCAATGCCAACGCCGAGTCCGGCGGCACGATCCGGTCGCGATCTGGCACCGCCGCCAGCGTGGGCATCGCGATCCCCGTGGGATCGATGGCGAGGCCGGCGATCCGCCACGCCCCCGCCATCGGCAGATTGGCGCCGTACCAATCGCGCAGACATTCGCGCGCGACCGAGCCGCCCAACGCCACGCCGTCGTTCAACCAATCTTCGATCGCCACGAACAATCTCGCCGCCTCGCTGTTCTGGGCCATCGCGCGGAAACGGCGGAACTTCGCCGCGATCGCGTCCGGATCGGCCACCGCGAACAATGTTTGCAGCCAGTCGACGGGAACAACATCCAGCCCGCCGGCCTTTGGCCACGACACCGCGCCGGCGGCGATCCGGCGCGGCAAATCGCCGCCGCCCGCGTGGAAATCCCATGGCGCGGCCAGCAGAATAAGGGCACGAACCAGATCGGGTCTCGCCGCCGCCACGGCCGTGGCGAACGTCCCGCCCATACAGTACCCGGCCAAAATCGCCCGCCCGGCGTCACCTTGGGTGGCGGCGGCGGACAAAGCGCGCGTCAACCGTCCCGCGATATAATCGGTCAGCGAAAAATCGGGCTCGGGCGGCCCCCAGTCCAACAACAGCGGATGCACACCCGATGCCGCCAGCCAACGGACCATCGAATGCCCGGACATCAGATCCAGCACCGTCCAACGGTTAATAAGGCTTGGAACAAACAACACCACGGGCCCGGCGCCGCCATAATCCAGCAACCGCGCGCCACGCTCTGTCCACACCACCGGCGGATCCGGCAGGTCGCGCCGCCAGGGATGCGCGCGCCAGGCGCGGATTCCTCGCAGAAACGCGGCCTCAGCCGCGACGGCCGCGTCGAGATTCAAGCCGGGCGATGCGGGCTTCCAGTTCGCCGACCCGGCGAACGAGATGCTCGATCGTAGCATCGCGAAGGTCAGATGCAGCAGCAACGGCCGCGGGCCGCGCCGTGGCGGCGCCGTCCCGGTCATCGATGCCCGCGCCGGGCCAGGCGCCGAGTACCGCGCGCAAGGGATCCGCCATCGCCCGTGCCAGATCCTCCGCCGGTCCGGTCCCCACAGGTTCTCCCGCCTGGGCTTGCAGCTCCTCCGCCCACAGAACAATCCAATCCTGGAGGAAGCGCGCCAGTTCGGATGGCGCGTCCGGTTGGTTCGGGCTGGCGGTCTCGGTCATGCCTCATCCAGCCTCCTTCGGCGCCACGGCATAATCGGGCAGTATCGCGCGAGAAACCAGAGCGGTTTTGCCGCGGTGCGAAAGGGGGCTTTCGCGTGGACGATTTGTGCCCCATTGTGGTGTTCAAAGCCAGTCGCGAGGGATGCATGGCCGACCCCGCTCAGAAAGACCCCGGTTCCCGGGGTGCCGAAAAGACCACCGCCCAGGTACCGCCGGTCGTGGTGAAAAAATACGCCAACCGGCGCTTGTACAACACGGAAAGCTCCAGCTACATCACGCTCGACAACCTCGCGGAGATGGTGCGGGCGGGACGCGATTTCGTCGTCTACGACGCCAAGACCGGCGACGATATCACCCGCGGCGTGCTGACCCAGATCATTGTCGAGGAAGAGGGCAAAGGTCAGAACCTGTTGCCCACGAACTTCCTGCGCCAGTTGATCGGCTTCTATGGCGGCGCGATGCAGGGCGTCGTTCCTGGCTACCTGGATCAGGCGATGAAAGCCTTCACCCAGCAGCAGGAGCAGGTGCAGACGGCCATGCGCGACACGGTCGGGTCGATGTCCTCCATATTTCCCTTCGGCAACCTGGAAGAGGTCAGCCGTCAAAACATGGCGATGATGGAGCGCGCGTTTTCGATGTTCTCCACGTTCAAGCCGGGGACCGACACCGCCCCCAGCGGCGCCCCCACTGGCGACGCCGGAGGGGAAAACGCCGCGTTGCGATCGGAAATCGACCGCCTGCGGCGCGAGCTCGCCGCCAAGGAAGGCAAGAAGAGCTGACAAGACGGCCGCCGCTTCCGGGGCGATAACCGCGTGCCACCCACCGGCGCATCGCCGGCGATTTGACCGTGGCCCTACCAACGGGTAGCATCGCCTACCCAAGGAGGATCGCGATCATGAAAGTTGGCGTTGCGCTGAACATGCTGAGCCAGGACGGCCGGCCCGATGTCGCCGTTCTGAACGAGCATATGCAATTGGGGGACCTCGCCGAGCCGCTGGGTTTTGACTCCCTGTTCGCGCTGGAGCATCATTTCACCGGCTACGCCATGTCGCCGTCGCCGCTTCAGTTGCTTTCTTATTACGCGGGCCGCACCAGCCGCATTCACCTTGGCACCTCGGTCATCGTCATTCCCTGGCACGACCCGATCCGCATCGCGGAACAAATCGCGCTGCTCGACGTGATTTCTGGCGGGCGCTGCCTGTTCGGCTTTGGCCGCGGCGCCGCCCGGGTGGAATACGACGGCTTCCGCATCCCGATGGACGAGGCCCGTCCGCGGTTCAAGGAAGGTCTCGACATTATCCAACTCGGCCTGACCCAGGAGAGCTTCGAGTATAAGGGCCAATATTTCAACATCCCCCGGACCTCGATCCGGCCGGGCCCGATCTCCCGCCCGGAAACGCGGTTTTATGGGTCCGCGAACAGCCCGGAATCGGCGAAGCTGATCGCGCGGGCGGGCCTCGGTCTGTTGATCGTGATGCACAACGAATGGTCGAAGGCCGCGCACGAGGTCTACGACTTCCATCAAATGGCCATGGAGGCCGGGCATACGCCGCGCCCGCCGGTCATTCTGACCAACATCTCCTGCGCGGAAACCGGCGCCGAAGCCCGCGACCGCGCCGTCGAGTGGTTGGGCAAGAAGTGGGACTCGGTCGATAACCATTACCGCTTCTCGGACGGCGGTCTCGCGTCGGTGAAGGGTTACGAAGCCTATGGGCGGATCGGGCGCACCTACGCGAAAATGACCGACCAAACGCACCGTAACAAAATGACCGACACCTACGTGAAGATCCAGATCGTCGGTTCCCCCGACGAATGCCTGGATCAGATCAAGATGTTGCGGACTTATACCGGCCTCGACCATCTGGTGTGCGAGTTTGGCTATGGCGGCCTGCCGCATCACGAAGCGGAACTGAACATGCGCCTGTTCGCCGACAAGGTCATGCCGGTGCTGCAACGGGACAAACTGTTCACCGCGCCGCCGGAAATCATCACCGCGCCGCCGGTGCTGCAGGACGAGGGCGTGTTCGTTCCCGCCTGATATCGCCGCGCGTTTTCCGCGAGTGCCCGCGAACCCCCGTGTCCCACTCAGGATGCGGGGGTTTTCTCGTGTTTGGCCGCCGTGCTAGCAATCTTCCATCCACGTATCGTTCCAACCCCGGTCACCCGCCGCCGATGAGGACCCCATGCCGCGCCTTCACCGCCTTTTGGGTCTTTTGGCCCTCGTACTGACGCCAGTTGTTCATATCGCGCCCGCGATGGCGGCCAGCCCGCTGGTCGAACGCGGCGCCTACCTGGTGCGCGGGATCGCCGCCTGCGGCAATTGCCACACGCCGAAAGGACCGGACGGACGCGCGCTGCCAGACCAGGAAATGGCGGGCGGGTTCGTCATCGAAACGCCCGTGTTCCGTGCCGTCATGCCCAACATCACGCCCGACAAGGAAACCGGCATTGGCAACTGGACCGACGCGCAAGTCGCCGTGGCGATCCGGGAGGGCAAGCGTCCGGACGGATCGATCCTTGGTCCGCCCATGCCGGTGGACATGTACCGCGCGATGTCGGACACCGACGTTCAGGCGATCGTCGCCTACCTCCGCTCCCTCCGGCCGATCCGGAACGCCGTGGAGAAATCCAGCTACAAAATCCCGCTCCCGGCCTCTTACGGTCCGCCTCTGGGCAAAGTCCCGGATGTCTCGCCATCCAACAAGGTCGCGTACGGCAAATATCTCGCGGATATCGGCCATTGTCTGGAATGCCACACGCCGATGGTCCGCGGACAACTCGATGTTTCGAAACTCGGCGGTGGCGGCCGCGAACTTCCGGGACCGGCGGGCGGTGTGCTGATCGCGGCCAATTTGACGCCCGGCAATCCGGACGGGATCGCGAAATGGACCAACACGCAGGTGAAGCACGCGATCGCGGCGGGTGTCCGTCCGGACGGGCGGCAACTGGTGCGGTTGATGGCGTTCGATTGGTACAAAACCGTGACGGACAAGGACCTCGACGCCCTGGTCGCCTATCTCCGAACCCTGAAGCCGGTCAAACCCTGACAGCATGCCCGATTTCTCCCGCGAACTGGCCGCTGGCGGGCGAGTCGCGGGAGTCGACGAAGCCGGGCGAGGCCCGCTGTGCGGACCGGTTGTCGCTGCCGCCGTGGTGTTTCCCCACGGCGTGCCCCCCGAACTCGCGGCGCGTCTCGACGATTCGAAAAAGCTGAGCGCGCCGCGAAGAGACGCCGCTTTCGACGCGATCGTCCGTTCCGGCGTGGCGGAATTCGCCATCGCCGCCGCCTCCGTGGCGGAAATTCTCCGTCTGAACATATTGGGAGCGTCGTTGCTGGCGATGCGGCGCGCGGTATCGCGCCTCCCACTCCCCCCCGACCACGCCCTCATCGACGGCAACCGCGACCCTGGGCTTTCTTGCCCAACGCACCTGATCGTCGGCGGCGATGGCGCGAGCCTGAGTATCGCCGCGGCGTCCATCCTCGCGAAGGTCGTCCGCGACCGCGCGATGGCCCGTCTGGCGCGGCGGTATCCCGAATATGGCTGGGAAAACAACGCGGGCTATCCCACCGCCGCCCATCGCGCCGCGCTTGAAACACTGGGCGTCACCCCGCATCACCGCGCGGGATTTGGCCCCGTGGCACGGCTGCTGGCACGCTGATACCGGGAGCCCGAAAGATTGACCTTTCGCGGCGAACGCCCCCCTCCTCGTCATGGTGCGCGAAGGCGCGGCATCCACGCCTTCGGTCCCGCGCGAAAGTCGTGAATGGCCGGCCTTCGCGGTCCCTGACGAAATGGCGTCAGTCAGTGTTCACGCCGGTTGACATAAAGCCGTTCAGACCCTTCGCGCGCCCCAGAACAACGGAAACCCATCCGGGATCCCGTCGACCGTTTTTTGCCAGGCCATCGGCTGATACCAAATACCCAGCGGCAAATGCGGCACATCGATCCAGCATTGTTTCTGGATTTCCGAGGCGATTTTCTTCTGTGCGGGGACGTCGGCGGCATCAACCCAGGCGGCGCGGAGTTCCTCGATTTTGGGGCTGTCGGTCCAGCCGAACCAGGCTTTCTGACCCGTCGTGCGCAGGAAGTGCAGAGTCGGCGTCTGCATGTCCAGCCCATTGGCTGTCGTGCACAACACGCTCCACCCGCCTTTATCGATGGGCTGCTTGTTTTCCCGGCGCTCGACCGCGGTGCCCCAGTCCATCGTCTGGGCTTCGACGTTCAGTCCGGCGCCGCGCAACATGTCGTCGGTGACGGCGGCCATGGATTTGCGGTAATGCGGCTCATTCGGCGACAGCAGAACGACTTTTTCGTTGTTATAACCGGCGGCCTTGATCGCGGCGCGGACTTTCGCCATGTCGCGGGGGCCGGTCAGAACCTCCATCCCCGCGTCGGACGCCATGTCGGTGCCCGGCGTGAAAATCCCGACTTTGTCACGGTACATCGTGGGATCGTCGCCGACGATGGCGGTCATGAAATCCTTTTGGTTAACCGCGCCCAGCAGCGCCTGACGGATGGCGGCCTTGTCGAAAGGTGGCTGAAGATTGTTCATCTTCAACATGCCCATGGTGCCGTTGCGATCCTTGATTTCCACGCGGACCTTACCGGATTTTTTCAGCAGCGGCAGCAAATCGGCGACCGGCAGTTCCCACCAGTCCATTTCCCCGGATTGCATCGCGCTGGCCGAGGTCCCATCGTCGGGACTTGTGTGCCACTCCACTCGTTCGAAATGGACAACTTTTCCACCGGCCGTCCAACCCTTGCTGACATCCTGCCGCGGTACGTATTTCTCGTTCTTCGTGTAAACCGCCCTCGCGCCGGAAATCCATTCGTCGGCCTTGAACCGGAACGGGCCGCTGCCGATCATTTCCGGCACTGCCTTGAACGGATCGGTCTTCGCCAGCCGCTCCGGCATGATCGCGCACATCGGCGTCGAGATTTTGCCGAGCGCGTAGGGCAGCAACGCAAACGGCTTTTTCAGCCGGATATGAAACGTCCGGTCGTCGACCGCGATCATTTCCTCAGTGCGGGCCTTCAGCAGAGACCCCACACCGTCGCGCACCGACCAGCGGGCGATGGAAGCGATGCAATCGCGCGACGTCACTTTCTCCCCGTCGTGCCACATCAGGCCTTCGCGCAGTTTCAGCACCCAGCGTTTGCCGTCGTCCTCGACGGTATAGCCTTCCAGCATCTGCGGCTGCATGCGGGTGTCGCCGTCCATGCCGAACAGCGTGTCGAACACCATATAGCCGTGATTTCGCACGGTATAGACGGTGTTGATGATGGGATCGAGGATCGTCAAATCCGACTGCGGAATGAATTTCAGCACATTGCTCCCCGCCCCGCGCGCCATGGACGGAGCGGCCAACACCGAAGCGAGTCCGGCGGTAAAGGCGCGGCGCTGGATCATGTTCGAAATCTCCCTGGAGGATGTGTTCTTGGCCCGAGCGGGCGCCGATCTCGCGGGTGTTTGGGCGATCGCGAAGGCCCAGGTCAAGCGGGGCGTTAAAGGAGGTGCTGTTGCTCCAGCCAGTCCTCGCTTTGCATTTCGTCAAGCCGCGATGCGGTGCGTTCGAACATTTTCGCGTTCTCGCCGCGCCGGTAAAGCTGGTCCGGCACCGCGTCGGCCGAAGCCACGAGCTTCACGCGGTGGTCGTACAACGTGTCGATCAGCACGATGAAGCGGCGCGCGACGTCGTAATTGTCCGGCGACAGCCGCGGGATTCCGTCCAGAATCACTGTGTGAAACGTTGTCGCGACGGCCAGATAATCGCCCGCGCCAAGCGCCGTGCCGCAGAGTTCGGAGAAATCGCAGCGCACCACGCCCTCCGCCGCGACCGGCAGATGCAAGGCGCGCCCCATCACCGTCAGTGTCTGGGGTTTGGCGGCGGCGCCGCCGGTCAGGGTCGAAAACGCCTCGTCCAGGGCACGGCGAGACATTTCGTCCGCGGGCACGTGCCAGGTGCGCAGCCCGCGCATGCGTTCGCGCCGGAAATCCCGGCCGGCGTCCATGACGACGACATCCAGCCGCTCCTGGATCAGCGCGATGAACGGCAGGAAGGCGTCGCGGCCGGGCTGGCCCTTGAACAGATCGCCGGGCTCGACGTTGGACGTCGCGACGACGACGACGCCGCGCGCGAACAGAGCCTGGAACAGGCGCCCCAGGATCATGGCGTCGGCGATGTCGTTGACCTGGAACTCGTCGAAGCAGAGCAGGGTCGACTCGGCGGCGATCGAGTCCGCCAGCGGCGGGATCGGATCGGACCCGCCGGGATTGGCCTTCTTCCAGGCGAATACCCGCGCGTGGCAGGTCTGCATGAACCGGTGGAAATGGATGCGCTGCTTGCGCGGCAGATCGGCGCCCGCGAAAAACAGGTCCATCAGCATGGATTTGCCGCGGCCCACCTCGCCCACCAGATACAGGCCCTTCGGCGCGCCACTGGGCGCCGCCGCCGGCTTCTCCGGCCCACGCCGCAGGAACCGGCTGAACAGGCCGGACGAAGCGGGCGCCGCCGCCGCTGGAGGGGCGGGCGTGTAGCCGCGCAGCGACTCCCACAGGGTTTGCAGCCGTTTGGCGGCGTTTTCCTGCGAAGGATCGGACGCCAGCTCGCCCCGCGCGATCATCGCGCGGTAAGCCGGTAACGGCCCAGGGCCGTTCGATGTGACGTTGGTATCCATGGGGCGAGGCCGGATAGCGCGTCCTGGCCGCCGCGCCTAGATTGATCCGCCGGGTCAATGCCCCTTGTATCGCCTGGCAGCCATGAAATGACCCGAATCCCGCGGAAAGCCGGGCGCCAAAGGAGTTCCCGTGTCCCCAGACCCCATGTCGATCCTGCCCCACGCCATCGCCGCCGCGCGGGAAGCGGGCGATCTGGTCGCCGCCGAGTTCGCCCGCCCCGACGGTCCGCGCTTCAGCGACCACGTGACCGCGCCGCTCGACCACGAAATCGAAATGATGCTGCGCGACCGCCTGCTGGCCTTGGTACCCGCCCGCTTCGTCGGCGAGGAAGCGGGCGTGCTCGACGCCCCCGCCAACGGGTACTGCTGGGTGGTCGATCCGCATGACGGCACGCGCGCCTTCCTGGAGGGCAAACGCGGCAGCGCCGTCTCAATCGCGCTGCTGCGCATGGGCGTTCCCATTCTGGCGGTCGTGTACGCGCCGACCAGCCCGGATCGCGGGCCCGACATGATCTCCTGGTGCGAGGGCGGCCGGATCGAGCGCAACGGCCAGGCCATTGCGATCGACCTGACGGACCGGGACCTCGCCGCGGGAGATGTCGTGTTTCTGAACCATGGCGCCTGGCAGCGTCCGGTCTGGAACGGCATTGCCTGCGCGCCGGCGGCGTTCATGCCGCTGCCCTCGATCGCCTACCGTCTCGCCCGGATCGCCGTGGGCGACGGGATCGCGACGCAGACGCTGCGGCCAGTCAACGCGCTGGACATCGCGGCGGGCCACGCGCTGCTGATGGCGGCGGGCGGCGTGCTGGTCACCGAGGACGGCGAGACCGTCACCTATAACGAGCAAGGCGAAAGCCGCCCCTCCGCCTGTTTTGGCGGACCGGCAAAAGTGGTCGAGGCTTTGCGCGCGCGGAAATGGCGCGGCAGCCAGGAACCGCGCCGCGAACCCCGGGTAACGCTGGACTGGCCGCGGACGGTGCCGGAGGAGGTGCTCGACCGTGCCGCGGGCTGCCTGTTCGGACTGGCGATCGGCGGCGATCTGGGGCCGGACACGGAACTGGGCGTTGTCGTCGCCCGCGCGCTGGTGGGTCAGGCGCGGTTCGATCCAGGTATTGTGGAGGAGGCGATCGGCGCCTGGAAGCGGGCTGGTGGACAGGCCCAGGGCGCTTCGCCGTTGGCGCGGGCGGTGGCGATTGGGCTGTGGGCGCCGGATGTTCCGGCCGCGCGCGAGGCCGCCCGGCTCGACCGTCCCGGCGATCCGTTGCACGCGGAGATCGCCGGCTCGATCGCGGGGCGTCTGCGGGACGAGCCGCCGGACCCGGCGCCCGAGGACCAGGCGGGTGGCGTCTGTCCGGCCTCGGTGCGGGCGGCGCTGGCCGGCGCGATCGGGGGGCGGAACATGTTTTCCGTACCACAGGCGATGCGCGTTCTGAGCTGGCGGCCCGAGGCGGGGCTTGGCGCGGCGCAACCGAGACCCGACATATGCTGGACCGACGATTTGGTGGACCTGGCGGAAGCGCTCGCGCGCCGCGCCCGGTCCGCGCTCTGAGACAATCGACACGAAGCTGCCCGGAATGACCGCATGATCCAGTTGGACTTCGACAAATTCGACGCCACGCCCGCGACGGCCGAGCCCTTCCCGCACATGGTCGTGCCGGACTTCGTGCCGGCGGACAGTCTGCGGGAGGTGCTGGCCGCTCTGCCGCCATTGAACCGGCGCGGCTCGTTTCCGCCGGAGTCCGTGCGTCTCGGCGCTGCGGCCAAAGACCTGGTGGCCCAGATGGAAGGCCCCCGCCTGCGCGCGGCGATCGCGGCGCGGTTCGGCCTGGACCTGAACGGCGCACCGACGATGCTGACTCTGCGTGGCTGGACCAGCGAGCGGGATGGCCGCATCCACTGCGACTCGACCGCGAAACGGGTGACGGTGCTGTTGTATCTGAACCAGGAAACCGAGGCCTTCGGCCGCCAGGAAGGCTGCCTGCGCCTGCTGCGCGGCCACTCGGACCTCGAGGATTTCGCGGTGGAGGTCCCGCCCGTGAATGGGACGCTGCTGGTGTTCCCGAACGGGCCATCGACCTGGCACGGGCACCGGCGATTCGTGGGACAGCGCTACAGTATCCAGTTGAACTACATGACGACGGACACCAAGGCACGCAGCGAACTGCGGCGGCACAGGCTATCGGCGTTCGTAAAGCGGCTGACGATGGCGGCGTAGGGGGCAGCCGTCACACCGCCATCGCCAATCCACCGGCCCCGAAACCCGCCCGCGCGTCGATCCGGGCGCGCGCCCGGTCCAGCGCGGGACCGGTCAGGATCAGCGGCGCGCACCCTGCCATCTCCCAGGTCCGGGCCGCGAAGTCTGGATGCAGCGCCGTGACCGTGCCGCCGGAGAAGGCCGCCTTGTCCCCGGTATCCAGATAGCTTTCGGCGGCGGCGCCCTCGGCCAGCAGCAGGTCGTGGCTGTCGAGCTCGATATGGTAATAAGTGACCGCGCGGCAGGCGGTTTCCTGAACGATCGACACACCGTTCACCAGCAACCGCGCCGGGATCAGCACGCCATCGAGGAACATCGCGTGATCCGGGGACACGCGCAGGTCGCGCGCGGGTTGCCCGAAACCCAAAGCATTGGCGCTGATGCGGACGGGTTGGACTTTGGCGGGGTCGGGATGGCGCGCCGGATCGACCGAGCGGTGACCGGTCCAGCGGATGGGCCGGACCTCTCCGTCCGCGGTCAGGACGGTCCCGCCTTCGCGCAATGTCTCCACCGCCACGTCGCCATGCGGCGTCCGGATGCGCGTGCCGGCGGCGAAGCAGGCGATGGTGACAAGCTGGTTCACCAGAACTCCGGCATTGCCGTGGGTAAACAGCGTGAACCCCGAAACCACGCCCGCGTTGGTCCAGACTTCCCCGCCGAAATCCAGCCGGTCGCCCGCGTCGCCCGCCACGACCAGTTGGTTGCTGGTGGAAGACAGGTTCAACACCTCCAGCGCGGAGAGTTTCAGCTTGTTGTCGCCGGTCCCCGCGATATCGATGATTTCGATGTTCCGCAGACGCGTATCGGCGATCGTGCTGAGATCCAGCGTCACCCCGCCGGCCGCGAGCGAGAACGTGTCGACCCCGGAACCGCCATCCAAACGGACGAAGTTCAGATCGGACACGCGCAACACATCGTTCCCGGCACCGCCCAACAGCACATCGGCGCCGCCTTTGCCGTTCAACGTATCGGCGCCCTGACCCCCGACCATGTCGTCTGCGAGACCGCCCCCGTTCAGCGTGTCGTCGCCGGTGGAGCCGGGATCGGTGACCGCGAAGGTGAAGTCCCGGCCGAAGATGACATAGCTATCGCCCGCGCTCTGTGTAAGATTCCCCGCCCCGGCCCCGAACATCGCCCCGACGATCAGATCGCCGAACCCGTCCCCGTCGATATCGCCCGCCGACGCGACGGAGAACCCCGCGCGGTCGCCGCCATCCTCCCCGAAGATGGCGAACCCTCCGGTTCCCCCGGCGATGACGGCCAGATCGACCGATGCCGCGAACCCCGCCGTGGTGCCGAATACCACATAGCTCTCGCCCGCCGAGTATTTGAGGTTCCCGGCCGCGGCGGCGATAGGCGCCCCGACGACCAGATCGTCGAGCCCGTCGCCGTTGATATCCCCGGCGGAGGCGACGGAATGACCGAAGCGGTCATTGGCATCCTGCCCGTGCATGACGAACCCGCCGGTCCCCGCCGCGACACTCGCCAGATCGATGGCGGCCCCGAAGCCCGCCGCCGTGCCGAACACCACATAGGTGTCGCCCGCGTAGGTTCTGAGATTCCCCGCCCCGGCGGCGGTGCGTGCCCCGACGATCAGATCGCCGAACCCATCGCCGTTGACATCCCCGGCCGACGCGACGGAGTACCCGGCGCCGTCGCCGGCATCCTGCCCGAGGATGACGAAGCCTCCGGTCCCCGCGGCGACATCGGCCAGGTCGATGGATGCCGCGAAGCCCGCCGCCTTGCCAAAGATCACATAGCTGTCGCCCGCGCCGGATTTAAGATTCCCCGCCGCGTCGCCGCCGCGGGCACCGACGATCAGATCGCCGAACCCGTCGCCGTTGACATCTCCGGCCGATGCGACGGAAGACCCGGACGCATCCCCGGCATCCTGCCCGAGGATAACGAAACCTCCGGTCCCCGCCGCGACCTCCGCCAGGCTGATGGACGCCCCAAAGCCCCCCGTTTTGCCGAACACCACATAAGAGTCGCCCGCGCCGGATTTCAGGTTCCCCGCCGCGTCGCCACCGCGTGCCCCAACGATCAGATCGCCGAGTCCGTCGCCGTTGACATCCCCCGCGGAGGCCACGGAGTAGCCGACACCATCGCCACCATCCTGCTGAAGAATGACGAAACCCCCGGTCCCCGCGGCGACGCCGGCCAAATCGATCGTAGGCACGAAGCCCGTCGCTTTGCCGAACACCGCATAGCTCGCGCCGGCGCCAGGCGCCCCGACGATCAAATCGCCGAACCCGTCGCCGTCTATGTCGCCGGCGGACGCGACCGAGTAGCCCGACCGGTGATTGGCACTCTGCCCGAAGATAACGAACCCGCCGGTTCCCCCGGCGACGTCGGCCAGAGCGATCGGAGCCCCAAAGCCCGCCGCCTTGCCGAACACCACGTAGCTTTCGCCCGCGTAGTGTTTGAGGTTCCCCGCCGCGCCGCCACGGAACGCCCCGATGATAAAATCGCCGAAACCGTCGCCATTGATATCCCCGGCCGACGCGACGGAGAGGCCGGAGCGGTCGTCGTAATCCTGCCCGTGGAGCACGAACCCGCCACTGCCGGCGGCGACGTTGGTCAGATCGATGGAAGTCGCCATGAGCAGGTTCCCGCGTTGCGGTGTGGACGGGGCAGGCACGAACGGCTGTTATTATGACGGAATGTAACTCCATTCTCCCGGGTCCGGCAATCGTCGGTTTCCCTCGCCGGTGTCCGGCCGATGCCGGCGCCGATATTGGGCCTGTATTACGGTATCCAGTTGAATGACATGACGACCGGCGCCAACGCGCGCGACGCGTTATGACGGCACCGGACGCCGGCGTTCGAGAACCGGTTGACGATGGCGACGCGCCGCCCTACCCCCCCGCCAACGCCGCCACCCGAACCGTATCCAGCGGCACCAACGCCCCATCCCGCTCCAGATGCCAGAACGTCCAGCCATTGCACGTCGGCGCGTTCTGCACCGCGGCCCCGACCTTATGGATCGACCCTCTTGTATCCCCCACCGAGATCGTCCCGTCCGCCCCCACCACCGCGCTAACCCGTTTCCGCCGGTCGAACAGGTGTGTGCCCGGCGGCACCAGCCCTTGCTCCACCAGCGTGCCGAACGGAATCCGCGGCGCGTCGCGCTTGGTCGGCGACATCGCGATCCCCTCGTCCGAGCCACGGCGCGTCCGCAGCACCCGCACCCAGGCGGCCTCGACATAGGCCGGGTGGCGTTCGATGGCGATGAAGTGGCGGCCAAGACGCTTGGCCACGACGGCGGTGGTGCCGGTGCCGGCGAAGGGGTCGAGGACGATGTCGTCGTGACCGGTGCTGGACAGCAGAACGCGATAGAGCAGAGCCTCGGGTTTCTGCGTCGGATGGAGTTTCAGGCCGTGGCCGTTACGGATGCGCTCGGGGCCGGTGCACAGCGGGATCAGCCAGTCGCTGCGCATTTGCACGTCGTCGTTCAGCGCCTTCATGGCCTGGTAGTTGAATTTATACCGCGCCTCTTTACCGCGGGCAGCCCAGATCAGGGTTTCGTGGGCGTTGGTGAAGCGGCGGCCGCGGAAATTCGGCATCGGATTGGACTTGCGCCAGACCACATCGTTCAGCACCCAAAAGCCCAGGTCCTGGAGGATCGCGCCAATGCGAAAAATGTTGTGGTAGGAGCCGATCACCCACAGCGTCCCGTCCTTGCGCAACAGGCGCTTGCACTCCGTCAGCCAGTCCCGCGTGAATGTGTCGTACGTCGCGAAATCCTGGAACTTGTCCCAGTCGTCGTCGACTCCATCGACCAAGCTGTCGTCGGGGCGGCGCAACTCGCCCCGCAATTGCAGGTTATATGGCGGGTCCGCGAAGACGCAGTCCACCGACCCCGAGGGCAGCATCCGCATCAAATCGATGCAGTCGCCCCGGAGTATCTGGTCCAAAGGGAGTTCGAGCACACTGTCCAAGCGGATTCCAGCCAGCGGGTTGCCTATCGCGGTGCGCCATCGTGACGGACGCCCCGAAGCCGCGTCAATCTCAGATCGGCGGCGGCGGTGTGCGCTGGGCCGATGCTTGTATGGACCCGGCGGGACCGGTAAGGAGGCCGCGATAAGATCGCCCGAAAAGTGTCGGTCAGGGAGCCAGCATGTCCATCCGCCTTGTCCTCGCCGCCTTGTTCCTGTCCCTGGGGTTTGGTGCCGCCGTGCCCGCCGCCGACGCGCCGAAGCGCGGGGGTGTGCTGAATTACATGATCGCCGCCGATGGCGGGCCGAGTTTGGACGGGCACCGGGAGACGACGTATGCGGTGCTGCACGCGACGGCACCGTTTTATTCGGTGCTGATCCGGGTCAATCCGGAAAACCCGTCCTCGACGACTGATTTCGTCTGCGATCTCTGCACGGAGATGCCGAAGCCCACCGATAACGGGCTGACCTGGACGTTCAAAATCCGCAAGGGCGTGAAATTCCACGACGGTTCGCCGCTCGACGCGCGCGATGTCGCGGTCAGTTGGCGGCGGATTGTCTCGCCGCCTGCGGGCACGGTCAGCGCGCGGCAGAACAGCTATTTGATGGTCGATAAAATCGAGGACCCCGACGCCGAGACGGTGATTTTCCGCCTGAAATTCGCCACGCTGTCCTTCGTGCCCGCTTTGGCGGATCCGTGGGCTTATATTTATTCGGGTCAGATCCTGGAAAAAGACGCGCATTATTACGAACGCAACATCCTGGGCTCGGGCCCGTTCAAGCTCGACAAATACGAAATCGGCCAGTCGGTGTCGGGGGTGCGCAATCCGGATTATTATCACGCGGGGCAACCGTGATCTCGACGGCTTCAACGCCATCTTCGCGCCGAAGCAACAGACCCGCGTCGATGCGGTGATGGCGGATCGCGCCGCGCTGGAGTTCCGCGGCAACTCGCCGTCCGGCCGCGATCAACTGGTGAAGCGTTTGGGCGATCAGATTACCGTCCAGGAGAGCGACTGGAACTGCGGCAACGTGTTCACGCCCAACCACAAACGCAAACCCTTCGACGACGTCCGCGTGCGCAAGGCGCTGTTCATGGCCGTGGATCAATGGGCCGGTGCCAAGGCGCTGCAAAAAATCGCCATCGTCCGCACTGTCGGCGGTGTTGTTTTTCCGGGGTCCGAGTTCGCGGCGAGCCAGCAAGACCTCGCCGCCATGCCCGGCTTCGCCACCGATATCGAGAAATCCCGCGCCGAAGCCCGCCGCCTGCTGCGCGAGGCCGGCGCGGAGGGTCTGTCGGTCGAAATGCTGAACCGCAACGTCGATCAGCCCTATATCATCGTCGGCACCTGGCTGGTCGATGAATTTCGAAAGATCGGTGTCAACGTGACGCAGAAAATCGTCCCCACCGGACCCTGGCTCGATTCGATGCGCGCGGGCGATTTCGCCCTGGCCATGGAAGCCAACTGCCAGATGGTGGTGAACCCCATCGCCGATGTCGGGCGTTATCTGCCGCACGAGCTTTACCCGGAAAATTTTGCTTACCACGACGACCCGAAACAGGTCGAAATCTATAACCGCCTGGTCAGGGAAACCGACCCCGGTAAAGCCCGTGTGCTGATGCGCGAATATGAGAACCAGGTGATTTCGGTCGGCGCGCATCAACTCCCGACATTGTGGTTCTACCGCATCCTGCCGATCCGCTCCTATGTGAAGGGCTGGAAGATCAGCACCAGCCATTATCTCAATCAGGACCTCGCCAATATCTGGCTGGACAAATAGATGTTTCAATATGTCGCGAAACGGGTGCTGCTGACGATTCCGACCCTGATCGGCGCCGCCGCGCTGGTCTTTCTGCTGATGCGCCTGATCCCCGGGGATATCTGCCTCGTCCGCTTGGGCGGCGGCGGCGCGTCGTTCGACCCCAAGGCCCTGGCCGCCTGCCATAAGGAAATTGGCGTCGACCGCGCCATGATCGTGCAGTTCCTGGACTTCATGTGGGGCGCGATCCGGCTCGATTTCGGGACGTCCATGTGGTCCGGCAAACCGGTGATCACGGAGATCGCGGCGCGGCTGCCGATCTCGCTGGAGATCGCCATTCTCGCCACGGTCGTCGCCGTCGGGCTGGCCATTCCATTGGGCACCATCTCCGCGCTGAAACAAAACAGTTGGCTGGATGTCGCCGTGCGGATTTTCGCGATCGGCGGCATCGCCACACCGTCCTTCTGGCTGGGTATTGTCTCCGTGCTGCTGATCCTGGACCTCACCAACTGGATCGGCGGCAAACCCTGGATGCCGCCCATCGATTACGTGCCGATCTGGAAAGACCCGATCCATAATCTGTCGATGGCGGCGCTCCCCGCCCTGACCGTCGGCTACCGCTACGCCGCTGTCAGCATGCGCATGACCCGCTCCGCGATGCTGGAGGTCATGAAGGAAGACTATATCCGGACAGCCCGCGCCAAGGGCCTGATCAACAAGCTGATCATCAACCGCCACGCCCTGAAAAACGCGCTTTTGCCGATTGTCACGCTGATCGGCATCGAGTTCGCGTTTCTCATTGGCGGCCTGGTGGTGACGGAGCAGGTCTTCAACCTCAACGGCGTGGGACGCCTGTTCGTCCAGGCCGTGCAGAACCAGGATTACACGCTGACACAGGCGCTGGTGATGCTGACGGTGGCGGTGTTCGTGTTCACCAACCTCGCGGTCGACCTGCTGTATGGCTGGCTCGACCCGCGTATTCGTTTCAATTGATCGGGCCGCCCCATGTCAGCCACGACCGCCGACCCCGACGCCATCGACCTCCGCCCGCCCGTCGTCACCCGCATCCTCCGCTTCCTCCGGCGCGAGCCCTTGGGCACATTCGGCCTGTTCCTGGTCGTCGTCATCGCCATCACCGGACTCTTCGCCGAGGCCCTGGCGCCCTTCAACCCGACCGCCAACGACTTCGCCGCCATGACCGAGCCCCCCTCGCTCACCCACCTGCTGGGCACCGACCAGTTCGGGCGAGACCTGTTCAGCCGCATCGTCTTCGGCGCCCGCACGGCGTTGATCGTGGGCCTGTCATCGGCCTTCGTCGGCGGCATCCTTGGTCTGGTCCTCGGCGTCGGCAGCGCCTATTTCGGCGGAGTCTGGGACATGATCCTGCAACGGGTCTTCGACGTGATCATGGCCTTCCCGCTGATCATCATGGCCCTCGCCATCGTCTCCATCTTCGGCACCGGCGTGCATAACGTCATCATCGCCATCACCATCCCGCTGATTCCCCGCTGCGCCCGCGTCGTCCGCTCCGCCGCTTTGGTCATCCGCGAAGTCCCCTACGTCGATGCCGCCCGCGCCATGGGATACGGCCATGTCCGCATCATCCTGCGCCACATGGCGCCGAACGTGATGGCGCCGTTCCTGATCATGGTCACCGCCTTCGTCGGCCAGGCCATCCTCGCGGAAGCGTCGTTGTCCTATCTGGGCCTGGGCGTGCAGGAACCCGTCCCCGCCTGGGGCCTGATGCTGCAAGGCGGCGCCGAGGAATACGCCTCCACCGCCCCCTGGATCGCCATCTTCCCGGGCGTGGCGATCATGCTGTCGGTCCTCGGCATCAACCTCTTTGGCGACGCGCTGCGCGATACGCTGGACCCGAAGCTGCGGGACCGGTAGACCGGCCCCCCGCACTGCCCCTGGGTTCCCTCCGCATGTCCGAGACCACCGACTTCATCCGCGATATCGTCCGCGCCGACCTTGCGTCCGGGCGGACCCAAACCGTCGCGACCCGCTTCCCGCCGGAACCCAACGGCTACCTCCATCTCGGCCACGCCAAGTCGATCTGCCTGAATTTCGGCGTCGCGGCCGAGTTCGGCGGCGCCTGCCACCTGCGCTTCGACGACACCAACCCCGTCAAGGAAGAACAGGAGTTCATCGACTCCATCCAGCGCGACGTCCGCTGGTTGGGCTTCGACTGGGGCGAACACCTCTATTACGCCTCCGACTATTTCGAGCAGCTCTACAACTGGGCCGAGCACCTGATCCACGCGGGCCTGGCCTATGTCGACGACACCCCGCCCGATTCCATGCGATCCCAGCGCGGCACCCTGACGGAACCCGGCCAGAACAGCCCCTTCCGCACCCGGTCCGTGGACGAAAACCTGGACCTGTTCCGCCGCATGCGGGCCGGCGAATTCCCCAACGGCGCCCGCGTCCTGCGCGCGAAAATCGACATGGCGTCAGGCAACATGAACCTGCGCGACCCCGTCCTTTACCGCATCCTGCACGCTCACCACCCCCGCACCGGCGACGCCTGGAAAATCTACCCGACCTACGACTTCGCGCACGGCCAGTCCGACGCGATCGAGCACATCACCCACTCCGTCTGCACCCTGGAATTCGAGGACCATAAACCCCTCTACGACTGGCTGCTGGACAACATCCCCGCCCCCTCGCGCCCGCGCCAATACGAATTCGCCCGCCTGAACATCACCTACACCGTGCTGTCGAAACGGATTCTGACGCGGCTGGTCTCGGAAAATCATGTCTCCGGCTGGGACGATCCCCGCATGCCGACCATCGCGGGCATCCGCCGCCGTGGCGTCCCCGCCGCCGCGTTGCGAGAATTCGTCCGCCGCATCGGCGTCGCTCGCGCTTACAGCACCGTCGATGTCCAGCAACTCGACGCCGCCATCCGTGACACGCTGAACCCGGCCGCGCCACGCCGCATGGCCGTGCTGCGACCATTAAAGGTGATTATCGAAAATTACCCCGAGGGCCAGACCGAAACATTAGAGGCCATCAACCACCCCGACGATCCGTCCGCCGGCACGCGTACAGTAACCTTCGGCCGCGAGATCTACATCGAAGCCGAAGACTTCATGGAAGACCCACCGAAGAAATTCTTCCGCCTCGCGCCCGGCAAGGAAGTTCGCCTGCGCTACGCTTTTTTCATCACCTGCACCGGCATCGACCGCGGCCCCAACGGCGAAATCCTGGCGCTACGCTGCACTTACGACCCCGCCACCAAAGGCGGCAACGCCCCCGACAGCCGCAAAGTCCAGGCCACCATGCACTGGGTCGCCGCCGCCGATGCCGTGACCGCGGAAGTCCGGCTTTACGATCACCTCTTCGCCCACCCCAACCCCGGCGCGGAAGGCGATGTCATGGCGGACCTGAACCCGGCCTCCGTCGAAATCCTGTCGAACTGCCTGCTGGAACCCGCCTTGGCGGACGCGCCCATCGGCGCCGCCGTGCAATTCGAACGCCTCGGCTATTTCTGCCGCGACCGCGACAGCACCCCATCCCGCCCCGTCTTCAACCGCACCACAGGCCTCCGCGACACCTGGGCCAAGGTCCAGGCAGAGCCAACGAAAAGCCAACCCGCGAAGCGCGCGGCTCGCGGCTCGCGGCCCGAAAACCTGACAACCCTTAAAACCACGTAAGTAACCGCCGAACGCCGCGACCGGCATCTTTCAGTGGCCCTTGCGCCACGGCGCCGCCAAGAGCACATGGCGGCCATGGCTGTTTCGTCAGATCGCGTACTCGGTCTCACCACCGCGTTGGTCGCGGCCCTGGCGCTCGGAATCGCCCATGGGTCCGAGTCCTGGGGCGGGCTGGTGCCCTGCGCCTTGTGCCTTTGGGAGCGATGGCCGTATCGGATCGTCGCCGGTCTGGGCTTCCTCGCGGCGATCTGGCCCGGAAAACCGGCCCGCGCCGCGTTTGGCCTCACCGCCATCGCCATGCTGGCCGGCACCGTCCTCGGCGCGATCCATGTGGGCGTCGAATTCCATTGGTGGCCCTCCCCCCTGCCCCAATGCGCCGCGCCGAAATTCAGCGGCGGAGGTTCCATCGCCGACATGCTCGCCCGCATGCCCGCGGCCCCCGCCAAACCCTGCGACGATCCGACCTATCTTCTCCGCGGCCTGCCCGTTTCCATGGCCCAGATGAACCTAATCCTCGCCACCGCATTCTCCACTTTCGCCTTCTGGGCCACGATCCGGAGACCTCGCGCATGACCTTTCCCGGAGACATACCCGAGGCCCAGGCCACGCGCCGCATGATCCGGGTGGATCACGCGGGGGAGTATGGCGCCGCCCGCATCTACGCCGGACAACTCGCCGTCCTGGGCAATAGCGCGAAAGCCCCGCTGCTGCGCCACATGCGCGACCAGGAACAGGCGCATTTAAAAACCTTCAACGGCCTGATCGCCGATCGCCGGGTCCGGCCCACGGCGCTGCTCCCCCTGTGGCACATCGCCGGCTTCGCCCTTGGCGCCATCACCGCCGCCATGGGCGAACGCGCCGCCATGGCCTGCACCGTCGCGGTCGAGGAAACCATCGACGCCCACTACACCGATCAACTGGACCGCCTGCCCGCGTCCGAAACCGCGCTGCGCGAAACCCTCGACTCCTTCCGCGCCGAAGAACGCGAACACCGCGACATCGCCCTCGACAACCAGGCGGAACAGGCCCCCGGCTACCGCCTGCTGACCGCGGCCATCCGCACCGGCTGCCGGGTCGCGATTCGTCTCAGCGAGCGATTGTAACTTTCTTCCTCCCATGCCTAGACTTGCGGCGCGAGCGTCCATCAGAGACGCCACGGGGGAGAAGGACATGAGCGCGTCGTCGAGCACGTCGGCCTGGAGCCTGGCCTGGATTAAAGACATCACCCATTACCAATGGATGGTGTTCCTCGTCGCCTGGCTGGGATGGGCATTGGACAGCACCGATTTCGGCCTGTTCAACATCGTCCTGCGGCCCGCGGTGACGGAGCTTCTGGGCGGGAACCCAACCATCGCCGAAATCGGTCAGACCGGCGGCTGGCTCAGCATGGTCGGCCTGCTGGGATGGGCGCTGGGCGGCTTCTTCTTCGGCATCGTCGGCGATTATATCGGCCGCGTCCGCACCCTGGCGCTGAGCGTGATCATGGTCGGCCTGTTCACGGGCCTCCAGGGCCTCGCCACCAGCACCTATATGCTTGGGTTCTTCCGCTTCTTCGCGGGCGTTGGCACCGGCGCGGAAATCGTCGTCGGCATCCCCCTGGTCGCCGAGGCCTTCAACACCGAACAACGCGCCAAAGTGCTGGGCATCATGATGACCGGCGGCGCCTTCGGAAACCTGATCGCCGGCCAGATCTTCGCGTATGTTGGCCCATACGGCTGGCGCTACGTCATGATCGCCGGCGTGCTGCCCGCGATCGTGCTGCTGTTCATCCGCCGCGGCATGGAAGAACCGGAACGCTTCCGCGACGTACAGGCCCGCCGCCTGGAATTGCAGGCGGCGAAAAGCCGGACCGCGGCCGAAGAAAAATTCCTCATGTTCGCGCCGAAACAACTCTTCACCAAGGAGATGCGGTTCAGCACCCTGATCGGGGTCATGTTCTGCCTGGGGACACTCCTTTCGATCTGGACCAGCCAGATCTGGCTGCCGACCATTCAGACACAGTTGCTGCAAAAGGCCGGCATCGTCGGCGCCGCCAGCGCGCCCTATGTCGGCCACGGCATGACCCTTTGGGGCCTGGGCGGCATCTTTGGCTACGCGACCTTCGGGTTCATCGCCGACGCGATCGGGCGGCGGGCGACCATCGTGTTCTTTAATGTCGGCGCGATGGCATCCGGCCTTTATATGTATCTCGGCGTCCAAACCTGGGATTTGTATCCGTATTTGCTGCCGATTTTCGGATATTTCGTGTTCGGCGTGTTCTCCGGCCACGCGGTTTATCTGCCCGAATTGTTCCCGACCCATGTGCGCGCGACCGCCGTGTCGTTCTGCAATGGCAGCGGCCGCGTCATCACCAGCTTCGGTCCTCTCATCGCGGGGCTTGTCACGCCGATGCTGGGCGGGCAATTCAGCACCGCGGCGGCCATCATGACCTGCTTCGCGGCGTTGAGCATCCTGGCGATGGCTCTGGGCCGGGAAACGCGAGACCAGGATCTGCCACATATCGACTGAAGGAACTCATCCCATGGCCAAAGCCTATTGGTTCAGCGTCTATCGTTCCATCTCCAGCCCGGACAAGCTCGCGGCCTATGCCAAACTCGCGGGCCCGTCGATTACCGCCGCGGGCGGCAAATTCCTGGTGCGCGGCGCGCCGGCCAAGGTCTACGAGGCCGGCCAGACGGAACGCACGGTGCTGATCGAGTTCGAATCCGTCGCCGCCGCGATTGCCGCGCATGACAGCCCAGGGTATCAGGCGGCGTTGGCGGCTTTGGGCGATGGGGCGGTGCGGGACATCCGGATCGTCGAAGGCGCCGAGTGAACAGGTAAAGGCGCCAGCCACACCATGTATCGATATATCGCGAGGCGGCTGGCGTACGGGCTGCTGACGGTGATCGGCGTCTCGATCGTCGTCTTCGTTATCATGCGGGTTCTCCCAGGAGACCCGCTTCTGGCCGTGTTCGGGCCGGAGGGCCTGCAAAAGCTCTCCGACGCCGACCGTGCTCGCTACATGGCGGATCTCGGGTTAAGCGACCCGCTGACCGTGCAGTACATGCACTGGATCCGCGATATCCTGAACGGCAGCTTCGGACATTCGTTCTTCCGGTCGGAAAGCGTCGCCGACATGCTGCTGCGGCGCGGACCGCTGACGGCGGAAATCGCGCTGTTCTCGGTGCTGATTTCCTGGCTGGTCGGCATTCCCGTCGCCCTGGTGTCGGCGCTTCGCCAAAACAGCATCGGCGATAACATCGCCCGCTTCGTCAGCATCCTGTTCCTCGCCGTGCCAGGCTTCTGGATCGGCATGCTGGTCGTGCTGGCGATGCTGTTCTGGTTCGGCTACCGGCCGCCGCTGACCAATGTCGGTTTCTTTGAAAACCCCTGGGGCAATCTTCAGGTTGTCGTGCCGCCGGCGATCGTGCTCGGCCTTGGGCAGGCCGCTTATATCGCCCGCATGGCGCGCTCCAGCCTGCTGGAAGTCATCCGCGAGGATTACATCCGCACGGCCCGCGCCAAAGGCGTCAGCGGCAAGCTGGTGGTCGCGTTCCACGCGCTTCCCAATGCGCTCCTGCCGGTGATCACCCTGTCGGGCATCTTGCTGGGCTTCGTTCTCGCGGGCTCGATTCCGGTGGAACGCGCTTTCGCCACGCCCGGCCTTGGCTATGCCATGTTCATCGCGGTGAACGAACGCGATGTCTTCGTCATGCAGAACCTCGTGTTCATCTACGCGAGCGTGTTTGTCCTTCTGAATATCCTGATCGATCTGACGATCGCCTGGCTCGACCCGAGGATCCGTTACCAATGAGCGACGCGGCGGCACCCATCGACGATGTCGAAAACATCTCCCATCCGGGCCGCGCGCGGCGGATCGGGAAGGCCTTGTCGACGTTCGCGCGCCGGTCTCCCCTGTCGGCGTTCTGGGGGATCGTCGCGGCGCTGATCGTGATCATGGCGATTTCCGCGCCAGTGCTGGCACCCTATCCGCCGTTGAAGTCCGATTTTCGCGCGATGACCAAACCGCCGAGCGAGAAGCACGTTTTCGGCACCGACCAGATCGGGCGCGATACGCTGGCCCGCGTCATCTATGGCAGCCGGGCCTCCCTGACCGTGGCCGTATCCGCTGTGGTGCTGGGGACGACGTTCGGTGCCTTCTGGGGCCTCGCCTGCGGATATTTCGGCGGACGCTTCGATCTGTACAGCCAACGGATCATGGAGTTCCTGCAGTCCTTTCCGGACCTGATCCTGGCGATGGCCATATCCATGGCGCTCGGCGCGGGGTTCGGAACCGTCATCGTCGCGATCGCCATCACCCGAATACCCTTCGGCGGCCGCGTGATCCGTTCCGTCGTCCTCTCCCTCAAAGAAATGTCCTACGTCGAGGCCGCTCGCGGCCTGGGCGCCTCCCATGTCCGGATGATGCTGCGGCACATTCTGCCGCAATGCGTCGCTCCCTACCTCATCCTTGCCACCACCCATCTGGGCGTGGCGATCGTGATCGAGGCCTCGCTTGGGTTTCTGGGCGTCGGCATTCCGCCGCCAACGCCAACCTGGGGCAACATGCTGGCCGACTCCCTGAACGCCGGTCTGGTGCCGCCGTGGTGGCTGGTCCTGTTCCCCGGCGGCGCGATCACGCTGACGGTTCTGGCATTCAACCTTCTGGGCGACGGCATCCGGGACGCGCTCGACCCGCGGTTGCGTGGCGCGGGATAAGCCGCGCCCGCCCGGTCAGGCGCTTTCGGCGCCGGCCGGGCTCGCGGCGAACTGAACAAGGTCCGTCCCTTCCTCGACCATATCGCCCACGGCGTAACGAACAACGCCAATCGTCCCGTCGCGCGGCGAGGGAAGCGTGATCTCCATCTTCATCGCCTCCAGGACGATCAGCGGCGTCCCTTTGGTCACGACGTCGCCCTCCGCGACCAATACCTGCGTCACCCGCGCGGGAATTGGCGCCACCACCCGATCGTCGCCCGAGCCTTTGGCGCCCAAGGGCACCAGAGGATCGACGACCTCAAACACGGCGTTCCGCCCGTCCCGAATCGCCGTCAGCTCATCCCCGCGCCGCGCCACCGAGACCCGATGGGAAATGCCGTCCAGGCTGACTCCGCCGGGCACCGCCCGCGCAGCCCAGGCGTGGCCGTCGACTGTCAGGCGATAGGCAATGTCCGGGCCGGGCGAGGCTCGGACCGTCCGCGTCGTGCCGCCGAACCGGAGTTGAATCTCCCGCCAGCCCTCCAGATTCACCCGGAATGAATCGGCGACATCCCAGGGATCGGCGGGTTCACCGGGCCGCGACCCATCGAGAAGTGTCAGAGCCACAGCCACCATGGACACCGCATCCGGCTCCGCGGTGTCGGGTTCCGGCCGGATATGCCGTCCGATGAATCCGGTATCCAGATCGGCGCTCAGAAACGCTGGCGCCGAAACGATCGCGCGCAACAAGGCGAGATTTGTGGATACCCCCACGACCTCGTAGTCCCGCAACGTCGATGCCAGGCGCCGGGCCGCGGCATCCCGGTCCGGTCCCCAAACGATCAGCTTGGCGATCATGGGATCGTAGTACGGCGCTATGGCATCGCCTTGACGCACACCGGTATCGACACGGACATCCGCGGATGTCTCGGGTTGCCGCAAATGCGCCAGCGTCCCAATCGAGGGCAGATAATCCCGGTCCGGATCTTCCGCGTAAATCCGCGCCTCGATCGCGTGTCCGCGCAACTGGATCCGATCCTGGGTCAGCGGCAAATGTTCGCCGGCGGCGACGCGGAGTTGCCATTCCACCAGGTCGAGACCGGTGATCCCTTCGGTCACCGGATGTTCCACCTGCAACCTTGTGTTCATTTCCATGAACCAGAATTTTTCGTCTTCTGCGATAAATTCGACGGTTCCGGCACCGGCGTATCCGACCGCGCGCGCGGCGGCCAACGCCGCGTCGCCCATCTGCTTGCGCCGTTCCGAGGTCATGCCGGGCGCGGGCGCTTCCTCCAGCACTTTCTGGTGGCGGCGTTGAATGGAACAATCGCGCTCGAACAATGACACGCCCGCGCCGTGCGTATCGAAAAACACCTGAATTTCGATATGCCGGGGACGCGTCAGATATTTCTCGACCAGCACACGATCGTCGCCGAACGACGCCGCCGCCTCCCGCTTCGCCCCGCCCAGAGCGGCCGGAAATTCGGCGGCGCTTTCGACGACGCGCATGCCTTTGCCGCCGCCCCCGGCGGAGGCCTTGATCAGTACGGGATAGCCGATCCGTTCCGCTTCCGACGCGAGCAGCGCGGGGTCCTGGTCGTCGCCATGATAGCCTGGCACCAACGGCACCCCGGCCTTTTCCATCAAGGTTTTCGCGGCGGATTTGGAGCCCATGGCGCGGATCGCGGAGGCCGGCGGGCCAATGAAGACGAACCCCGCGGCGGCGCAGGCGTCGGCGAAATCGGCGTTTTCCGACAGGAAACCGTAGCCGGGATGAATCGCCTCGGCACCCGATTGTTTCGCGGCTTCGATGATTCGGTCGCCCACCAGGTAGCTTTCGCGGGCGGGCGAGGCGCCGATTGGCCAGGCTTCGTCCGCCAGCGCGACGTGCCGGGCGTTCGCGTCGGCCTCGGAATAAACCGCGACGGTGGCGATGCCCATGCGCCGCGCTGTGGCGATGACGCGGCAGGCGATTTCGCCGCGATTGGCGATCAGGATTTTGCGGAACATCGCGGCCTCACATCCGGAACAAGCCGAACCGGGTCGGTTCGATCGGGGCATTCAGGCTGGCGGACAGGCTCAACCCCAGGACGCGGCGCGTGTCGGCGGGGTCGATGATGCCGTCGTCCCAGAGTCGGGCGGTGGCATAGTAAGGGCGGCCCTGTACTTCGTATTGCTCGCGGATCGGGGCTTTGAAGGCTTCTTCGTCTTCGGCGGGCCAGGTTTGTCCGCGGGCTTCCATGTTGTCGCGGCGCACGGTGGCGAGCACGCTGGCAGCCTGTTCGCCGCCCATGACGCTGATCCGCGCGTTCGGCCACATCCACAGGAAGCGCGGGCTGTAGGCGCGGCCGCACATGCCGTAATTCCCGGCGCCGAAGGAACCGCCGACGATCACGGTGAATTTTGGGACGTTCGCGGTGGCAACGGCGGTCACCATTTTGGCGCCGTCCTTGGCGATGCCGCCGGTTTCGTATTTTTTGCCGACCATGAAACCCGTGATGTTTTGTAAAAACACCAAGGGGATACCGCGTTGGGCGCAGAGTTCGATGAAATGGGCGCCTTTTTGCGCGCTCTCGCTGAACAGGATGCCGTTATTGGCGACAATGCCCACGGGCATGCCCCAGATATGGGCGAAGCCGGTGACGAGCGTGGCGCCGTAGAGGCGTTTGAATTCGTCGAATTCGCTGTTGTCGACGATGCGGGCGATGATTTCCCTGATATCGAAGGGGCGGCGGCGGTCGGCCTCGACGATCCCGTATATTTCGCCTGGGTCGTAACGCGGTGGCGCGGGTTTTCGTAACGCGAGAGATACCGGCTTGACGGTGTTCAGATGGGAGACGATTCCGCGGGCGATGCCCAAGGCATGGGCGTCGTTTTCGGCGTAATGATCGGCCACGCCGGAGACGCGGCAATGGACGTCGGCGCCGCCGAGCTCCTCGGCGGAAACGATTTCGCCGGTGGCGGCTTTGACCAGCGGGGGGCCGGCGAGAAAGATCGTGCCCTGGTTACGGACGATAACGGCCTCGTCCGACATGGCGGGGACATAGGCGCCGCCGGCGGTGCAGGAGCCCATGACGACGGCGATTTGCGCGATCCCGGCGGCGGACATGTTGGCCTGGTTGTAAAAAATCCGGCCGAAATGGTCGCGATCCGGAAAGACCTCGTCCTGATTGGGTAGGTTGGCGCCGCCGGAGTCGACGAGGTAGATGCAGGGGAGCCGATTTTGCGCGGCGATTTCCTGCGCGCGCAAATGTTTTTTCACCGTCACGGGGTAATAGGTGCCGCCTTTGACCGTGGCGTCGTTGACGACGATCATGCACTCGCGGCCGGAGACGCGGCCGATGCCCGTGATAATCCCGGCGGAGGGGATGTCTTCGCCATACATGCCGTAAGCGGCGAGTTGGCCGATTTCCAGGAAGGGCGAGCCGGGGTCGATCAGAGTTTGAATGCGGTCTCTGGGCAACAATTTCCCGCGAGAGACGTGGCGGTCGCGGGAGGTTTTTCCCCCTCCCAGACTGGTTTTTTCGGCCTGGGCTTTCAGGTCGGCGACGACGATTTCCATCGCCTGCCGGTTCGCCTGAAAGCTGGCGGAACGGCGATCGACGACGCTTTCGATGACGGGCATGTCAGGCGGTCTCCGCGAACAATTCCCGGCCGATCAGCATGCGGCGGATTTCGCTGGTGCCGGCGCCGATTTCGTAGAGCTTCGCATCTCGTAACAGGCGCCCGGTGGGGTAGTCGTTGATGTAACCGTTGCCGCCCAATGTTTGGATGGCTTCCAGCGCCATCCAGGTGGCTTTTTCGGCGGCGTAAAGAATCGCGCCCGCGGCGTCTTTCCGCGTGGTCTGGCCGCGGTCGCAGGCTTTGGCGACGGCGTAGACATAGGCTCTGGCGGCGTTCATGGTGGTGTACATATCGGCGACTTTGCCTTGCATGAGCTGGAACTCGCCAATCGCCTGTCCGAATTGCTTGCGTTCGTGGATATAGGGGACGACGGCGTCCATGCAAGCCCGCATGATGCCAAGGGGTCCCGCCGCCAGCACGGCGCGTTCGTAGTCGAGGCCGCTCATGAGGACATTGACGCCTCGGCCGATCGTTCCCAGGACGTTTTCTTCCGGGACTTCGCAGTCCTGGAAGACGAGTTCGCAGGTGTTGGATCCCCGCATGCCCAATTTGTCGAGTTTTGGGGAGGTGGAAAAACCCTTGAAGGTTTTCTCGACGAGGAAGGCGGTGATGCCGCGGGAGCCGGCGTCGGGATCGGTTTTGGCGTAGATGACCAGGACGTTGGCGTCGGGGCCGTTGGTGATCCACATTTTCGTGCCGTTGAGGACGTAACGATCGCCCTTTTTCTCCGCTTTCAGCCGCATCGACACGACGTCGGACCCCGCACCGGGTTCCGACATGGCGAGGGCGCCGACATGTTCGCCGGAGACGAGTTTCGGCAAATATCGCCGTTTTTGGTCTTCGTTGCCGTTTCGGAAAATCTGGTTGACGCAGAGGTTGGAGTGGGCGCCGTAGGACAGACCGACGGAGGCGGAGGCGCGGCTCACTTCCTCCATCGCGACGACGTGTTCCAGGTAGCCCATGGCGGCGCCGCCGTATTCCTGCGCGACGGTAACGCCCAGGAGGCCGATGGCGCCGAGTTTAGGCCAGAGGTCGGGGGGAAAGTCGTTGTCGCGGTCGATGGCGGCGGCGCGGGGGGCGATCTCGTCGGCGGCGAAGGCTTCGACCTGGTCGCGGAGGAGATCGGCGGTCTCGCCAAGGTCGAAATCCAGGCCGCGCATCTGGTTGGTCATGGGGTGGTTGGTCCCTGCGGTTTGGGTGCGGGGTCAGTTCGCATTTTCGGGATGGGGTTGTCCATTGGGTTGCGCTCGGGTCCAGGGCTCCGAACTCAAGTTACAGAGGGTAGACAACACGACCTTTGGTTGATTCGATGTGGCATGTTTGGATTCGGAGTCCCATGCCATGTCCGCCGCCCATGCCCTGCCGTCTGAAAAGTCCCACCTCTCGATCCTTCTGGAGCACCTCCACGATCGACGATCCGCGCGATGTCCGCCTGCTCTTGCACCCGCTGGCGGAGCTCCTGTTCCTTGTCGTTTGTGGCACCATCGCGCCTGGGGCGAAGCTAGGCGAATCGGGTGAACGAATCACGCCGTGATAAGGCCCGCGAGGAACTCAACATCCCAGCTGGCGACCTTCCTGCGGAGGCGGAACGAGTCCTTGCCGGACGGCCTTCGAAGCAGGTTGTGTGCCATGTGTTTGATGGTCGTGAAAT